>NZ_RFLV01000001.1:1200000-1574077 GCF_004920405.1 Pseudomonas leptonychotis
TGTGGCCCGCCGACGATGCCTGTTGGCGAGCCGCGTTGGAGATGTTCTGAATCAAGGCCGCGAGGGTCTTGGATACCTTCTCGATCTCTTCCAGTGCCACCCCGGCGTCCTGCGCCAGACGAGCACCGCGCACCACTTCGGACGTCGTTTGTTCCATCGAGATAACGGCTTCGTTGGTGTCGGTCTGAATCGTCTTAACCAGCGCCTCGATCTGCTTGGTTGCAGCAGAAGAACGTTCTGCGAGGCGTTGTACTTCGTCCGCTACCACGGCGAAGCCTCGGCCTGCGTCACCCGCCATGGAGGCCTGGATCGCGGCGTTCAGTGCGAGGATGTTGGTCTGGTCAGCAATGTCATTAATCAGGCTAACGATGTCACCAATCTCCTGGGACGACTCACCGAGGCGCTTAATTCGCTTCGAGGTGTCCTGGATCTGCTCACGGATGTTATCCATGCCGGTGATTGTGTTGTGTACGACTTCGTTACCCTTGTTGGCGATGGCTACGGAACGTTCTGCTACCGCGGACGACTCCGAGGCGTTCGCCGATACCTGGTCAATCGACACAGCCATTTCGTTGATGGCCGCGGAAGCACCGGCAATCTCCTGAGCCTGGTGCTCGGAAGCTTCAGCCAAGTGCATCGCCGTGGCCTGGGTTTCCTGGGCCGCACCCGCTACCTGAACAGCGGTCAGGTTGATGGTGGCTACCAGATCACGCAACTGGTCGATGGAGTAGTTGATGGAGTCAGCGATGGCACCGGTAAAGTCTTCGGTTACCGTCGCCGCCACCGTCAAGTCACCGTCGGCGAGGTCAGCGATTTCGTCGAGCAGTCGCAAAATCGCCGCCTGGTTACGTTCGTTTTTCTCAGCGGTGGACGCCAGACGACGGTTGGTTTCCCGCACCATCACCAGGCCGATGAGAATGATCGAACCAAGCGCCAAAGCACCCAGCACATAACCAATCAGGGTGTTAATCGCACGCCCAGTGGCCAGATCGTCAAACCCGACAGCCAGATTAGAAGCTTTATCCAGCAGGGTCTGGGAAACGGTAAAAATAACGTTAGCCGACTCACGCACCTGGAACAATTCAGGTGAGGTTTCGAGAATCTCGTCCACCGAACCGGATACGAACTCGAACAGTTCGGAAATTTCCGCCAAACGCTCAAGCGCTTCCTCATCGCTCACCTGAGCGATTTCCATGGCGGCATTGCCTTCGAGCATCGCGCTCAATACACGACCGAACAGACTGGCATCACGACCGAACATGTCGGCGGCTTGCACCGAATCCTGGTCACCGGCCAGTACCTTGTTTACCGAGCCCAAGATACGTTCTGCCAGCAAGGATTGACGCTGAGCAACCGATACTTGAGCTGCCGGCGCGCCGCTTTCCAGCAGAATATCGACCACTTCCTCGTACTCGACCTGCAGCTGCGGAATAGTTTCCGCAAGCGTGGCCGCTACCTGGTGCAACGACAGTACAGTCTGTTCGTTGGCCAAGATGGCGTCGGTGTTCTGCCGCAACGTATCCCAATCTTGCTGCACAACAGCAATCTGAGGCTGCAAGGATTCCGGTGCTGCGGGCAGCCCGGTTTCCTCGTTACCGTCGGTCAGATAACCCCAACGCGCCTGGAAATCGTTACGTGCATCACGCAACAAACCGAACGCTTCAGCCGTACCGGCCGCCGCTTCGGTGGAGTTTTTCGCGATACGCTGGGACAGTACGCGCAGCTCACCGGCGTGGCCGATGTACTCCGTGTCGTAGTTGGACTGGGTGTTGATGTAGGCGAAGTTGGCGAACAACAGCACGATCGAAACAATCAGGACGATAAACAGCCCAGCGATCAATGTGCTACTGCGCGCACCTGCTAACAAATTACCTGCATTTAGTTTTTTCATTTACTGGCCCCCGCCTGGACCGACCGCACTACGGTTCCCATGTAACGCCAAAAGGCCGGCAATGCCGACCCCACCGATAAACTGTTAATACGCCACGTCGAGAAAACCCGGATTCTGGGCCAGCGCGTGTGGGCTGAACACCAACCAGGGCTGTTCACGTTGAAATACTCCGTGGATAAAAGGTGTTATGGACGCCTCGAGCGGCGGTAGCTGCTCGGAAAAGGTGTCCACAGGAAAATGTTGCATACCGAATACTTCATCGACCGTGAGGCCGGCAAAGACCTCCTGATGGTCAACCACCAGCACTCGGCGTTTTTTGCGTAGCGGCGACAGCTCATTGCCGAAGAAACCACACAGATCCATCACCGGCAACAAACGGCCACGCACGTTGGCCACGCCTTTGACCCAGCTTTTAACACCGGGCAACAGCGTATGGCGCGGCTCATGTAACACCTCGCCAACCTCGCCCATGGGCGCAACAAAAAAACGTTCGCCCATGCGAAAACCGATACCACTCCAGGTCTGCACGACCGCTTGCTGCGAAGGCAAGCCTGCCGCAAGCGAACGACAAAGCCTGTCGATATCCTGAAGGGTTTGAAAAGGTGTTTGCGCGTCCGACATGCCAGCTGCGGCCTTATTCTTTTTTAATTGCGGACAAACCCGGCGTTAACCGGCAAGTACCGCATTCAAGGTTTTAACCAGGGTTGCTTCATCAACCGGCTTGGTCAGGTAATCCTTCGCGCCCTGGCGTTTACCCCAGACCTTGTCGGTTTCCTGATCTTTGGTGGTGACAATGATCACCGGGATGTGACTGGTATCAGCATCCTTGGTCAGCTGACGCGTCGCCTGAAAACCATTAAGGCCAGGCATGACGATATCCATCAGCACAGCATCCGGCTTTTCCTGACGCGCCAGCGCAACGCCATCGGCACCATTTTCCGCCTTTAGCACCTGATGGCCATGCTTTTCCAGCATAGCGGTCAGCTTGTACATTTCAGTCGGCGAGTCATCAACAATCAGAATTCGAGCCATGGTGTTTCCCAATACTTTAAAAAGGCGCCCAGCTGGTCAGCGGGGCGTCAGGACGCTTGTTGTTCCACCGGCGTAAAATTAGGCACATGGGCTTTGATCGCACCGAGCAACTCTTCTTTACTGAAGGGTTTGGTCAGGTACTGATCCGAGCCAACGATGCGCCCCTTGGCTTTATCGAACAGACCGTCCTTAGAGGACAGCATGATCACCGGGGTGGATTTGAAAGCGCTGTTGTTCTTGATCAAGGCACAGGTCTGATAGCCATCGAGCCGCGGCATCATGATGTCGACAAAAATGATGTTTGGATGGGTATCGGCGATCTTTGCCAAAGCATCGAAACCGTCAACTGCGGTAATTACCTCGCAGCCCACCTTTTTCAGCAGGGTTTCCGCGGTACGACGAATCGTTTTCGAATCGTCGATCACCATCACCCTCAAACCCTCGGAATGCTGTTCCATGTTTGCCCTACCATCGCCTCGGTGAGTCGTTATTTTGCGTTTTATCAGTGCGCCTGAGGCCCTGTCACCGACGGGCTACAACCCAATCGTCGGGCCTTTTTAGCACACTCTCCAGATGCAATCTATAAGCCGCGCGGGACCACGGTTTTTCCTTGACCCCCCGACTTGTCAGCGCCACCCTGACGCCACATCACGTCTTAGCACACTTTAATCGTTGCCAATTTACGGAGAACACCGCCATGAGCGTCCGCCTCGGCATTGTTATGGACCCCATCGCCCAGATCGCCTTCAAGAAGGACAGCTCACTGGCCATGCTGCTGGCCGCTCAAGCGCGGGGCTGGACCCTCTTCTATATGGAGCAGAAAGACCTTTACCAAGCCAAGGGTGAAGCACGCGCTCGGCTTTCAGAGCTTAGCGTATACAACGACCCAGAGCGCTGGTTTGAACTGGGTAATGAGCAGGACATCGCGCTAAGCGAGCTGGATGTGATCCTGATGCGCAAGGATCCTCCGTTCGATAACGAATTTGTCTACTCCACTTACCTGTTGGAACAAGCCGAGCAGGCGGGCGTTCTAGTAGTTAACCGCCCGCAAAGCCTGCGCGACTGTAATGAAAAGTACTTTGCCACTCAATTCAGCCAATACACCCCGCCGACATTAGTGAGCCGCAGGGCCGACATTCTGCGCGAATTTGCCAAAGAGCACCGTGACATCATTCTCAAACCCCTCGATGGCATGGGCGGCTCGATGATATTTCGTCATCGCGAGGGTGACCCCAACCTTTCCGTGATTCTCGAAACCCTGACCAACCATGGCCAGCAGCAAATCATGGCCCAGGGTTATCTGCCCGCCATCAAGGACGGCGACAAGCGCATCCTGTTAATCGACGGCGAGCCCGTGCCCTACTGCCTGGCGCGCATTCCGGCTGCCGGCGAAACGCGTGGCAACCTGGCCGCAGGAGGCCGTGGCGAAGCCCGCCCACTGACCGAGCGCGACCGCGAAATTGCCGCTGCAATTGGGCCAACACTGCGCGAGAAAGGCCTGCTGTTTGTCGGCCTAGACGTAATTGGCGAGCACATTACCGAAATCAACGTCACCAGCCCGACCTGTATTCGCGAAATTGATGCCGCCTTCGGCACACGCATCGCAGAACAGTTAATGGACAAGATTGCCGAGAAGCTCAATGCGCGCAGTGCTTCATAGACTTTTCCATGCGCGCTCGGCAGACTGCGCGGCAACTTGAGCAGACCCGACATGCGATGAACGCAGCAGCCCAACTACCCGAACTTTCCAGCGCCGGCGTGCAGCCGGCGGATCGACTGGGCTTTACCATTTTCCTCGCAGCCGTACTGCATGCCGCGCTGATTCTCGGCCTGGGCTTCACGTTGGCCGAGCCCAGCCAGATCAGCAAAACGCTGGAAATCACCCTGTCCACCTTCAAAAGTGAGGAAAAGCCCAAAGAGGCTGACTTTCTCGCCCAGGACAACCAGCAAGGCAGCGGCACCTTGGAACACAAGGCGGCTCCGAAAACCACTGAGCAAGCCTTATTCCAAGACAGCGAAGTCAAACGCGTCACACCACCCGCAGCCGCGCAACAACCCGCTGTGCACCAGCAAGCACCCAAGGCTGCCGTCGCCACTCGCACCCCGCAACCACAGAAAACCCCGGTCAAACGCGAAGAAGCCAAGCCCACCCCGCAAACCCGTGCCACCCCAGTATTTGATAGCGCCCAACTGTCCTCGGAAATCGCCAGCCTAGAAGCAGAGCTGGCCATGGAAGTGCAGCAATACGCCAAGCGCCCAAAAATCCATCGTCTTAACGCTGCCTCAACCATGCGTGACAAGGGGGCTTGGTACAAGGATGAGTGGCGCAAAAAGGTCGAGCGCGTCGGCAACCTTAACTACCCAGACGAAGCCCGCCGAGCCGGCATTTATGGCAGCTTGCGCCTGCTGGTATCGATCAATCGCGACGGCACTTTGTATGAAGTGCAGGTGCTGGAGTCCTCCGGTCAGCGCACGCTCGATCAGGCGGCACTGCGCATCGTGCGCCTGGCCGCGCCATTTGCGCCGTTTACGGGCGACCTCGCCGATGTCGACCGCCTGGAAATTATCCGCACCTGGCGCTTTGAGCGCGGCGACCGCCTGTCGAGCAATTAATCACACAGGCTTTTACAGACCGATGCCGCGTCGTGCTTGAAGCCGATGGCCTGAAGCCTGAAACTAACGCCCATGACAGACGCCAGCCCCAGCTATCTCAAGCATCACTTTCTGATTGCCATGCCGCACATGGCCGATCCGCGCTTTGCGCAGACCGTCACCTACCTGATCGACCACAACGAGTTCGGCGCCATGGGCCTGGTGATCAACAAACCCAACGGCCTCAACCTGGCTGACGTACTCGAACAGCTGCGTCCGGACGAAGAGCCGCCGGTGCTGTGCCAAAGTCTGCCGATCTTTACCGGCGGCCCGGTACAAACCGATCGCGGCTTTGTCCTGCACCCCAGCGGCCCGCAATTTCAGGCCACTCTTGAGCTGGGTGAGCTGGGTCTGTCGACCTCGCAGGACGTACTGTTTGCGATTGCCGATGGCAGTGGCCCTGATAAATACCTGATTACCCTTGGCTATGCGGGCTGGGAAGCCGGGCAACTGGAAGCCGAACTGGTGGGCAACGCCTGGCTGACCTGCCCAGCCGACAACACCATCCTTTTCGACCTGCCCTTCGACCAGCGCCTGAATGCCGCTGCCGCACGCCTGGGCGTCAACCTCAGCCTGCTCACCTCACAAGCGGGACACGGCTGATGTCTGAAACCAAGGCAAAGCCGCTGCGCCTGCTACTGGGCTTCGATTACGGCAGCAAACAGATCGGCGTGGCCGTCGGCCAGATCATCACCGGCCAGGCCCGCGAGCTGTGCATTCTCAAAGCGCAGAACGGCGTGCCGGACTGGCAGAAAGTCGAAGCCCTGATCAAGGAATGGCAACCGGACGCCATCGTTGTCGGCCTGCCGCTGAATATGGACGGCACGAAAAGCGAGATGAGCGACCGCGCGGAGAAATTCGCCCGCCGGCTCAACGGTCGCTTCAACCTCCCCGTGCACACCCACGACGAACGCTTAACCACATACGAAGCCAAGGGCCAGCGCCTGCAACAAGGGCAGAACAGCGGCTACCGCGAGCGCCCGGTCGACGCCCTTGCTGCGGCGCTGCTGCTGCAAGGCTGGTTAGAAGAAAACTGCTCGGGCTAACGACCCGTCGAATCTGTATCTGGAGTGTTGTCATGAGCTTACCCAACCCGGCCGAATTGTTGCCGCAAATGGCCGCCGCGCTAACCAGCCACCTGAATAAACGACGGATCAATGAACCGCGCTTTATCGGCATCCGCACAGGCGGTGTTTGGGTGGCCCAGGCACTCCTTGAAACCCTCGGCCGCCAGGATCCACTGGGCGTTCTCGATGTGTCCTTCTACCGCGACGACTTCACTCAGAACGGCCTGCACCCACAGGTACAACCGTCCGAGCTACCCTTCGAGATCGAAGGCCAACACCTGGTGCTGATCGACGATGTGCTGATGAGTGGGCGCACTATCCGCGCGGCGCTCAACGAGCTGTTCGACTACGGTCGCCCGGCCAGTGTGACCCTGGTCAGCCTGCTCGACCTGGATGCCCGCGAGCTGCCGATCCGTCCGGATGTGGTCGGGGCTACGCTGTCGCTAACGGAAGACCAGCGGGTAAAATTATCCGGCCCTACCCCGCTGACCCTCGAACTTCAGACGCTTGCCAACTGAGACTCGCCCAATGACGACCCTAGCCACCAAGCGCCCATTGCAGCTCAATGACCAAGGCCAACTGCGTCACTTTTTGTCCATCGACGGCCTGCCGCGCGAACTGCTGACAGAAATCCTCGACACCGCTGACTCCTTCCTTGAAGTCGGCGAACGCGCCGTCAAGAAAGTACCGCTGCTGCGCGGCAAGACCGTGTGCAACGTGTTTTTCGAGAATTCCACGCGCACCCGCACCACCTTCGAACTGGCGGCGCAGCGCCTGTCCGCCGACGTCATCACACTCAATGTCTCGACCAGCTCAACCAGCAAAGGCGAGACGCTGTTCGACACCCTGCGCAACCTCGAAGCCATGGCCGCCGATATTTTCGTCGTACGTCACGGTGACTCCGGCGCCGCGCACTTTATCGCCGAACATGTGTGCCCGAACCTGGCAATCATCAACGGTGGCGACGGCCGGCACGCCCACCCGACCCAGGGCATGCTCGACATGCTCACCATTCGCCGACATAAAGGCAGCTTCGAAAACCTCTCAGTGGCCATCGTCGGCGACATCCTGCACTCGCGGGTGGCGCGCTCGAATATGCTCGCGCTGAAGACCCTCGGCTGCCCGGACATCCGCGTGATCGCACCGAAAACGCTGCTGCCAGTCGGCATCGAGCAATACGGCGTGACGGTTTACAGCGACATGACCGCAGGCCTCAAGGATGTCGATGTGGTGATCATGCTGCGCCTGCAGCGTGAACGCATGACCGGCGGCCTGCTGCCCAGCGAGGGCGAGTTCTACCGCCTGTTCGGCCTCACAGAAGAACGCCTCAAGCTGGCCAAGCCGGACGCACTGGTCATGCACCCAGGGCCAATCAACCGCGGCGTGGAGATCGAATCAGCCGTCGCTGACGGCCCGCAGTCGGTGATTCTCAACCAAGTAACCTACGGCATCGCCATCCGCATGGCGGTACTGTCTATGGCCATGAGCGGCCAAGCCGCGCAGCGCCAACTCAATCAAGATGCCGAGGAGCAAAACTGATGCGCATCCGTATCCTCGGTGCCCGCGTGATCGACCCCAGCAGCGGCGTTGATCAGATCACCGACCTTTATCTCGAGAACGGCAAGATTGCGGCTATCGGCCAGCCCCCCGCCGGCTTCACCACCGATAAAACTCTCGACGCTCAAGGCTTGGTTGCCAGTCCAGGCTTGGTCGACCTCAACGTCGCCCTGCGCGAGCCGGGTTTTAGCCGCAAGGGCAGCATCGCCACGGAGACACTCGCAGCCGCAGCAGGCGGCGTCACCAGTTTGTGCTGCCCGCCGTTTACTAAACCAATAGTGGACACCCCCGCTGTCGCCGAGTTGATCCTCGACCGCGCTCGCGAAGCCGGGCATACCAAGGTGTTCCCGATTGGCGCCCTGAGCAAAGGCCTGGAAGGCGAGCAGCTGGCCGAACTGGTTGCACTGCGCGACGCGGGTTGCGTGGCGTTCAGCAACGGCCTGGACAGTTTCCGCAATAACCGCACTCTGCGTCGCGCGCTGGAGTACGCCGCCACCTTCGACCTGACAGTAATCTTCCACTCCCAGGATCATGATCTGGCCGAAGGCGGCCTGGCGCATGAAGGCGCCATGGCCAGCTTCCTTGGCTTACCGGGCATCCCAGAGACCGCTGAAACCGTGGCCCTGGCCCGTGATCTACTGCTGGTCGAGCAGACCGGCGTGCGTGCGCACTTCAGCCAACTGACCAGCGCCCGTGGCGCACAGCTGATCGCCGACGCTCAGGCCCGTGGTCTGCCGGTAACTGCCGATGTGGCACTGTATCAGCTGATTCTCACAGATGAGGCACTGGAAGGTTTCTCGAGCCTGTATCACGTGCAACCACCGTTGCGCACCGCCGCTGACCGTGACGGCCTACGTGCCGCCGTGAAAAGTGGCGTGATTGGTGCCATTTCCAGCCACCACCAACCCCATGAGCGCGACGCCAAGCTGGCGCCCTTCGGTGCCACCGAACCCGGCATCAGCAGCGTGCAACTGTTGCTGCCGCTGGCCATGAGCCTGGTACAAGACGGCCTGCTTGACCTGCCCACCCTGCTCGCCCGCCTGAGCAGTGGCCCGGCGCACGCACTGCGCCTACCGGCTGGCCGCCTGAACGTGGGCGCGCCCGCCGATCTGCTGCTGTTCGACCCACAGGCCTCGACCCTGGCCGGTGAAAGCTGGTACTCAAAAGGTGCCAACTGCCCGTTTATCGGTCATTGCTTGCCGGGTGCAGTGCGTTACACCTTGGTTGATGGGCATATCAGCTACCAGGCCTGAACCCGCGCCCCATGAAAAAGCCCGCCGATTGGCGGGCTTTTTCATGCCTAAACCTCAGGCGCGCTCAGCGTTTTTGATCGACACCTGACTGTTCAGTGTCCAGAAGTCATACAGCACGCCCACCAAGAACAACCCACCGGTACACAGGTAAATGATTCCGGTAATCCACTTGCCTTGGTACATACGGTGCACGCCAAAAAGCCCCAGAAAGGTCAGTAGGATCCACGCTACGTTGTAATCAGTATCACCCGCGGTAAAACGCAGGTCCGCCTCACGATCCATCGCCGGAATCAGGAACAGGTCGATGATCCAGCCAATAAAGAACAGGCCGAAGGTGAAGAACCAAATGGTGCCCGTGACCGGCTTGCCATAGTAAAAACGGTGCGCCCCGAGAAAGCCAAAGATCCAGAGTAGGTAACCGATAAGCTTGCTGTGCGTATCCTGTCGCTGCATATGCGTGCCTCCTGATGGCTTGAACTCTATCTGACGCCACACTCTATCCAAGGTTCGCTACGCAGGGAAATCTACTGCGCAGAACGCCCGATCAGCACTTGAAGCCGACTTAAGATTACTAAATACTGTACATATAAACAGTATATTTGAGCGTCATCATGCAGCTGATCGAAAAACTCACCGTGCTCGCCGACGCCGCTAAATACGACGCGTCCTGCGCCAGTAGCGGCGCCCCTACGCGTAGCTCCAAAAGTAAAACCGGTATCGGCTCAACCAACGGCATGGGCATCTGCCACAGCTTTACGCCCGACGGTCGCTGCGTGGCGCTGCTAAAAATTCTGCTGACCAACTTTTGTCTGTATGACTGCCAGTATTGCGTCAACCGTCGCTCCAGCGATGTGCCGCGCGCGCGTTTTACCCCGGAAGAAGTGGTGACCCTGACCCTCGACTTCTACACGCGCAATTGCATCAGCGGGTTGTTTCTCAGCTCCGGCATCATTCGTTCCGCCGACTACACCATGGAGCAGCTGATCCGCGTGGCCAAATTGCTGCGCGAAGAGCATGAATTTCGCGGCTATATCCACCTAAAAACCATTCCCGACGCAGACCCGCTGCTAATAGCCGAAGCAGGGCGCTACGCCGACCGCCTCAGTGTGAATATTGAGCTGCCGACTGAAGCCAGCCTGATCCGTTTAGCCCCGGAAAAACAGGTGCGCACCATCAAGCAGGCCATGCACTCGATACACCAAGGCGAGAGCGAGGCCCGCGCCGAAAAGCGCGCACCGCGCTTCGCCCCCGCCGGCCAGAGCACGCAGATGATCATTGGTGCCGACGCCACCGATGACAGCACCATCCTGCACACCGCCGCCTCACTCTACAGCGACTACCGCCTGCGCCGGGTCTACTACTCAGCGTTCAGCCCCATTCCGCAAAGCCCGAATACCGTACCCTTTGAAGCGCCGCCGCTGCTGCGCGAGCACCGCCTGTATCAGGCCGACTTCTTGATGCGCGGTTACGGTTTCGATGCCAGCGAGCTGCTCAGCGGCCCCGGCAACCTGGCCCTGGATATCGACCCGAAGCTGGCCTGGGCATTGAACAACCGCGAGCACTTCCCCGTTGACCTCAACCGCGCCGAACCCTCGATGATCGCCCGCGTACCCGGTATTGGTGTGCTCAGCGCCAAACGTTTGGTTGCCCTGCGCCGGCAAAAACGCATTCGCTTCGCTGACCTGACGCGCCTGCGTTGCGCCCTGGAAAAAGCCAAGCCGTTTATCATCACCCAGGATTATCGGCCCTTGCAGGCTACCCGCGAATCCCTACTGCTGCGCCAGCAGCTCAGCGAAACGCCCGCACAGATGGCGCTGTGGTGATGCACAGCGCGCACTTCGATGGCAGCTTTGCTGGCTGGCGTGAAGTTTCCAGAAACCTATTGCAGCAAGGCGTGCCGCCGCACCAGGTCACTTGGCTGGGTGCCGGCGACAGCGGCGGGCTGTTCGACCAGACACCTACGCCCAGCAGCACCCAAGTGGCTACGCCGGCACCGCGTATCCCCAAACAGCTGCTTGAACTGCTGCAGAGCGCCGCACGCTTTCGCGTCGAGGAGCGCTGGAGCCTGCTCTATCGGATTCTGTGGCGGGTCGCCCAGGGTGATCGCGCGGCCATGTTGTCGGGTGATATAGACGGCAGCCAGCTGCATAAACGGCTCAAGGCGGTACGCCGCGAGGCCCATCACCTGCATGCCTTTCTACGCTTTCATCCACGTCCGAAAAACGCCGAAGGGCCACAACTGGTGGCTTGGCATGAACCCGCCCACGACATTCTGGCCAGCGCCAGCGGGCACTTTGCCGAACGCCTGGGGCGCACTACTTGGTTGATTGCCACACCCGATGACGGCGTGTACTGGGATGGCCAGCGCCTGCACTACCAGCAGCCCTGCCCGAGCGAGTGGCAACGCCTGGCACAAACACCTGAGGATAACGGCGAGGCGCTGTGGCTGGCGTATTACGCCAGCACCTTCAACCCAGCACGGCTAAACCGCAGCGCTCTGGAAACCAGCCTGCCGGTACGCTTCTGGAAAAATCTCCCTGAAGGCCCGCTGATTCCACAACTCATGAGCCAGGCCCGCGCCGGCGCCCAGCGCGATGGCCAAGCCGAGGCCGTCGCACGCCAGGGCGGTAAACGTATTCACTACAGCGCCGTGCAAGAATCGCCTGTCAGCGGAAGCGCCGACCCGGATCTTCCTCACTGACTTCCAGCGACAGCCCCTGAGCCATGCTGCTCAAGTGATCACCGTCACTTTCAGAACCCAGCTTGATCATCAGACGCAGGTCGTTGGCTGAGTCAGCGTAAAGCAACGCGTCTTCGTAGGTAATCTCGCCTTGGCTGTATAGGTTGTACAGCGCCTGATCGAAGGTCTGCATGCCCTGCTCGGTGGAGCGTTTCATCAACGCCTTGAGCTCATGCACCTCACCCTTACGGATCAGATCGGAAGCCAGTGGCGTATTGATCAACACCTCGATCACCGCACGGCGGCCCTTACCATCCGGCGTTGGGATCAGTTGCTGAGCAACGATGGCTTTGAGGTTGAGCGACAGATCCATCCACACCTGGTTCTGTCGGTCCGCCGGGAAGAAGTTGATAATGCGGTCCAGCGCCTGGTTGGCGTTGTTGGCGTGCAGCGTGGCCAGGCATAAGTGGCCGGTTTCAGCGAACGCCACGGCGTGGTCCATGGTCTCGCGGGTGCGCACCTCACCAATCAGAATCACGTCCGGCGCCTGGCGCAGGGTGTTCTTCAGCGCTACTTCGAACGACTCGGTGTCGATGCCCACCTCACGCTGAGTGACGATGCAGCTCTGGTGCTGGTGGATGTATTCGATCGGGTCTTCGATGGAAATGATATGACCGCTGCTGTTCTTGTTGCGGTAGCCAATCATTGCTGCCAGCGAGGTCGACTTACCCGTGCCGGTGGCTCCCACGAATAACACCAGACCGCGCTTGGTCAGCGCCAGTTTCTTGAGAATTTCCGGCAGTTTCAGCTCGTCCAACGTCGGGATATTGGTCTCGATGCGGCGCAGCACCATACCGGCCAAGTTGCGCTGGTAAAAGGCACTGACGCGGAAACGACCCACACCGCGGGCGCTGATCGCGAAATTGCACTCATGGTTCTCCGTGAAATCGCGGCGCTGCTGCTCATTCATCACCGAGTGCACAGTTTCACGCGTCTGCTCAGGCGACATGGGCGTCTTGGTGATTGGCATGATCTTGCCATTGACCTTCATCGACGGCGGTACACCGGCAGTGATAAACAGGTCAGAGCCGCCCTTTTCCACCATCAGGCGCAGCAGTTTTTCGAATTCCATCGTTGTTCGCCCATGTGCATCACGCGGTTATGCAAAGCCAGCGACACGCGCGTGTACTGCCGCTGGGCTGAGCCCGACCGACCATGGCCAGTCGAGCACTGTCGGTTTAGAAATTTTCCGGAATTTTGGCTTTTTCCCGCGCGGCTTCGCGGCTGACGATGCCCTTGGACAACAGAGTCTTCAGGCAGGAATCGAGGGTTTGCATGCCCAGCGAGCCACCGGTCTGAATGGCCGAATACATCTGCGCCACCTTGTCCTCACGGATCAGGTTACGGATAGCCGGCGTACCAATCATGATCTCGTGTGCCGCCACACGGCCGCCGCCAACCTTTTTCAACAGGGTTTGCGAGATCACCGACTGCAGGGACTCCGAGAGCATGGAGCGCACCATGGATTTCTCTTCGGCGGGGAATACGTCGACCACCCGGTCGATGGTTTTAGCCGCTGAGGTGGTGTGCAGAGTGCCAAATACCAAGTGACCCGTTTCCGCGGCAGTCAGCGCCAGGCGAATGGTTTCCAGGTCGCGCATTTCGCCCACCAGGATGATATCCGGGTCTTCACGCAGCGCCGAGCGCAAGGCTTCGGAGAAGCCGAGGGTGTCGCGGTGCACTTCGCGCTGGTTAATCAGGCATTTTTTCGATTCGTGAACGAATTCGATCGGGTCTTCCACCGTGAGGATGTGGTGGTACTTATTGCTATTTATATAGTCGAGCATCGCCGCCAAGGTGGTCGACTTACCCGAACCGGTGGGCCCGGTGACCAGCACCAAGCCACGCGGCACATCAGAAATCTTCTTGAAGATCTCACCCATACCGAGATCTTCCATGCTCAGCACTTTCGACGGAATGGTACGGAATACGGCGCCAGCGCCACGGTTCTGGTTGAAGGCGTTAACCCGGAAACGCGCTACACCCGGCACTTCGAAGGAGAAGTCGGTCTCGAGGAACTCCTCGAAATCCTTACGCTGCTTGTCGTTCATGATGTCGTAGATCAGCGCGTGCACTTGTTTATGGTCGAGTGCAGGCAAATTGATCCGGCGAACATCACCGTCGACCCGAATCATCGGAGGCAGGCCAGCGGAGAGGTGCAGGTCCGATGCACCTTGCTTGGCGCTGAAGGCCAGCAATTCAGTGATATCCATGGGACTCCCTAATGACAGACAAGCAGGTAGAATGCCGCGAAACCCAGGCGGCGGGCGCAAGTAATGTCCACGATAGCAGAGAATATTGCAAAGGTCGGAGTGCGCATCCGTGAGGCGGCGCAAGCCTCGCAGCGAGATTGTGCGTCTATCGGCCTGCTCGCAGTGAGCAAAACTAAACCGGCGGCAGCCGTTCGCGAGGCGTTTGCCGCTGGCGCGCGCGATTTTGCCGAAAATTACCTGCAGGAAGCCCTGGAAAAGCAGATCGAGTTGGTCGCACTGCCTTTGACCTGGCATTTCATCGGTCCCATTCAATCGAACAAGACCAAACCGATCGCCGAACACTTCGCGTGGGTTCACTCGGTGGATCGCCTGAAGATCGCCGAACGGCTGTCTGCTCAGCGCCCAGCACATTTGCCGCCGCTGAATATTTGCCTGCAAGTGAATATCAGCGCAGAAGCCAGCAAAGCGGGTTGTACCCCCGAAGAACTGCCGGCGCTGGCACACGCCGTTACACAACTGCCCAACATCACCCTGCGCGGATTAATGACAATCCCCGAGCCGACTGACGACCCGCAGCAACAACGCGCCGCCTTTGCTCGCCTGCGCGAGCTGCAAGTCAGCCTGAACCTGGATCTCGACACACTGTCCATGGGCATGAGCGACGATCTCGAAGCCGCTATTGCCGAAGGCGCGACCTGGGTCCGCATCGGCACCGCCCTGTTTGGCGCGCGTAACTACAGCGCGACCTGAATCTTCAGCCTTATTAAGGAAGCCCGTTATGAGCACTCCCCGCATTGCCTTTATTGGCGCAGGCAATATGGCCGCCAGTCTGATCGGCGGCCTG
This sequence comes from Pseudomonas leptonychotis, assembly GCF_004920405.1. Taxonomy (NCBI): domain Bacteria; kingdom Pseudomonadati; phylum Pseudomonadota; class Gammaproteobacteria; order Pseudomonadales; family Pseudomonadaceae; genus Pseudomonas; species Pseudomonas leptonychotis. Next base: position 1,215,250 of record NZ_RFLV01000001.1, read on the forward strand.
CGCGCCCAGGGCATCGACGCCAGCGCCATTCGCGCCAGTGACCGCGGAGCCGAACAACGTAGCAAGATCAGCGCCGAGCATGGCATCGAAACCTTCGCGAGCAACGCCGATGCCATCCAGGATGCCGACGTGATTGTGCTGTCGGTTAAACCGCAGGTCATGAAGGACGTCTGCCTGGACCTCGCTACGCATATCAGCGCGCAACAGTTAGTGGTATCGATTGCCGCCGGCATCAGCTGCGCCAGCTTGGAGCAGTGGCTAGGCCCACGGGCCATCGTGCGCTGCATGCCCAACACCCCGGCACTGCTGCGCCAGGGCGTCAGTGGCTTGTATGGCAATGCGCACGTGTCCTCGATTCAGCGCCAGCAGGCCGAACAACTGCTCAGCGCCGTTGGCCTGGCGCTTTGGCTCGATACTGAAGCACAGATCGATGCCGTGACCGCCGTATCTGGCAGCGGCCCCGCGTATTTCTTCCTACTGATCGAGGCGATGACCGCCGCCGGCGAGAAGCTTGGTCTGCCGCGTGAGACTGCCGCCCAGCTCACCCTGCACACCGCGCTTGGTGCCGCACGCATGGCCGTGGCCAGTGATGTTGACGCCAGTGAGCTGCGCCGTCGCGTGACCTCGCCGGCGGGCACCACCGAAGCCGCCATCAACACCTTCCAAGCTAACGGCTTTGAAGCCTTGGTCGAAAAAGCCCTTAACGCCGCCGCCCACCGCTCAGCCGAGCTGGCTGAACAACTGGGCCAATAAGGAACAACCATGATAGGACTCAACACCGCCGCTGTTTATATCCTGCAAACCATTGGCAGCCTGTACCTGCTGATCGTGTTGTTGCGCTTTATCCTGCAACTGGTGCGGGCGGACTTCTACAACCCGCTCAGCCAGTTCATCGTGCGCGCCACCCACCCGCTGCTTAAACCCCTGCGCAAGATCATCCCCAGCCTGGCCGGTCTCGATTTGGCCTCGCTGGTACTGGCGATTCTGGTGCAGTTGGTGCTGATGGCGCTGACCCTGATGCTGCTCGGCTATGGCCTGGACAACCCGGTACAACTGCTGATCTGGTCGATCATTGGTGTCACTGCTCTGTTTCTCAAGGTGTTCTTCTTTGCGTTGATTATCAGCGTCATTCTTTCCTGGGTCGCGCAAGGCAGCCAAAATCCGACTGTGGCACTGGTTAATCAGATCTGTGAACCGTTGCTGGCGCCGATTCGCCGCATTCTGCCAGGCATGGGCGGGCTGGACTTGTCACCGATCGTGGCCTTCCTGATTCTCAACCTGATCGACATGCTGGTGATCCGCAACCTGGCGGTCATGACCGGTATGTACAAAGGCCTCAGCCTGGCGATCTGATCGCCAACACCTGTGAACCTGGAAAGGGGCGAGCCGAGTCGACAAAAGCCTGTGCCCAGCAAAAGCCCGCAGCAGCTCCCGAGCGAATTGAAGCTGACCGCTGGGTCACCCTGACCGACCATAAGGCGGGCGTGCGACGACATGCAATTGACGCCATAGCTGCTACCCGCATAATGCCAAGCAGCTTGATCTGCGGATGTCGTGGGTCTGGCGTAATTACACAGGCTTTAAAGCGTTATGTGCCGCGTTGATCTACTGGGCGGCATTGTTGTGTGCCCGACTTCACCAGGGTGCCGTATAACCCCAGTCGTCCACAATGGATGCGCCACCAGAGGAAACCCCAGGATGAGCATGGAACGTCTCAGTCAGCAGGTCGATGCTTACGTCACCTGGAAGCGCGAGCTGATGCGCGAGATCACCCGCTATCGCAGCTGGCTGGTGAACAACCGGCTGAACTCCGAGGCGGTGGAAGCCAAGCTTGAGCGCGCCCTGAAACTGCTACGTACCGACCACATCACCCTGGCGTTTGTCGGCGAGTTCTCGCGCGGCAAAACAGAGCTGATTAACAGCCTGTTCTTCTCCTCTTATGGCCAGCGCATGCTGCCATCCCAGGCTGGGCGCACCACCATGTGCCCCACCGAGCTGTTCTTCGACCCACGCTCGGAACGCTCCTATATCCGCCTGCTGCCGATCGAGACCCGTGTGTCCGAAGCCAGCGTCGCGCAGTTCAAGCGTATTCCGCGGCACTGGGTGAACATCCCGCTGGACCTCAGCGACCCAGACAACATGGTTCAAGCTTTTAATCAGGTCGCGCGCACCAAACCCATGCCGGTCGAACAGGCGATTGCCCTGGGCTTTCACCCGGACATGCTGGAAAGCACCAGCAAGCCCGGCGAAGTGCTGGTGCCGGCCTGGCGTCACGCCATGGTCAACTTTGACCACCCGCTGTTGCGCCAAGGCCTGCGCATCCTCGACACCCCAGGCCTGAATGCCCTGGGCAGCGAGCCTGAGCTGACGCTTTCGATGCTGCCCAGCGCTCAGGCCATCATCTTCTTACTGTCTGCCGACACCGGCGTCACGGCCAGCGACATGGCCGTGTGGCAGCAACATATTCGCCAGCTTGATGAAGACACCCAGACCAGCCTGTTTGCCGTGCTGAACAAGATCGACGTGCTCTGGGATGACCTGGCCGGCGAAGCCTTTGTGCAGAATGCCATCCGCCAGATCCAAACCAGCACCGCACGCCAGCTCGGCATCCGTGTCGAGGACGTGCTGCCGCTGTCGGCCAAACAAGCGATGCTGGCCAAGGTTCGCAAGGACCCAGAATTGCTGGCCCGCAGCCTGATGAGCAACCTGGAAAATCTGTTGTGCGAGCGCATCATCGCGCAGAAAGAACGCCTGCTTGAAGACCGTGTGGTCAATCAGGTACTGGCGCTTCTGCAAAATAGCCAGCACGTGCTCAACCTACGCTTGGAAAAGGTCAACGAACAACAGGCGCTGTTGAGCAACCACCAGCACGACAATGGCCAGATGCTCTTCGAGCTGACCGCCAAGACCAAGGAAGACCACAGCCTGCACCACAAGCGCTTATTGGGCCTGAAAACCAACCAACGGCTGCTTAAACGCCAGGGTGACCTGCTACGTCAGGCCTCGCGCAGTGAGCGCCTGGACGAACACTTGAATAAAGTGCGCAAGAACCTCACCGGCAGCTGGACCACGCTGGGCATCAACCAAGCCATCCTGCATTTCTTCCGTAGCGTGGAGCAGGATCTGCACAACCTGGCGCAAGAAGCGGAGATGGCCAACAAAATGGTCGCCGCCGTCTACCGCCGGCATAACGAAGAGAACCCGCTGCATGGCGTCGACGCTCCGCAGTTCAACGTCAACCGCTACCTGCGTGAACTCAAACAGCAGCAGACCAAGGCCGACCAGTTCCGCCTGCAGCTGAAAACCCTGCTGACTGAGCAACGCAGCCTGACCAAACGCTTCTTCGCCACCTTGGTGCAGGAAGTGATCGGCCTGCACCAGCGTATGCGTCACGAAGCCGAGCAATGGGCCAGTGATGCACTGATGCCGTTGATGCAGCACACCCTGGAGCACAAGCAGCTGCTGGAAACGCACATGCTGCGCCTCAAAGCCCTGGCCCAAGAAACCCAACAGTCGCGCCAGCGCGGCCAGCAGCTGGCACGCTACAGTGCCGAGTTGGAGCTGCAACTGAGCCAGGCCAACGAGATGCTACGCACCCTACGCCGCCCGGCACCGGTGCAACGCCAAGGCAAGGTGGTGAACCTGCCCGGCATGGCGCGCCCGCACAGCATCGGCGAGTAAGCGCAAACCCTCACGGCGTAGCTCCCCGCCCCATGCGCTTGCCGCCTGGGGCGGGGCTCTTTAGACTGCGGCTCTTCTTTTATTACGAGCAGGGTCGATGCCAACTGCCTTCCCCCAAGACTCTGTTGGCCTGGTCACTCCGCAGCTTATGCAATTTGCAGAGCCGCTGGCGTTGGCCTGCGGGCGCAGCCTGGCTGACTATCAACTGATATTCGAGACCTATGGCGAGCTCAACGCCACGGCCAGCAACGCGGTACTGATCTGTCATGCGTTGTCCGGTCACCACCATGCCGCCGGTTACCACAGCGCGGAAGACCGTAAACCGGGTTGGTGGGACAGCTGCATCGGCCCCGGTAAGCCGATCGACACCCGCAAGTTCTTCGTCGTCAGCCTCAACAACCTTGGCGGCTGCAACGGCTCAACCGGCCCCAGCAGCCTTAACCCGGCCACCGGCAAGCCGTTTGGTGCGGACTTCCCGGTGATGACCGTAGAAGACTGGGTGCACAGCCAAGCACGCCTGGCCGACAGCCTGGGCATCCGCCAGTGGGCCGCCGTCGTCGGCGGTAGCCTCGGCGGCATGCAGGCCATGCAATGGACCATCAGCTACCCCGAGCGGGTGCGCCATTGCCTGGCGATTGCCTCGGCACCCAAGTTGTCGGCGCAGAACATCGCCTTCAACGAAGTGGCGCGCCAGGCAATCCTCACCGATCCACAATTTCACGGCGGGCACTTCCAGGAACAAGGTGTGATCCCCAAGCGCGGGCTGATGTTGGCGCGCATGGTTGGGCACATCACCTACCTGTCGGATGACGCCATGGGCGAGAAATTCGGCCGCGGGTTGAAAAGCGAGAAGCTCAACTACGACTTCCACAGCGTCGAGTTCCAGGTGGAAAGCTACCTGCGTTATCAGGGCGAAGAGTTCTCTACCCGCTTCGATGCCAACACCTACCTGCTGATGACCAAGGCGCTCGACTACTTCGACCCGGCGGCAAATCACGATGGCGACCTGGCCAAGACCCTGGCTGGGGTGACCGCCGATTTCTGCGTGATGTCCTTCACCACGGACTGGCGCTTCTCGCCGCTGCGTTCACGGGAAATTGTCGATGCCCTGACCGCCGCGCGGAAAAACGTCTGCTACCTGGAGATCGACGCGCCCCAAGGCCACGACGCCTTCCTGATCCCTATTCCGCGCTACCTGCAGGCTTTCGACAGCTATATGAAACGGATTAAGGTGTAGCCATGCGCGCGGACCTAGAAATCATTCAAGAGTGGATTCCCGCCGGCAGTCGGGTACTCGACCTCGGCTGCGGCAATGGCGAATTGCTCGCCTGGCTGACAGAGCACAAACAGGTCAGCGGCTACGGCCTGGAGATTGATGCGGACAATATCGCCCAGTGCGTGAGCAAGGGCGTTAACGTGATTGAGCAGAACCTCGATAAAGGCCTGAGCAACTTCGCCAGCAGCAGCTTCGATGTGGTGGTGATGACCCAGTCTTTGCAGGCCCTGCACTACCCCGACAAGGTGTTGGCGGAAATGCTGCGCGTCGGCAAGACCTGCATCATCACCTTCCCCAACTTCGCTCATTGGCGCTGCCGCTGGTACCTCACCAGTAAAGGCCGCATGCCCGTGTCGGATTTTCTGCCCTACACCTGGTTCAACACGCCGAACATCCACTTCTGCACCTTCGAGGATTTCGAAAACCTGTGCCACGACCAGGGCGCCACAATCAAAGATCGCCTGGCAGTAGACCGCGACCATCGGCACGGCTGGGCCAGCCGCATTTGGCCTAATCTGTTAGGTGAGATCGGTATTTACCGGATCAGCGGCCGATCGCTCAACCTGTAAAAACCGCCACTGGCGCGGCCCTATCAGGGCTCGCTATCTACCCGGAGAATCATCATGCGCCGTCTAGCATTACTGTTTATCGCCCTGTGCCTGAGCGTGCCAGCACTCGCTGAACGCAAGCAAAGCTTTGGCGATCTCGACGTGCACTACATCGCGTTCAACTCCAGCTTTCTGCAGCCCGATATCGCGGCCGCTAACGGCCTGGTGCGCAGCAAAACCCAGGGCGTGGTGAATATATCCCTACTCAAGGGCGGTAAAGCCAGCAACGCCAACGTGAGCGGTGAAGTTAAAGACCTGGTCGGCCGCAGCCATCCGCTCAGTTTCAAACGCGTGACCGAAGGGGCGGCTATTTATTACCTTGCCCAGTTCCCCTTTACCCAGCAGGAAATGTTGCGCTTCAACATCACCGTAACCACAGCCGATGGCGCAGCGCACAGCATCGACTTCAACCAGGAATTCTTCCCAGACCGATGATCCACTTCAACGAACTGGTGCTGGCCAGCCACAACGCCGGCAAACTCAAAGAACTGCAAGCCATGCTCGGCAGCACTGTGCGCGTGCGTTCGGTGGGCGAGTTCTCCACGGTCGAACCGGAGGAAAGCGGTTTGTCGTTTATCGAAAATGCCATTCTCAAGGCGCGCAATGCCGCGCGGCTATCCGGCTTACCCGCACTGGCGGACGACTCGGGCCTGGCGGTGGACTTTCTCGGCGGCGCACCGGGCATCTATTCGGCGCGCTATGCCGATGGCCAGGGTGATGCGGCCAATAACGCCAAACTACTTGAGGTAATGAAGGCCGTGCCGGACGCCGAACGTGGCGCACAGTTCGTTTGCTGCCTGGCGCTGGTGCGACATGCCGATGATCCCTTACCGATCATCTGCGAAGGCCTCTGGCACGGGCGCATTCTGCACACGGCGCAAGGCGTGGAAGGCTTTGGCTACGACCCCCTATTCTGGGTACCCGAGCGCGAGTGCTCCAGCGCCGAACTGCCAGCAGCGGAGAAGAACCAGATCAGCCACCGCGCTCGCGCCATGGCCCTACTGAAACAGCGGCTGGGCCTGGCATGAACAACGCGTCCGGCGGCGGCTTCGAGCTGCCGCCGCTTGCACTCTATGTGCACATCCCCTGGTGCGTGAAGAAGTGCCCGTACTGCGACTTCAACTCCCACGCCGCCGGACCGGACTTGCCAGAAGAGGCCTATGTCGACGCCCTGCTCGCCGACCTGGACGCCGACTTGGCTCAGGTTCACGGCCGACCACTGACCTCGATATTCTTCGGCGGCGGTACGCCCAGCCTGTTTTCAGCCAAGGCCCTTGGCCGCCTGCTTGAAGGCGTGGAGCGGCGTGTACGGTTTGCCGCCGATATCGAAATCACCCTGGAAGCCAACCCTGGCACCTTCGAGCAGGCCAAGTTCCGCGACTACCGCAGCCTCGGCATCAATCGCCTGTCGATCGGCGTGCAGAGCTTCCAGCCGCCCAAGCTGATCGCACTCGGCCGCATCCACGACGGTGATGAAGCCGTGCGGGCGGCGGACATGGCCCGCGCCGCCGGTTTCGACAATTTCAACCTGGACCTGATGCACGGCCTGCCGGATCAGTCCATCGAGGATGCCCTCAGCGATCTGCGCATCGCCATTGCCCAGGGTCCGACGCATCTTTCCTGGTACCAGCTGACGGTGGAGCCCAATACGGTGTTCTGGAACCAGCCTCCAGTGATGCCCGAGGACGATATTCTCTGGGACATTCAGGAAGCCGGCCAGGCCCTGCTGGCCGCCGAAGGCTATGCGCAGTACGAAGTCTCTGCCTACGCCCAGACCGGCAAGGCGGCGCGGCACAACCTCAACTACTGGACCTTTGGCGACTTCCTGGGCATCGGTGCCGGCGCCCACGCCAAGTTGAGCAGGCCCGACGGCAGCATCAGCCGCAGCTGGAAGACCCGTCTGCCCAAGGACTATCTCGACAGCAGCAAGCGCTTCAACGCCGGCGAGCGCGTACTGAGTGCCGATGAGCTGCCCTTCGAATTTCTGATGAACGTGCTGCGTCTCACAGACGGCGTCGCCAGCGAGCTATTCACTCAGCGCACCGGCCTGCCGTTGAGCCAGCTCGCAGCGGCACGCACAGAGGCCCAACAACGCGGCCTGCTGCACAGTGATCCAACGCGCCTGAGCGCCACCCGCGAAGGTCAGTTGTTTCTCAATGACCTGCTGCAACACTTTCTTCCCTGAACCCTTTTTACCCTGAAGACGAAGGAAACCGGATGGATCTGTTACTCGACCTGATCGTCACCCTGTCACGCTGGAGCCGCAGCCACCTCTACGATATTTCCCTCGCGATCATGGCCACCCTGTTGGTGCTGTTCGGCCCGGGCATCAACGCCTGGGTGCAGCGCAATACCAGCAGCATGAACTTTATCTTCCGCACGCTGATCTTCGTCCTGCTCTGCGCCGTGGGCTATGGGCTGTTGATTGTCTTTGCGACACCATATCTGGCCAAAGGCCTGGGCTTTTTCAACAACTTCACCCTGGCGCCAGTGCTGATATTGGTGTTCCTCATCATCGGCATTCTCGCCGACCGCAGCTAGGCTGCTGGCGAACGGATCGGGAGCCTGGCCACGGGCTCCCGGCTACAGGTGCAACCGCCAACTGACACCCATCACGCCCTGGCAACAAATTGCCGAGCGACTGTGACGATCATCGCAGATCGCCATCACGCCTCAACAAACGCCGATTTTTTTCATTAGCCTTGCGCGCCCAACACTGCTCGCAGTGCTGGTTGCAGCCGTTTCCTCCCATCCAAACAGCGCCTCCAGCCTTTCCTTGTCCGACCTTGCGTCGGCTGCGGCAGTGCATTACGGCCACACATACTGATGCCTTCGTCATGACCACGCCTGCCCTGCGCCCACTTCTCCGCCTGCTACTGCTGCACACCGCGCTGCTGCTCGGTGTCGCTAACCAAGCCAATGCCTCGACCGAAGCGCCTGCACAGAGCGAGGACAGCTGGACCATCAATATGCAGAGCGCGGAAATTCGCGACTTTATCGAGCAGATATCCAGCATCAGCGGGCAGACCTTTATTATTGACCCGCGGGTAAAAGGCCAGGTCACCGTAATTGCCCCGCAGCCGATGAACATCGCCGAGGTCTACAAGCTGTTTCTCTCGGTGATGAGCACCCATGGTTTCGCCGTGATGCCGCAGGGCAATCAGCTGAGCATCATCCCCAGCAGCGAGGCCAAGACCACCGCCGGCAGCAACGGCAACCTGGAAACTCGTGTACTGCAGGTGCAACACGGCGCCGCCAACGACCTGCTGCCGCTGATCCGTCCGCTGGTGGCCAACCATGGTCACCTGGCCGCCGTGCCTTCATCCAATAGCCTGATCATCAGCGACACGCCGGCCAATATCGCCCGCATCGACGAAATCATCCGCCAGCTGGACAGCCAGAATCAGGACGATTTCAGCGTCTATGACCTGCGCCATGCCTGGGTTCATGAATTGGCGGCGGTGATCAACAGCTCACTGAAAAACGCCCAGGCCAGCGGCGCCCAAGTGATTGCCGATACCCGCGCCAATCGTCTGCTGCTACTCGGCCCCAGCGACGCCCGCGCGCGCCTGTTAAAACTAGCGCAGAGCCTCGACACGCCTAGCTCGCGCTCGACCAATACCCGCGTTATCCGTCTACGCCATGGCGATGCCAAGGAAATGGCAAAGACCCTCGGCGACTTCGGCGACAACCTGAGCCAGAGTCAAGGCAACGAAAACGCCGCGCCGCTCAAGCTGATGATTCGCGCTGACGAAAGCCTCAACGCCATCGTCATCATGGCTGAAGCCGACGCCGTCAATATGTTTGAAGACTTGGTGCGCCAGCTGGATATCCCCCGCGCCCAAGTGCTGGTGGAGGCCGCTATTGTCGAGATGTCCGGTGACATCAGTGACGCTCTCGGCGTGCAGTGGGCCATTGATGGCCGCGGTGGCAGTGGCCTAGGAGGGGTCAACTTCAGCAATACCGGGCTATCCGTCGGCACCCTACTCGGCGCCATTGCCAGCAAAGAGACAGGCGATCTGGCTAAGACACTGCCCAACGGGGCGATCTTCGGGGTTGGTAACGATAACTTTGGCGCACTGATTACGGCACTGTCGTCGACCGGCAAAAGTAACCTGCTGTCCACCCCAACTCTGCTAACGCTGGACAACCAGTCTGCCGAGATTTTGGTCGGGCAAAACGTACCGTTCCAAACAGGTTCTTACACCACCGACGCCGCCGGTTCGAGCAACCCTTTTACCACCATCGAACGCAAGGATATCGGCGTTACTCTCAAGGTCACCCCGCATATCAACGAAGGCTCGACCCTGCGCCTAGAGATCGAGCAAGAGATCTCGTCCATCGCCCCGAGCACTGGGCTGAATGCCCAAGCCGTGGACCTGGTCACCAACAAACGCTCGATCAAGAGCACCGTGCTGGCCGATGATGGCCAGGTGATCGTGCTCGGCGGTCTGATTCAGGACGACATCACCAGCAGCGAGAGTAAGGTGCCGCTGCTCGGCGATATCCCAGGGATCGGCAAGCTGTTCCGCTCAACCCGCGAAGCGCGGCAAAAACGCAACCTGATGGTGTTCCTGCGCCCGACCGTGGCACGCGACGGCGTCGGCCTGGCCAACCTGAGCCTGGGCAAATACCGTGACCTGCGCCTGCTCGGCCAGGCCAACGGTTACGACCATCTACCGCAGCAGGCCCATGCCTTGTTCGACCAGGGCATTGAGGCAGCCGCAACCGACTTGCGCCAGCCGGCAAAAGCCATCCCGGCAAAACCGAGCAAGACCCTGATCGAAACGCCAAAACCTGTCGACCCGGCCACCCTGGGCGATGGCCGTGGCGGCGAAAGCAAACCCAAGGTTGCAGCGCGCCGCCACACCATCCAGCTGGTCGAAGGCAGCAGCCGCGAATTTATGCAGGCCCTGCTTGAACGCCACCCCAAGCAGCCCCTGCGTCTGGCCGAGAGCACGCAGGCCGGGGAAACCCGCTACGCCGTGCTCTATGGCAGCTACCCGAACCGCGAGACAGCGCTCAAAGCCCTGGCCGTTTTGCCTGAACAGCTGCCCAGACGCGGCGCCAGCGCCCTGCCCGAGTAAGCCAAGAGGCGTTGCGGCACCGCGCAGCAACGCCATAGCCGAGCTGATTGGAACTGTGCCCCATTTCCAGCGAGACGTGGCACACCCTCCATATGAGACCAGCGTCCAAATTAGATAAGCTGGCCCTGCCCATACCCTCTGCCTGTGAACTGCATAGCGAATAACCGCAAAGGCTCTACCTAGACTGCGCTGCTTCAACTTTCCAGACTAATGGAGCAGTCGCATGTCAAAACGCTGGATTACAGCCGCAGTCGCCACCGCCATTGTCGGCGGCGTCTTAGGGGTCGTGCTCTCGGCTGACCTTGAGCAGCCAAAGCCAACCCAGGCAGCATCGAACAACAGCGAGGGCGGCAAATCGCCCGCGCCCAGCCAGAGCACAGCCGCGCCCGCGAGCCAGGCAGCCAGCCAAGGCGCCAGCGGCGTCTCCACCCTGCAGGCCAAACCGCCCGTGACCACCAGCAGCGCCGCACAGGCCACGCTCTGGGACGCAGACTCGCTGCAGGAAACCGAAAGCAATGGCATCACTCAGCACCTGACCCTGGTCGACCCACAGCAACTCAGCAACCTTGCAGTCGGTCAGGTGGTCTCCCTGGCACTCCCGGGACGTAGCAGCCCAACCCGCGCCACCCTCGGCGAAACTCGCAACACCGCCGGCAGCGCCGTATGGCAAGGCAGCCTGATCGATGGCGACGAGGTGGAAAGCATGACCCTGGTGAAGGGCGCGCTGGAGACCCATATCACCGTCGCCACGCTCGACGGCAGCCTGTCGATCATCATCGATAACGCCACCGGCAAGACGGTGATCACCGATGAAAACCAGCTGGTAATGCGGGCCGATCCCAACGACAGCCTGCACTACGACCATAAAGAACTGGCTCCGCTGCCACCGCCCACCCAGGGCTGATCACCGCTTACCCACATCGCACAAGGAATGCTGATATGAAAAAAGTGCAATGGCTCTCCGCCCTCGCACTGGCCCTGACCGCCCATAGCGCTCAGGCCAACCCGGAAACCGTCGACATCATGGTGCTCTACACCAAAGACGCGCAGAGCCTGCCCAACGGCCGCGATATCGACGCACGCATCGCCAGCTATATCGAATACACCAACACGGCCTACGCCAAAAGCGGGGTGAACATCCGCCTGCGCCTGGTGCACAAGCAGCTGCTCGACTGGGCCAATTACTACGACGTGTCCAGCGCCACCCTGAACAAGTTCACCGACGACGCCCAGGTAAAGCGCTTGCGCGAGCAATACGGCGCCGACGTGGTACAGCTGATCAACCGCACCACCCAGGGCCAGGGTTATGGCGTCTGCGGTATCGCCTGGATGGGCACTGGGGCGAAGAACAGCGACCGCTTCAACAGCGGTGCCAAGGAAATGGCCTATGGCCTAACCGGTGTCGACTGCAGCCTCAGCACCTTCGCCCATGAAGCCGGCCACAATATGGGCCTGCGCCATTCCTACGAGCAGGACCAGCAGGAAGGCTACTACAGCGCCAACGGCCACAACGGCACCCACGAATGGAGCCGTGGCTATGGCGTCCAGGGGCAGTTCAGCACCATCATGGCGTACCCGCAGGTCTTCGGCGCGCGCCGTCAGGCGCCGGTATTCTCCAACCCGCAGCTGAATGACGCCGACTGCGCAAACCAGCCTTGCGGCATGCCCGATCGCTCCGATGCCGTGCGCTCGCTTAACACCATGGCCGGGCAGATCGCTACCTTCCGCGCCACCCAGGTACCGATCACCACTAACCCCGGCACAGGCAACCCGACCACGCCACCGGCCGAACTACCCTGGTGCAGCAAACCTGCGCTCAAGGGTCTGGTCAGCAACGGCGAGTTCAATAGCAACGAAGGCTGGCGTGCGCTGTTCGGCCAGGCTCAGCTGAGCCTGGTCAATGTGGCCTTGAACTGCCGCGACAATGCGCTGCAAATGGACGCGCAGTCCTTCGACGTACTGGCCACACCGGTCACCGGCCTGACTGCCGGCGCGCAATATCGCCTGAAAGCCAAGGCCATGCTCAAGGTCCGCGACAACCGTGAAAACGTGCGCGTGGCGATCCTGCAGGAAAGCACCGATGGCCGCTTTACCTACAGCGCCGAACAGACTGTCAGCCTGTCCGTGACTGGCAACGAGTTCAGCCGCCTGGAAAAATCCTTCACTTACACAACGCCAAGCAACGTGCGCAATCTGTATGTGGCGATCTGGAGCGACAGCGGCAGCAGCCTGCTGGTTGATGAAGTCGAACTGCAAGAAGTCCAGGCCGCTGCGCCTCCTACACCACCGGCACCAACCCAGTTCGGCTGGAACTTCGAGAATGGCATTGGTGGCTGGTCTGGCTTCCATGGCAGCGCTCGCGCCAGCACCTTCGCCAGCGGCAGCCGGCAGGCCCTGGAAGCCTACCAGCGCCAGTACGAAGGCGCCGGAGCCAGCGTCAGCCTGCTCGGCAATGTCCAGGCCGGTAATCGCTATCGCGTTTCGGCCGATCTGAGCATTGGCCGTAGCAGTGCGGTTAGCGCCATCGCCTACGCCTACCTGTATGTCGAGGATGGCAACGGCCGCGGCCAGTATCTGTCACTTGGCCAGCGTCCCACCCGTGGTGGCAGCTGGAGCAAGCTGCAGCAGGAGGTACAACTGCCAGCCGGCACCCTGCGCCGCGTTGACCTGCTGATCCTGGGCACCCAACGTCGCGAGTCGCTGTTTATCGACAACGTCAGCATCGGCAAGCTGTAAACACCCAGTAGCACCCGAGCCCATGGCTGCCTCAGCAGTCATGGGCTTTTTCATTAAGGAGTTTCTATGTTGCCGCCCAGCAAAACAGCCCTGCCTATCGCCTCGGAGCATCTGATCGCAGGCCTGTGCCTGCTGCTACTGCTGGCCGGCAGCCTCAGCCTGGCCTATCAGGGCGCGGCCTTCTGGCGACTACTGCATAGCCCGATCAACTTAGCGCCCGTGGCGCACGCCCCGGTGCAACCGGTTATCGATCAGCAGCAGTTGGCAGCGCTGTTCGGCGCCCCTCTTCTCGACACGAGTGGCCCGGCTCCAGCCACCTCCCTGCAACTGACCTTGGTGGCCGCCTTCAATCACCCGCAAAGCAGCCGCTCCAGCGCCATCATCGGCCAAGCCGGCCAGACCGCTGAGCGTTTTATGGTGGGCGCAACCATCGCTCGAGGTGTGACCCTCGACAGCGTCCAACGCCAGCACGTGACCCTGCGCCGCCATGGCCGCCGCGAGAGCCTGCACTTCCCAGACAAATCCACCCAGCAGCTGACAGCCACCCTCACACCTGTCACGACAGCGCTGATCAGCCAAGCCATCAGTCGCGACTAAACAGCCGCCGTGAAAATTTCAACCGGCACAACCTCGACCGGCCTGATGAAAAGCCAGCCGAACCGCGTGCGATCCGGCGACGACAAACGCACCGGCTGACCGCGCTGATAGCCCCGGCCATAAATACTCTTGCCCCAGTTGTGGCAAACCACTTCACAGCATCGCAACCAGCAATAGACACTGGCTCAGCACACCCCTGACATGCCCTGCATAACCAAGAGATTGATAGCCGGCACAAAGCAAAATAGTCCGACCAACATGAACTACTGCAGTTACCCACAAATAAAAAAACCGCCTGCGAAGAGGCGGTTTTTTTCAGTGCTACCGAGGTTCAGTTGCCTAGGCGCAACGCTTGCGGGGTGAAGTCGCGCGGCGATAGCTTGGCGTTGAAGTCGTACATCGGCTCATTGTTATCCAGGCCATCAACGAAGTAGCGCCCCCCCTTGAAGTCGTAGATGGTCTCCAGGGTGCTGCCGAACATTGGCACGTCGTAGTAGCTGATCGGGTGGCTTTCCTGCAGGCCGCTCAGCTCACCGTTCTTGTCGTACAGATCAACAGCGAGAATCTGCCAGCTGTCTTCGTCGATATAAAAACGGCGCTTGGCATACGGATGACTGAAGCCTTTGCGCAAATCGGCCTCGACCACCCACACCCGGTGCAGCTCGTAGCGCAGCAACTCGGGATTAAGCGCATCACTGCGCACGATGTTGTCGTAAGGAATGCCCTTCTGGTGCACGGCATAGCTGTTGTACGGCACCAGCATTTCTTGCTTGCCTACCAGGTTCCACTCATACCGATCGGGGGCACCGTTGTAGGAGTCGACAACGTCAGCGGTGGCCATGCCATTGGTATCGGGCTGCATGGAGTCATAGGCCAACATTGGCAAGCGGCGAACGCGGCGCTCACCGCGGCTGAAGCGCCAAGCCTTGCGGATCGCCAGTACCTGATCGAGCGTTTCCTGCACCACCAATGCCGAGCCGGCGAGCTTGGAAGGCGCGACTACTTTGTACTTGTAGTAAAACAGGGTGTTGTCCAAGTCCTGCGGGCTGACGCCTTCACGGCCATAGAGGAAGTAAACATCACGCTCCAGTTTGAGCAGGTTGAAAGCACCGCTGGACAGCACAGCCGCCTGATTGGTGACAAAGCTGATCTGGTCCCCGCGGTAACGCATGATGTGGTTCCAGATGGCTTCCTGGCCGGTTTTAGGCAGAGGGAAAGGAATACCCGCTGCCGCACCGTCGACACCGTTGCCACCCGAGATCAACTCAGCGTTCTGCGCATTGAAGCGCGTAGCATCATAGATACGTTGCGGTGCAGCCGCACTACGACGGGTGGGGAAAACTCGCAGGAAATAATCCGGATTTTTCGTCAGCAGGGTTTGCAAGCCCGCAGGCAGCTGCGCCTGGTACTGCGCCATATTTTGGCTGTTGATCTGGTACAGCATGGCATCGGCAGCGTAAGGGTCCGGATGGTGCATACCCGGCTGGTAGTTGGCCGGCGGTTGTGCCAGGCCTCCATCCCAAGCGGGAATGGTGCCAGCGGTATTACCCGCGCGCTCTCCGCCCAGCGGAGTCAGGTCCTGACCCAGACGCGCGGCCTGGGTACTGTCGACTTTGGCCTGTGCCTGTAGCGCACACGTAGCCAGTAGCAGAATTGCAAGCGTTCTCAACACAGCGATCTCCTCGCAGCCTGGCCAGAGGCAGGGCTGCTGTTTTTATGACCCAGGCTATCAGGGCCTGGGTTTGTGTGCCGTCTTGGTGAGGAGCCATCCTGGCGGACGTCGGATTATTCCGATCTTGTGCAATCATCCTTGTGCTTAGGGTCTTACTGCGCCAGAAACTCAGCGCGCGAATCAATCAACTGATGCGCTGGAACTTCAAATCCCACACGCCGTGCCCGAGGCGCTCGCCGCGACGCTCGAACTTGGTAGTCGGGCGCTCCGCTGGGCGCGGTACATACTGGCCATCTTCAGCCAGGTTCTGGTAACCGGGGGCTACGTTCATCACCTCCAGCATGTACTCGGCATAAGGTTGCCAATCGGTGGCCATGTGCAGCACACCACCGATCTTGAGCTTCTGCCTCACCAGTTCGGCAAAGGCCGGTTGTACGATACGGCGCTTGTTATGCTTGGCCTTGTGCCACGGGTCCGGGAAGAATAGCAGCACCCGCTCAAGGCTGGCGTCAGCCACACAATTTCGCAGCACCTCCAGCGCATCACAGCTGTAGACGCGCATATTGCTGAGGTTTTGCGTCATCAGACCATTGAGCAGTGCGCCGACACCCGGACGGTGCACCTCAACCCCGATAAAGTCCTGCTCAGGCGCTGCGGCGGCCATTTCCAGGGTCGAGTGGCCCATGCCAAAACCGATTTCGAAGGTACGCGGCGCGCTGCGGCCGAATACCTGGTCGAAATCGCGCAAGCCATCCTCCAGTTGCAGGCCGAACTTCGGCCAGCCCTGATCGAGGCCACGTTGCTGGCCTTCGGTCATGCGCCCGGCACGCATCACGAAACTCTTGATCGCGCGGTGCTTGGAAGTGTCTTCAGCCGGCTCGGGCTGTTGTGGCAAATCAGTCATGCTGTGCTCTTAGAATGCGTTTACTTGATCAGGCCATCCAGCGGCGACGAGGCGCTGGCATAGAGTTTTTTCGGCATGCGCCCGGCCAGGTAGGCCATACGCCCAGCGATAATGGCGTGCTTCATGGCCTCGCCCATCAGAATCGGGTTTTGCGCGTGGGCAATGGCGCTGTTCATTAGCACGGCCTCGCAGCCCAGCTCCATGGCGATAGTCGCATCAGAAGCGGTACCTACGCCGGCATCGACCAGCACTGGGACTGTGGCTTCTTCGAGAATAATGCGCAGGTTGTAAGGGTTGCAGATACCCAGCCCAGTGCCGATTAGACCGGCCAGCGGCATCACCGCGATACAGCCCATCGCCGCCAGTTCACGGGCGATGATGGGATCGTCGCTGGTGTAAACCATCACATCAAAACCGTCCTTGACCAGCACTTCGGCGGCCTTGAGGGTTTCGATCACATTGGGGAACAGGGTTTTCTGATCGGCCAACACTTCCAGCTTGACCAGCTTGTGGCCGTCGAGCAGCTCACGAGCCAGCCGGCAGGTGCGCACGGCTTCCACGGCGTCATAGCAGCCTGCGGTATTCGGCAGGATGGTGTATTTATCGGGACTGATGACATCGAGCAGATTCGGTTCATCCGGGTTTTGCCCGATATTGGTCCGGCGTACCGCTACGGTGACGATCTCAGCACCCGAGGCCTCGATGGCCAAACGGGTTTCTTCGAGGTCCTTGTACTTACCGGTACCCACCAGCAAACGCGACTTGTAGGTGCGGCCGGCCAAGGTAAAGGGTTTGTCGTTGCGAACATGGCTCATGGGAAATCCTCTTGAAGTGGGCGGGCAGTCAGCGCGTGCAGCTGACTTCAACCGCCACCGATGGCATGCACCACTTCAACCTGGTCACCTTCGCGCAGGGCGGTGGTGGCGTGCTGGCTGCGCGGCACGATATCCAGATTGAGTTCAACCGCCACGCGGCGTCCAACCAGATCCAGACGATCGATCAACCCGGCGACGGTGACACCGTCGGCCAATTCAAATGGTTCACCGTTTAACTGAATATGCATGACGGCTCGGTCACAACTGGGAAAAGGGCCGGCATTCTAGCCTGATCGTGAGCGTTGACCAAGGTTGAAGACGGCCACTCGTCCTGCTTTCTGACTTATGGGTCAGGCGTACCACGCTACTTCAGCCGCCAGACCGCTAACCCGAGACACAGCCAGCCGGCAAGAAAGGCAAGGCCACCGAAAGGCGTGATCACTCCCAACCCAGCAATACCGCTCAGGGTTAACGCATACAGGCTGCCAGAAAACAGCACGATACCCAGGGTAAATAGCGCACCGGCGCAATTGACCAATCGCGCCGGCCGCAGCAAAGCCAATAACCCGACACCCAACAGAGCCAACGCGTGAATCAGCTGGTAGTGCGTGCCGGTTTGAAAGACCGCCAAATAGGCTGGCGTCAGCTGACTCTTCAAACCATGCGCGGCAAAAGCACCTAGGGCGACACCGGTAAAACCGGCACAGGTGGACAGCAATAACCATAGACGCGCCATGCATCACTCCAGCTATCAGCACAGGGCTGGCTATAATGGCCGGCAATGTCTTCTCGGCCAAGTACGCATGCTCCGATTCATCGCCCGCCGCTTGCTTAAATTCGTGCTCTATCTAGTGATCGGCTCGGCGCTGCTGGTGCTGGCGCTGCGCTGGATACCGCCACCGGGTGCTGCGCTGATGGTTGAGCGCAAGATCGAATCCTGGGTCGATGATCAGCCGATCGACCTGCAGCGCAGCTGGCGCCCCTGGAAGGAGTTGCCCGACGACCTGAAAATGGCCGTCATCGCCGGCGAAGACCAGAAGTTCGCCGAGCACTGGGGCTTCGATGTCGCGGCAATACAAGCAGCCCTGGAGCACAACCAGCAAGGCGGCTCGCTACGCGGGGCCAGCACACTTAGCCAGCAAGTCGCCAAAAACTTATTTCTGTGGTCCGGCCGTAGCTGGCTGCGCAAAGGTCTTGAGGTGTGGTTTACCGGTTTGATTGAGCTGCTATGGCCCAAACAGCGGATTCTTGAGGTGTACCTCAATAGCGTTGAATGGAGCGACGGCGTGTTCGGCGCCGAGGCGGCGGCACGCCACCACTTCAACGTCGGCGCGCCTTACCTGTCCCGTCAACAGGCCAGCTTACTGGCCGCCGTGCTACCCAACCCACGCAAGTGGAGCGCCAGCCGCCCAAGCGCCCGCATCAGCCGCCGCGCTAACTGGATTCGCCAGCAGATGCTGCAACTGGGCGGCAGCCATTACCTCAACCGCCTGCAATCCAGCCGCCCCGAGTGGTGGCCGGATGAGTTGAAGAACTTCTAGCTCATCGCTGTTTAAGCAAATGCCGCGGCACCGCATACAGAAAGTACAACTCGTCACCCTGTAAATGCGCGGTCACGCCCAGCTCCGGGTACACCCAGGCCTGACCTTCCGCCAGCTCCAGCGTGAGGCGCGGCTGGCCGATGCTCGCGGCCAATCGCGCCACGTCTAGCGGCGCTGTCGGCAATAGCGTCATGGCGACAATCGCGTGGTTGGCCAGTGGCTGCAGCAGCTGATTACCGAGCGGTTGTTCCTTGTCCGCCGGCTTTAGCCCGGCCGCTGCCAGCAAACTTTCGCGCTCGGCGTTGTCCAGCCCCACTTCGGCCTCTACAGACCAGTTGCCGTCGGCGTCCTGCAGCTCACCGCGGTAAAGCAAACGGGCACCGTCCAGGTTGGGCTGCAGCCATAACTCGCCCTCTACCGCGTCACGCAGACGCACCAAACTCAAGCGATCATCCGCCAGCGGCGTGAGCACATCGGCCTGCCACTGGGCCAGCCAAGGCAGGGGTTGTGCCGGCGGCTGCGGGCGCATCAGCCATGCCCCCCAAGCAAAGAACAAAGCGGCAATCACGGCAAAAACAAGCCCGTGCTGCAGGCGTATGGGCGGCAATTTCATCAGGGTTTTCCTTGGACAGAAAAAAGCCGCACCTGGGTGCGGCTTTTGACAGTAGCGCGATTTACGCGGCGATCGAACCTTTGAGCTTGTTCATCGCGTTCTTTTCCAACTGACGGATACGCTCAGCGGATACGTTGTACTTGGCAGCCAGGTCATGCAGCGTGGCTTTTTCCTCAGCCAGCCAGCGCTGGTAGAGAATGTCACGGCTGCGCTCATCCAGACCTTCCAGCGCCACATGCAAGTTGGCGGTGGAGCTGTCGCTCCAGTCGGAATCTTCCAACTGCAGCGCCGGATCGTAGCGGTGATCTTCCAAGTAGTTCGCGGGCGATTTGAACGCGCTTTCATCGTCCGCTTCGGCAGCCGGGTCAAAGGCCATGTCATGGCCAGTCAGACGGCTTTCCATCTCACGCACTTCACGCGGTTCAACACCCAGGCTTTCTGCCACGGCGTGTACTTCGTCGTTATTCAACCAAGCCAGGCGCTTCTTCTGGCTGCGCAGGTTGAAGAACAGCTTGCGCTGCGCCTTGGTGGTGGCGACTTTGACGATGCGCCAGTTACGCAGAATGAACTCATGAATTTCCGCACGAATCCAATGCACGGCGAACGACACCAGGCGTACGCCCATTTCCGGATTGAAGCGCTTGACCGCCTTCATCAGGCCAACGTTGCCTTCCTGAATCAGGTCAGCCTGGGCCAAGCCATAACCCGAGTAGCTACGGGCGATATGCACCACAAAACGCAGGTGAGCCAACACCATCTGCCGGGCGGCTTCCAAGTCTTGCTTATAGAAGAGACTTTCCGCCAGCTCGCGCTCCTGCTCAGGGGTCAACAGCGGGATGCCGTTTACCGCATGCACGTATGCTTCTAGGTTGGCACCCGGAACCAGAGCATGAACAGGTTGCAAAGAAGTGGACATTTGAATCCTCCGACTAACAAATCGTGACGCAGTTTAGCACTGCCCCATGGGACTTTGTGCATAGGCACAAGTTCCCTTACACATAGTCAACATCAATCAAAACAATAACTTACTACCTAGGGGCCAGCTCACTCAAGTGTCTAGCGACCGCCAGCCAGGCGCCAATATAGCCCAACAGCACCGCGCCGAGCAGCAGAGATAGACCATCGGCTAATGGCACACCACCCAAGGCAAAGTCACTGCCATACAAACCGGCTAGGCGCACCACTGCATCGTTCAGCCAACCCAACCCATAAGCCAACAACAGCCAGGCCAGCAGGCCAGCACCCAGGCCATACAGCGTACCCATATAGAGGAACGGGCGACGCACATAGCTGTCGGTGCCGCCGACCAGCTTGATCACCTCGATCTCGGTGCGGCGATTCTCGATATGCAGGCGAATGGTATTGCCAATAACCAGTAACAGCGCCATCACCAGCAACAGGGTCAAGCCAAAAACAAAGCGCTCACCTAGCTTGAGCATGGCACTTAGGCGCTCGACCCACAGCAGATCCAGCTGCGCCTGTTGCACCTGGGGCAGCTCAGCCAGGCGCAAGCGCAAGGCTTCCAGGGCGGCCTTGTCGACTTCATGCGGGGTGACCACGATCACGCCGGGCAGCGGGTTATCCGGCAGTTCTTTCAGCGCCTCACCAAGACCCGACTGCTGCTGGAATTCGGCCAAAGCCTGCTCACGACTGATCCACTCGGCATCGCTGACATCATCCATGGCACCAATCTGCTCACGCAACGCTTGGCCCTGAGCCTCACTGGCGTCGATCTGCAGGAACAGCGAAATCTGCGCCGCGCGCTGCCAAGAGCCGCCGAGTCGCTCGACGTTATCCAGCAGAAGGGCCAGGCCCATAGGCAGGCTCAGGGCGACGGCCATCACCAGGCAGGTAAAAAAGCTGCCGATCGGCTGCTTACCCAACCGGCGCAGGCTATCGACGAGGCTGGCACGATGGTTTTCCAACCACGCATGCACCTGATTGGAAAAACTTGGGCCGTCGTCCGGCGTCGGCGATTCGGATTTTTTCGCGGCCGCACCGACGCGTTGCGCCGGTTGCGGCGGCGGCATGCGCGTAGCACTCATACGAAAGCCTCCCCATCACCAATCAAACGGCCGCGCTGCAAGGTCAGCATGCGGTGGCGCATACGGGCAATCAGCGCCAGGTCGTGGCTGGCAATCAGCACGGTGGTGCCCAAGCGGTTGATGTCTTCAAACACGCCCATGATCTCGGCGGCCAGCCGCGGGTCAAGGTTGCCCGTGGGCTCATCCGCCAACAGCAAAGCCGGACGATGAACCACGGCGCGGGCGATACCGACACGCTGTTGCTGACCGGTGGACAGGTCACCAGGAGACTGATCAGCCTTGTCGGCCAGCGATACACGCTCCAGCGCCGTGCGCACACGGGTGCCGATTTCCTCCTTGGACAAGCCAAGAATCTGCATCGGCAGGGCCACGTTGTCGAACACGCTACGGTCGAACAACAGTTGATGATTCTGGAACACCACGCCAATCTGCCGCCGCAGAAAGGGGATCTGCGCATTGGTGATATGCGACAGATCCTGCCCGGCCAGCAGCAATTTACCACTGCTCGGCCGCTCCATCGCCAGCAGGAGGCGCAGTAGCGTGCTCTTGCCCGCCCCGGAATGCCCGGTAACGAAGAGAAACTCGCCACGGCGCACATGGAAGCTCAGCTCGTGCAGCCCGACATGACCGTTGGCATAACGCTTACCGACCTGCTCGAATTTGATCATCCTATTTCTCCGCGAACAGGGCCTGAACGAAGGCTTCGGCCTCGAAAGTCCGCAAGTCATCGATGCCCTCGCCGACGCCGATGTAACGAATCGGCAAGGCAAACTGCTTAGCCAGGGCGAAGATCACCCCGCCCTTGGCGGTGCCGTCCAGCTTGGTTAGCGCCAGGCCGGTGAGGTTGACGGTCTGGTGGAACTGCTTGGCCTGGCTGATCGCGTTTTGCCCGGTGCCAGCGTCCAGCACCAGCAGCACTTCGTGCGGCGCGGTATCGTCGAGCTTGCCAATCACCCGGCGAACCTTCTTCAACTCTTCCATCAAGTTGTCTTTGGTGTGCAGGCGTCCGGCCGTATCAGCAATCAGCACATCCATGCCGCGCGACTTGGCGGCCTGCACGGCATCGAAGATCACCGAGGCGGAATCAGCGCCGGTGTGCTGGGCAATTACCGCAATCTGGTTACGCTCACCCCACACTTGCAGCTGCTCAACGGCGGCGGCGCGGAAGGTGTCGCCGGCGGCCAACATGACCTTCTTGCCATCTTGCTGCAGCTTTTTCGCCAACTTGCCGATGGTGGTGGTTTTGCCGGCGCCGTTCACGCCAACAACAAGAATCACGTAGGGCTGCTTGCTGCTGTCGATCTTTAGCGGTTGCTCGACCGGTTTGAGCAGCGCGGTCAGTTCGCCTTGCAGTGCCTTGTACAGCGCACCACTGTCGGCTAGCTCCTTGCGCGCCACACGCTTGGTCAGGTTGCCAATAATGGCGGTGGTGGCTTCTACACCGACGTCGGCGGTCAGCAGGCGCGTTTCCAGGTCTTCCAGCAGATCGTCATCGATCGCCTTTTTCCCGAGAAACAGGCTGGCCATGCCTTCACCGAGGCTCGCGCTGGTTTTCGACAGGCCTTGCTTGAGGCGATCGAGAAAGCCTGCACGGGTTTCTTCGGCGCTTTTAACTGGCTCAACCACTGGCGCAGCCACCACGGGCGGCTCGACAACCGGCTCAACCACCACCGGCACCTCGACATGCGCATGCAACACCTCACTGCCGGCATTGATGCGGAATCGCGACGGACGCGGCGGCGTTGCTTCACTGGCTTGCGGCCCTGTGGGCACAGCAGGCGCGGACGGCTCAAGCGGAGCCGTTGCCACGACCGGCGCAGACGGTTCAGCGGCTGGCGCACTCACAGGCAGGACGTCGGGCGCAGCGGGTTCGCTCACAGGCACAACAGCAACTACCGCAGCAGGCGCCTCGACTTCAGGTGCCGGTGCCGGTGCCGCGGTTTGCTCATTTATAGGTGCGCGTTGCGGCTCAGGATCGGCCGGCGTTTGCGGCTTCTTGCGCAGCCAGCCGAACAGGTCTTTTTTCTCGGCAGATTTCTCGGCAGAGGTCGGCGCTAGAGGCGCGGGGGTCTTCTTGTCGTCGTTGGAACCAAACATGGAGGCCGGCTATCTCAAAGGTGCGACACGCAGCGAACGGCTCTGGGGGCGTGACTCACGCAGCGCTAAAAAGCTGAAGAGTGTGCGTTGTAATATCCAGATGCCATAGCAGGCGTGGTCGCCAGTAAAACGGATGCGTATCCTAGCACCTCCGCGCCCGCCGACGCTAAGACCAAGCGGGCCCGTCCGACAGGTCAAAATTCTATGCCTATGATTGCCCAACGCACCGCCGCTTTATTGCTCGGCGTGCTCTGTACACCGTTGCTGGCCTTTGCCGCAGCGCCGCAACCGACCCACGAATTCAGCCTGGACAACGGCCTCAAGGTCATCGTGCGCGAAGACCACCGCGCCCCCGTGGTGGTCAGCCAGCTCTGGTACAAGGTCGGCTCCAGCTACGAGACGCCGGGCCAAACCGGCCTGTCCCACGCCCTTGAACACATGATGTTCAAAGGCAGCCGCAAACTCGGCCCCGGCGACGCGTCACGCATCCTGCGCGAGCTTGGCGCGGAAGAAAACGCTTTCACCAGCGACGACTACACCGCCTACTACCAGGTATTAGCCCGTGACCGCCTGGCCATCGCCCTGGAGCTGGAAGCCGACCGCCTGGCCAGCCTCAAACTGCCGGCCGATGAGTTCGCCAAGGAAATCGAGGTCATCAAGGAAGAGCGCCGCCTGCGCACCGACGACAAACCGTCGAACTTGGCCTATGAGCGTTTCAAGGCCATGGCCTACCCCGCCAGCGGCTACCACACCCCGACTATTGGCTGGATGGCCGACCTCGACCGCATGACAGTCGAAGAGCTGCGCGCCTGGTACCAAGCCTGGTACGCCCCGAACAACGCCACCCTGGTGGTAGTGGGCGATGTGACCAAGGATGAAGTACAGACCCTGGCCCAGCGTTATTTCGGCGCCATTCCCAAACGCGCCGTACCGCCGGCAAAGATCCCGCGTGAACTGGCGGCCCCCGGCGAGCGACGCATTACCTTGCACCTGAAAACCCAGTTACCGAGCCTGATGATGGGCTTCAACGTTCCCGGCCTGGCTACCGCCGAGCAGCCGCGTCAGGTGCATGCCCTGCGCCTGGCTGCCGCCTTGCTCGACGGTGGCTACAGCGCGCGCTTGCCCACACGCCTGGAGCGTGGCGAAGAATTGGTGTCCGGCGCATCCGCCTGGTATGACGGTTTTTCCCGTGGCGACAGCCTGTTCATTCTTTCCGCCACCCCCAACGTGCAAACCGGCAAGACCCTGGAGCAGGTCGAAGCGGGCCTGTGGCGCGAACTTAAAGACTTGCAAACCACCCCACCAAGCGCCGAGGAGCTGGCGCGTGTGCGTGCGCAAGTGATCGCCGGCCTGGTCTATGAGCGTGACTCGATTACCAGCCAGGCCACCGCCATCGGCCAACTGGAAACCGTCGGCCTGTCATGGAAACTGATCGATCAAGAGCTGGCCGAACTGGAAGCCGTCACCCCGGCGGATATTCAACAAGCCGCCAGCACCTTCTTTACCCGCGACCGCTTAAGCGTCGCCCACGTTTTACCTGAGGAGAAGGGCAATGAGTGAGCGCAATGGCCTACGTTATGGCCTGCTCGGCTTAGGGCTACTAATACTGCTGGCGTTGCTGGCCCTGGTGATCAACCGTCCGACCAACAGCCAAGCAGCTACCCCAGCGCCCGCTGCGGAATCCACTCGCATTGAATCCCTCGCCGCCCTGGGTGATCAAGCGCCCAGCCGGCGCGACCTGAATATCCAGACCTGGCAAACCGCCGAAGGCGCCAAGGTACTGTTCGTCGAAGCCCGCGAGCTGCCGATGTTCGACCTGCAACTGACCTTCGCCGCCGGCAGCAGCCATGATGACGGCGTACAGGGGCTGGCCATGCTGACCAACGCCATGCTCAACGAAGGCGTACCGGGCAAGGATGTCGGCGCAATCGCCGCCGGCTTCGAGAACCTCGGCGCTAACTTCGGCAACGGTGCATTTCGCGACATGGCCATTGCCAGCTTGCGCAGCCTGAGTGCCGCCGAGCAGCGCGAACCGGCCCTGCAGCTGTTCAATCAGGTACTCGGTCAACCGACCTTCCCGGAAGACTCACTGGCGCGCATCAAGAACCAGCTGCTGGCC
This sequence comes from Pseudomonas leptonychotis, assembly GCF_004920405.1. Taxonomy (NCBI): domain Bacteria; kingdom Pseudomonadati; phylum Pseudomonadota; class Gammaproteobacteria; order Pseudomonadales; family Pseudomonadaceae; genus Pseudomonas; species Pseudomonas leptonychotis. The sequence continues at coordinate 1,241,041 of NZ_RFLV01000001.1, forward strand.
GGCTTCGAATACCAAAAGCAGAACCCCGCGAAACTGGCCGGCCTGGCCCTGTTCGAGCGCCTCTACGGCAACCACCCTTACGCGCACTCCAGCGATGGCAATTCCGAGTCGATCCCGGCCATTAGCCGTGAGCAGCTGCAGGCCTTCCACGCCAAGGCCTATAGCGCCAACAACGCGATTATCGCCCTGGTCGGCGACCTCTCGCGCAGCGATGCCGAGGCCCTGGCCAACCAGGTTTCCGCGGCCCTGCCAAAAGGTCCGGCGCTGCCACGTATCGCTCAGCCTGAAGAGCCAAAAGCCGGTTTGCAGCATATCGAGTTTCCATCGAACCAGACCCATCTGATGGTTGCCCAGCTCGGCATCGACCGCCGTGACCCGGACTACGCCGCGCTCTACCTGGGCAATCAGGTGTTCGGTGGCGGCGGTTTCGGTACTCGCCTGATGACCGAGGTGCGTGAAAAACGCGGCCTGACCTACGGCGTCTACTCCGGTTTCACCGCCATGCAGGCGCGCGGGCCGTTTATGATCAACCTGCAAACCCGCGCCGAACTCAGCGACGGTACCCTGCAGCTGGTCAAGAGCATGCTCGCCGACTTCATCAAGAACGGCCCGACCGAGCAGGAGCTGGACAATGCCAAGCGCGAGCTGGCCGGCAGCTTCCCGCTGTCCACCGCGAGCAACGCCGCCATCGTCGGCCAGCTCGGCTCCATGGGCTTCTACAATCTGCCATTAAGCTACCTGGAAGACTTTATGCGTGACGTGCAAGCGCTCAGCGTCGAGCAGGTCAAGGCCGCCATGGCCAAACACCTCGACCCGCAAGCCCTGGTGATCGTCACCGCCGGCCCGACCGTGGCACAGAAAGAACTGCCGCCGCCGACCGACAACCCCGCCGAGCAACCTTCTGCCATCCCGGAGCACTGATGAGCAAGCGACCCAAGGCGCCAAAAGCCAACCCCGCCCACAGTGGCGATGGCCAACTGCGGATCATCGGCGGGCAATGGCGCTCACGCCAGTTCAACTTCCCCATGGCAGCAGGCCTGCGCCCAACACCAAACCGGGTAAGGGAAACCTTGTTCAACTGGCTGGCGCCCTATGTCGAAGGCGCCAAAGTACTCGACCTGTTCGCCGGCAGCGGCGCGCTGTTTCTTGAAGCACTGTCGCGCGGCGCCGGCAGCGCCCTGGCGTTGGACCTTAATCCAGCTGCCATCGCCAGCCTGCGCGGCCACCTGCAAACGCTGAACTGCGACAACGGCCAACTGCAGCAGATCGACGCCCTGCTCTTTCTGCAAAATCAGCCCGCCACGCCTTTCGACCTGGTGTTTCTCGATCCGCCGTTCAGTCAGGATCTGCTGCTTCCCGCCTGTAATTTGCTAGAGCAGAACGGCTGGCTGGCCGCCGACGCCTGGGTCTATACCGAAAGCGAAAACGCCCCCTCCAGCCTCGGCATGCCCGGCAACTGGCGCTTGCACCGCGAACAGAAGGCCGGCCAGGTGTATTACGCACTGTGGCAGCGTACGGCCGGCTAAAGCTTTTGTAGGGTGGGTTAGCCTGCGGCGTAACCCACCAGGCAATAGACCAGGCGCTATAAAGCCCTCCCTAGGCCAGGCTCTGCCATTCAGGTGCTTCATTTAGCTTCCGTTGCGCCGCGCCTGGCTCTAGCCTGAGCGCTTTCCCAACTGATAACCGCCATGAAAACGCCCTTCAAACCCGCCTGGTGGCTGCCCGGCCCGCACCTGCAAACGCTGTGGAACCCGATGTGCCGCACGCCCGCGAAACTTGAGCGCACGCGTGAGCGGTTGTGGCTGGAGGATGGTGACTTTCTCGACCTCGACTGGCACGGCCCGCATCAGGCGGACGCACCGCTGGTGCTGGTGCTGCATGGCCTGACTGGCTCATCCAGCTCACTCTATGTACTGGGCCTGCAACAGCAGTTGGCGGCTCAAGGCTGGGCCAGTGTGGCGTTGAACTGGCGCGGCTGCTCGGGTGAGCCCAACCTGCTGGCCCGCGGTTACCACTCGGGCGCCAGCGAAGATTTGGCGGAAACCGTGCGTCACCTGCGCGCCCAGCGGCCAATGGCGCCGCTGTATGCCGTGGGCTATTCGCTGGGCGGTAATGTGCTGCTCAAGTACCTCGGGGAAACGGGCGCAGGCAGCCAGCTGCAGGGCGCAGTGGCTGTGTCAGTGCCGTTTCGTCTGGATCAGTGCGCCGACCGTATTGGCATGGGCTTTTCACGTGTTTACCAACGCCGCTTTATGCGTGAGATGGTGGCTTATGTGAAAGACAAGCAGCGCTTGTTCGCCCATCAGGGCATGGCGGACCGGCTGTCCACCCTGGAAAAACTCGGCCCCCTGGATGGCATGCGTACCTTCTGGGACTTCGACGGGCGCATCACCGCGCCCCTGCACGGTTACGACGATGCTCAGGATTACTACCGGCGCGCCTCCAGCCGCTACTTCCTGGGCCGGATTGAAACACCCACGCTGATCATCCAGGCCGCCGACGATCCCTTTGTGTTCCCCCACAGCCTCCCCGAAGCCAGCGAGCTGTCGCCGAGCATCGAATTCGAACTGCACGCCCACGGCGGCCATGTCGGTTTTGTCGCAGGCAGCCTAAGAAAGCCGGTTTACTACCTAGAACAGCGCATCCCACAGTGGCTGGTCGAGCGCACCCGGACCTAAGCACGCATGTCCACACGCCGCCTTATGGCGCCAGAGCAGGCGCTTCCACGGGCGTCAGCCATAGGCGGGTATCGCGAGCAGGCAAGCCAGGGGACGCTGGGTAATCGAGGGGAATCATCGTGCGCTGCTGCAACTGCGCCCGCTCGGCCAATTGACCAAAGTGACGTTGGAACAACGCGCGAAAACTACCATCGGCACGGATCAACGCAAGCCCCTCGGCGAACCGCTGCAGGAGTTGCGGGTTATCGCGATTAAAGGTGAAGAACACCGGCAGGTCGTAGACCAGCGCCAGATGAGGCTCGACCATCAGCTGCGGGTATTGCTCGGCATGGGCCGCGAGTTCTTTCCAGGCTTCGTGCAAGCCGCGGTGGTAATAGGCAAAACGACGCTTATTGAGCATCGGTAAAAGATTGTCCGGGTTAACCACCCCTATCACCGGCAAACGGTTGCGCGCGAACAACGCGAAATCGCCCCACTGGCTACCAAAACCGCCCAGCAATTGGCGCAGATCATCAAGATTATTGACCTGGGCAAAACGCGCGGCATCGGCGCGATGAATCAACAACACACGGTAGCCGAGCATGCCGTTGTGCAGATCGAACGGCAGCGTCAGAAAGTCGCGCTGGCGCGCCTCTGTTGGCGGCACGTAGGCCAGGTCGACTAAGCCCTTACCGAGCAACGCAAGGCAGCGCTCTTGCGATGGGTCTGGACCATCGCCGGGGAGGATTTGCCGCGCGCCATAGCGCTCAGCAGTACGATCAAGAATCAGCTGACCGAGCTCAATCCGGTACGCGTATTTCTCCGCGTCATGCTGGCAGACCCGCAACCCGCTATCCGCAGGGGCAGTCGCGCTAAAGAGACAGCCAAGCAACACCAGCAAAGCCCTGATCTTGCGCATACACCCAAACTCACTGCAATTGGAGGTTAATTGTACGCGGCTGATGCGGCCGGGAGGACTACCTGCAAGCTAGCGCCTGGTCAAATCACCTGATCGAGCGGCACATGCAGCTTGGCGTATAACGCCTCCACTGCCTCACGTGCTGGCGGCGCGATGTAGCCGCCCTCCAGCGCGAGCACTTGGTAAACACCACGGCGGAGCATTTCTTCACTGAGATCGCCTGGGTTGCCACGCGTGGTGCAGAGAAAACGCACCCAAGACGTCATGATGATCCAGCTATTGAGGGTCAACGCTTCGATTTGCGCGGCGTCCATCAACAGAATGCCGGCTTCGACAAAGCCCTGATAAATGCTCTGCGCCTGCACCAGGCAACGCTGGGCAAATAGCCGGTAGCGCTCGGCAAGCTCGGCGTCGCTGTCCAATAGGTGTTCAAGGTCGCGGTGCAGGAAGCGGTAGTGCCACATGGCTGCCAGCAGTGCTTCGAGGTAGAAGGTCTTATCCTGCACCGTCAGGGCGCGACCCTCGGGGCGTCGCAGAAAGGTGCTTACCTGGCCTTCATAGAGGGCGAACAGCTCGGCGATGATCGCCTGCTTGTTGCGAAAGTGGTAGTACAGGTTGCCCGGTGAAATCCCAAGGTGGGCGGCGATATGGTTGGTGGTGACGTTGCGCTCACCCTGGGCATTAAACAGCCCCAGGCTCTCCTGAATAATGCGTTCACGGGTTTTCAGTGGGGCTGACATAACGACTCGTTCTCGATTCAAAAGCCCGGCAAAGGTACAGGCAGAAACGCTTAACGTGCTAGCCGAGCATGGCCCAACAACGCGCTAACGTTTCGTTGGGCTGCGCTCGTCGGCTGACTGCGTCATGCTATTTGACAGATTAGAGCAATTGCTCTAAAAATCCAGCACACCTTTTCTGCAGTGCGCGAGCTTGTTTGACGCACTGCATGCTGGAATGCCGAGGAGCAAGACCATGGTCGCCGATGTCACGTATCTGGAACAAAGCCTGCAAAACAGCCAACAACAGCTCAGCCAGTTGGAGAGCAGCTTTGCCCGGCAGCGCCAGGCATTCAAGGCCAACCCCATGCCCTCGGCCGAACAGCGCATCCAGTGGCTGAAAGCGCTCGCGCAACTGCTCAGCGATTCGCGCGAGCCGCTGGTCCAGGCGATTTCCCAGGACTTTAGTAACCGCAGCGCGGATGAAACCTTGCTTGCCGAGCTGATGCCCAGCCTGCACGGCATTCATTACGCAACCAAACGCATCAAAAAGTGGATGAAGCCGTCGCGGCGCAGCGTTGGCATGCAATTTATGCCCGCAGCCGCCAAGGTGATCTACCAGCCGCTGGGCGTGGTCGGGGTGATCGTGCCGTGGAACTACCCACTGTTTCTCGCCATTGGTCCGCTGGTAGGCGCGCTGTCTGCCGGCAACCGGGTCATGATTAAGATGAGTGAGTCGACCCCGGCCAGCTCGCTGCTGATCAAGGACCTGCTGGCCAAGGTCTTCCCCGAGGACCTGGTAAGTGTTGTGTTGGGCGAGGCAGAAGTCGGCATGGCTTTCTCCAAGTTGCCGTTCGATCACCTGCTGTTCACCGGTGCCACCAGCATCGGCAAGCACGTGATGCGCGCTGCGGCCGAGAACCTCACCCCGGTAACCCTGGAGCTGGGCGGCAAATCACCCGCCATCGTTTCCGCCGACGTGCCCTTAACCGATGCGGCTGAACGCATCGCGTTTGGCAAGACCATGAACGCCGGCCAGACCTGCGTCGCCCCAGATTACGTGCTGGTGCCGAAAGACCGCGTCGACGGTTTTGTCGAGGCCTACCGCAATGCCGTACAGGGTTTCTACCCAACGCTTGCGGATAACCCCGACTACACCGCCATCATCAACGAGCGCCAGCAGCAACGCCTCAACGGTTATTTGCAGGACGCCGAAAGCAAGGGCGCGACTGTCATCCCGCTATACCCCGCTGCCCAGGGCCGCCGCATGCCGTATGCCGTACTGCTGAATGTAACGGACGAGATGAAGGTGATGCAGGACGAGATTTTCGGTCCGCTGCTGCCGATCATCCCCTACGACACCCTGGAAAACGCCTTCGCCTTTATCAACGAGCGCGACCGGCCGCTGGCGCTGTACTACTTCGGTTACGACAAAAGCGAGCAACAGCGCGTGCTGGTCGAAACCCATTCTGGTGGCGTGTGCATTAACGACACCCTGCTGCACGTGGCCCAGGATGACATGCCGTTCGGCGGCATTGGCCCCTCCGGCATGGGCCACTACCACGGCCATGAAGGCTTCCTGACCTTCAGCAAGGCCAAGGGGGTGTTTATTAAACAGCGCTTCAATGCCGCCAAAATGATTTACCCGCCTTATGGCAAGGCGATCCAGAAACTGGTCTACAAATTTTTCGTTCGCTAACCCTCCCTGTAGGCGCGGGCACACCCCGCGCTTACGAACGCCTTTAGCGGTGATCACAGCATGCACGACAGCACTCTCGCAGCACCCGGCCTGTCACGGCGCGGCCTGCTTAAAATCGGCCTGATGGGCTCGGCCTTGCTTGCCACGGCCGGGCTTACCGCCAGCCTCAGCGGTTGCTCGGCCAGCACGCCAAAAGCCGGTTTTGCGGTGATCCGCGAATCCGACCTGGCCTTCCTGAACGCCTTGATTCCGGTGATGCTGGCCGGTGCGGTGACGCCCGAGAAAATGCCGCAAGCGGTGGCGGGCACCCTCACCAACCTCGATTACAGCCTTAATCACGTCTCGCCAGAACTGCTAAAGCTGACCGTGCAACTGTTCGACGTGCTGGCCATGCCGATCACCCGAGGCCCGCTGACCGGGGTCTGGGGCAGCTGGGAAACCGCAGCGCCCGCCGACGTGCAGGCCTTTCTCGAACGCTGGCAGAACAGCTCGATCGGTTTGCTGAAAATGGGCCACGCCTCTTTGCTCCAGCTGGTGATGATGAGCTGGTACAGCCGCACCGAATCCTGGGCGCACTGCGGCTACCCCGGCCCGCCTACAGTCTGACGGCTGGCTGCGCGTCGGCCAGGCGTTGTTGCAGATGCGCTCGGACTGCTCATTTACAACTCGTAAACTCCGCGTCCTCGCGCATCTGCGCCTAGCCTGGCTCTAGCTCGCTCAACCTTTTATGCAGCGCGATCATAAAAAAGAGAATCTGAAATGCCTGTACCCGATAGTTTTAAAGAGGGCCTGGCCCGTGGCTGGAAAACCTATAACGGCTCGCAGCTGGACGGCGACTTAACGCTTGAAGCGGACGTGGCCATCGTCGGTAGCGGCGCAGGGGGCGGCACCACCGCAGAAATTCTCAGCGCGGCGGGTTACAAGGTGCTGCTGATTGAAGAAGGCCCGCTAAAGACCAGCAGCGACTTTAAAATGCTCGAAGACCAGGCCTACGCCAGCCTCTACCAGGAAGGCATCGGTCGCATGAGCAAAGATGGCGCAATCACCATCATGCAGGGTCGGGCCGTCGGCGGCACCACGCTGATCAACTGGACCTCCAGCTTTCGCACACCCACGCCGACCTTGGAACACTGGGCCAAGGAGCATGGCGTTCAAGGCCATAGCGCCGAAGAAATGGCCCCCTGGTTTGCGCAGATGGAACAGCGCCTGGGCGTTGCCCCCTGGGCCGTCCCGCCCAACGCCAACAACGAAGTGATACGCACGGGCTGCGAAAAGCTCGGTTACGAGTGGCAAGTCATTCCACGCAACGTGCGCGGCTGCTGGAACCTCGGCTATTGCGGCATGGGCTGCCCGACCAACGCCAAGCAATCCATGCTGGTCACCACCATTCCGGCAACCCTGGAAAAAGGCGGTGAGTTGCTGTATCTGGCACGTGCCGAGCGTCTGTTGCTCGACGGTGACAAAGTCACTGGCATTGAATGTCTGGGCATGGACGAACGCAGCGTCGCGCCCAACGGCCGCAAAATAACGGTCAAGGCCAAGCATTATGTGCTCTCAGGTGGTGGCATAAACACGCCGGGCATTCTTCTGCGCTCAGGCGCTCCCGACCCGCATAAACGCACTGGCAAGCGCACTTACCTGCATTTGGTGAATTTCTCTGCCGCCCTCTTCGAGCAGGTGATCAACCCGTTCTACGGGGCGCCACAATCGATCTACTCCGACCACTTCCAGTGGGATGACGGCGCGGCAGGGCGTCTTTCTTACAAGCTGGAAGTACCCCCTCTACAACCGGCGCTGACCGCCACCCTGCTCGGCCGCTTCGGCATCGATAACGCCATGCGCATGGAGCAACTGCCCAACACCAACGTCATGCTGGCGCTGCTGCGCGACGGTTTCCACCCGGACAGCGCCGAAGGCAAAGTCGAGCTGCGCGGCGATGGCAGCCCGGTCCTTGATTACCAGATGACCGACTACACCTGGGACGGCGTACGCCGCGCCTTTCATACCATGGCAGAGGTTCAATTCGCCGCCGGTGCCAAGGCCGTACTGCCCTTGCACACCGACGCCGGCTACGTGAAGACGCTGAGTGAAGCCAAGCGCCTGATCGACAACCTGAGCCTGGAGCTGTACCGCACCCGCCTGGGCAGCGCCCACGTGATGGGCGGTTGCGCCATGGGTGAAGACCCGCAACTGGCCGTGACCGACAGTCTTGGCCGCCACCATCAGTTGGCAAACCTGTCGATTCATGACGGCTCGCTGTTCCCCACCAGTATCGGCGCCAACCCGCAGCTGTCGATCTATGGCCTGACGGCCAAGCTGGCCAGCCAATTGGCTGAGCGGCTGCACGCCTAGACCACCCAGGAGCCTGTCCATGCTGCAGAAAGTGGTTTCCGTGCTGCTGATCATCGCCGGCATCATTCACTTGCTGCCGCTCAGCGGCGTCTTAGGAGCTGAACGCCTGGCGCAACTCTACGGCCTGACCTTCCAGGAGCCCAACCTGCTTTTACTGATGCGCAGTCGCGCCGTGCTGTTTGGCCTGCTCGGCGCCTTGCTGGTCTACGCTGCGTTCCGCCCGGCACTGCAGCCCATCGCCCTGATCGGCGGACTGCTTAGCGTGCTGAGCTTTCTTTACTTGGCCTGGAGTACTCCCGGCTACAACGAGGCGCTACGCCGGGTTGTAATCGCCGACTGGGTGGCGCTGGCCTGCCTGGTGATCGCTGCCTTGCTGGTTTTTCTGGCCCGCAACAGAACCTGAGGCCAAACGCACCGACTTGGCCGCAGTGCCTTGCTGCGCTACCATCCGACTCCCCAACGGACCCGCCAGGACGTCACGATGAATCGAGTGTTATACCCAGGCACCTTCGACCCCATCACCAAGGGGCACGGCGACCTGGTCGAGCGTGCCGCACGGTTGTTCGACAGCGTGATCATCGCAGTCGCCGCCAGTCCAAAGAAAAACCCGTTATTCAGCCTGGAACAACGTGTGGCATTGGCTAAAGAAGTCACTCAACACCTGCCAAACGTTGAAGTCGTGGGCTTCTCCACGCTGCTTGCACACTTTGCCAAGGAGCAAGGTGCGAACGTATTTCTGCGCGGCCTGCGGGCGGTGTCCGACTTCGAGTACGAGTTCCAATTGGCCAATATGAACCGTCAATTGGCGCCGAACGTGGAAAGCCTGTTCCTCACCCCGTCGGAAAAATATTCCTTTATCTCCTCGACTCTGGTACGCGAAATAGCGGCGCTAGACGGTGATATTTCCAACTTCGTGCACCCGGCCGTGGCCGCCGCGCTGACCGAACGCTTCAAGCGCTGAGTCATTCGTGCCGGGCCGCGTGCATGCGCGGCCCTGATGCGGCACAATTTGTTGCATCGCCTCTATGCGCTTTTCAAGGCTGCAATCCCGTGTTGCAGCAGGAGTGGTTATTTCATGTCCCTGATCATCACCGACGATTGCATCAACTGCGACGTCTGCGAGCCTGAATGCCCCAACGCCGCCATCTCCCAAGGCGAAGAAATCTACGAGATCGACCCCAACCTGTGCACCGAATGCGTCGGCCACTATGACGAACCGCAATGCCAGCAGGTCTGCCCGGTTGATTGCATCCCGCTCGATGAGAACAATGTCGAAAGCAAGGATGACCTGATGCAGAAGTACCTGATCATTACCGGTAAAGCATGAGCGCCGGCCGTCTGAACCGCGGCTTTTCCTTCTGGCGCGCCCTTGCCGGTGCGCTTGCCCTACTCTGTGCCATTGAGCTGCAGGCGGCGGCACAGCCTCAGCGCATTGCTATTGCCACAGCGCATCCAGCGGCCACGGTTGCAGGCCAGGAAACTCTGGCTCTGGGTGGCAACGCCTTCGACGCGGCGATTGCCATCAGCGCGGCACTGGCCGTCGTTGAGCCTTATGGTTCAGGCCTCGGCGGTGGTGGTTTTTTCCTTCTGCGCGAAGCAGGCGACTCACCCAGCTACCGCTTTCTCGATGCACGCGAGCGTGCGCCACTGGCCGCTCACGCCGACCTGTACAAAGTCGATGGCGAGGTTCGTAAAGATCTTTCACTGAATGGCGCGCTGGCCGCAGCGATCCCCGGCTTGCCCGCCGCGCTGGTAGAGCTGGCCGAACGCTTCGGTCGCTTGCCCCTACGCGACTCGCTGGCACCGGCAATACGCTTGGCGCGCAGCGGCGTCAGTATCGACCGGGTTTACCGTGAACGCGCCGGTTGGCGCCTCGAAGCCATGCGCCAGGACGCGGAGACCGCGCGACTGTTCCTCGACAAAGGTGAAGTTCCCGAAGCATTTGGACTGTTGCGCCAGCCAGAGTTGGCCCACACGCTCGAACAACTCGGCGCGCAAGGCCACCGAGGCTTCTACACCGGAGCAGTGGCCAACAAGTTGGTCAGCGCGGTGCAAGCAGCCGGCGGCATCTGGTCACTCAAGGATCTGGCCGACTACCGCATCGTCGAGCGCCAGCCGCTGCGCGTTCAGCTTAACCAGGGTCGCGAGCTGATCAGCGCGCCACCGCCTTCAGCCGGTGGCCTGGCACTGGGGCAAAGCCTGCTGATGCTGCAAGCACTGCCCTGGCAAGAGGCTAACGCCGTACAGCGCACCCATTTGGTGGTCGAAACCCTGCGGCGTGCTTACCGTGATCGCGGCCTGCTGGGCGACCCCGACTTTGTCGCTAACCCCACCCAGCGACTGCTTGCCCCTGATTATCTAAAACAGCTGGCCAGCAGCATTGACCCGCAACACGCCACGTCGAGTGACAGCTTGCCACCTGCAGCGGCCTGGAAAGAGGGGGATCACACCACCCATTTCTCAGTACTCGACGCAGAAGGTAACGCGGTCGCCGCAACACTGTCGGTCAATCTGCCGTTCGGTGCAGCCTTTACCGTGCCCGGTACCGGGGTGCTGCTCAATAATGAGATGGATGACTTTGCAGCCGACATACAAGGCGCCAATGCCTACGGCCTAAGTGGTAGCCAGGCTAATAGCGTTGCCGCCGGCAAACGGCCGCTGTCGAGCATGAGCCCAAGCTTTATTGAAAGTGCCGAGGACTTCGCCAGTTTTGGCACCCCAGGCGGCAGCCGTATACCCAGCATGGTCCTGCTGGCGATGCTGCAGTATCTGGATCAACAGCCGATTGAGCGCTGGCCCAGTGTCGGGCGCTATCACCACCAATTTCGCCCAGACCAGATCGAGCATGAACCGCAGACCTTCAGCGCTGCAGAAATCTCCGCACTAGAAGCATTAGGGCATCAATTGAAGTCGACAGGCAGGCAGTACGGCAATCAGCAGGTGCTGCTCTGGAACAAGCAAGATGGGAAGGTCGAAGCAGCAAGCGACCCACGCGGCATAGGCACTGCGGTGGTCACGCCTGTCATAACGCGATAACTCGTATTACAGGGTTCATCAGAGCGCAGAACCCCACAGGGCTGCCCAGCCAAAATCGCGGCAGCCCGGAAGCAGAAAGCTATTAGTTCTGCTTATAACCGCTGGTCGTGCAGCCTAGGCAGCGTACAAAGGCCTCTTTGCCGGGCTCAACGACCAATGCACGGCCAGCCTCGCCAATATTCCCACCTGCTGCGGTGAACGGCAGACTCACCACGAATGCCACTGCACCGATGGCGGTTGCGCCGATCAACAGTGGGCGCGCGATGAGCAGATCACCAATCATCGAAAATGCCTTAGGTGCATTCGCCGTATAAAGCGGGTCGCCGCTGGTGTTCTGCTGCGCCACGTCAGCAAGGGCTGGCAGCGCCAGCAGGCCAGTGGTCAGCGCCAGTGCAGCAGCGGTCGAGCGGAACAGTTTCATGGGGCGATCCTTCAGCTATTAGGAGGCAGTAAGACTAACTATAACAGCGCATTGATAATTGTCAGCGTGACGGCCGTCAATCGCCACGAAAGGCATATTCAGGTTTTTTCGGGATATAGGGCCGGAAAAACGCCAGAATCGCCTTGAGGTCAGCCACTTCATCTCCCGTCGGCATAAATGTCGGCCCGATCAATAGCCGTTTTTTCGGGTAATCCAACGCACCCAGAACGATCGGCACACCCGCCCCAAGAGCGATGTGATAGAAGCCCATTTTCCAGCGCTCGACCTTCTTGCGCGTGCCCTCCGGCGAGAGAATCAGCATGAACTGCTCATGCTCGCTAAAAGCGCGCACCGCCTGCTCCACGGTATTGCCCTGACGCTCACGATGAATCGGGATACCGCCCCAGGCGCGCATCAGCCCGCCAAAGGGCCAGTTAAAGATGGTGTGCTTACCAAACCAGCGGGCATTCAGGCGCAGAACGAACTTCAGTGCAATAAAGATCACAAAGTCCCAATTAGAGGTGTGATGCGCACCAATCACGACAAATTTGTCGAGCTTCGGCAGCTCACCCTCAATGCGCCAACCCATCAGTTTCAGCGCCACGCGCCCCACCCATTCAGCCAGCGGGTTACGGGGCAGATAGTTACCGGACATCAATACCTCGGCCTTTCTTATTGTTGTGCATACCTTGCTGGTAGCAGGCTCCAGCCATTAACTCAGTCATCGCGACCTAACGCTGGCAGCGCGGGCAATAAACGCTGGCGCGCTGGCCCAGCTTGACCTCACGCAACGTGCTGCCGCAGAGCTTACAAAACTCGCCGCCGCGTCCGTAAACGAACAGCTCTTGCTGAAAATATCCGGGCTGGCCGTCGCCGCCGACGAAGTCGCGCAACGTGGTACCGCCCCGCTCAATGGCGTGGGCAAGAATGCGTTTGATCTCGCTCGCCAGCTTTAGATAGCGCGCCCGCGACAACGAACCGGCCTCGCGACGCGGATCAATGCCGGCGGCAAACAGCGCCTCCGTCGCATAGATATTGCCAACCCCGACCACGACGGCGTTATCCATGATGAACGGTTTAACCGCCATCACCCGGCCACGGGACTGTTGAAATAAACGCTCGCCATCGAACAAATCGGTCAAAGGCTCCGGCCCCAGCTTGCTGAGTAGCACGTGGTTCAGGGGTTCCGCGCTCCAGAGCAGCGCGCCGAAGCGGCGCGGGTCGGTGTAACGCAGGGCCAGGCCAGACTCCAACACGATATCCACATGCTCATGCTTGGCAGCGGGCAAGCCCGCCTCGACCAGACGCAAGCTGCCGGACATGCCCAGATGGCTGATCAAGCTGCCGGTTTCAGCCTTGATCAGCAGGTACTTGGCGCGCCGCTCAACGCATTCGATCCGCTGCCCGGACAACTGAATATCCAAGTCTTCCGGGATCGGCCAACGCAAACGCCGCTCACGGACGATCACGCGACTGACGCGCTGGCCTTCAAGGTACGGCGCGATGCCACGGCGGGTGGTTTCTACTTCAGGGAGTTCGGGCATAGCAGCAAATCAGGCAGGAATCGGACGGGCACTCACCTTAGCAGGAATGCCCAAGAGCGACGATATGCGTGATTACGCGCCCATATCGCGAATGCTCTCGCGCAGGTTCTCGAAGTCGTACTCAGACAAGCCGACATACTCCAGAACCAACCGCTCAATACTCTGCCACTCATGGTCATCCGGCTGATTGCCCAGCACCTGATGACTGGCACAGATGTGTTCAGCCATTTTCAGAATCGCCAACAGGGTTTTCAGCTGCGCGTCACGACTGGAATCTTCGGTGAAAATCGCCAACGCATTGTGGTGGCTGGCAATCGCTTCACACAGGTGCAACGGCAGATTCCACGACTTGGCGGTGAAATAACCGACTACCGCATGGTTGGTATTGAGTAAGCGATTCTCAGTGTCCACCACACGGCGCTCGTCGGTGGCATTGGCGTAGGCCTCTTCCAGCACCACCATATAATTGGGGAAGCGCTTGATCATCAGCGGGATGCCACAGTTGTGAAACAACCCAAGGGTGTACGCCTCATCCGGCGAGTGATAACCGATGCGTTTGGCCAGGGTCAGGCAGGTCATGGCCACGTCCTGAGCGGTGTCCCAAAAACGGTTGAGGGTGACAATCGCCTCATCCGTCAATTCACCACGAATCGACTGCGCATTGATCAGGTTGATCACCGTATTGCAGCCCAGCAGGTTGACCGCCTGCTGAATCGAAGCAATGCGGTTAGCCAGGCCAAAAAACGGCGAGTTCACCACCTTCAACAGCGTCCCGGATAGGCCGGGGTCTTGGCTGATCAGCTTGGCGATGGCGCGCAGGTCCGGGTTGGGCATGACCTGCTCCATCTGCAAATCCACCATGATCTGCGGCTGCGGCGGCACACTGATGCCCTGCAGCACTTGCTGGATATATTCGGCAGAGAGTTCTTGAGCCATGACCTGAATTCATACGTGGAGGTGCTCAACAGTCTAACGGTCGCCGACCGTCCCGCAACTTTAGTTTCGGTGAACTTTTGTAGTGGCTGCGCCTTCGAATCTGAACACCCACGAACAAGGAGAACGACATGACGCCCTCCCTCAAAGGTAAACACATCGCACTGCTAGTAACCGACGGATTCGAACAAGTTGAGCTGACCGGCCCTAAAGAAGCACTGGAAAAGCTCGGGGCAACTGTCGATATTCTGTCCGACACCATTGATACCGTGCGCGGCTGGCACCACGACAAACCCGCTGACGCGTTTAAAGTCAGCAAGACTTTCGAGGTCGCCAGAATCAATGATTACGACGCAGTGATACTGCCCGGCGGGGTCATGAACGCTGATCAGATCCGCAGCATCCCGCGGGCTCAAGAACTGGTTAAACAGGCTGCCGCGCAGGAGAAACCCATTGCGGTTATTTGCCACGGCGCCTGGCTGCTGGTATCCGCTGGCCTCGTCAAAGGTCGAACTTTGACCAGCTGGAACTCGCTGAAAGATGACATTAGCAATGCCGGCGGGCATTGGATCGATAAGGCGGTGGTCAAAGATGGCAACTTAATCAGCAGCCGTAAACCGGATGATCTGCCCGCATTTAATCGTCAGTTGATCGAGTTGCTCGCTGCTTAACCGCTGCCGCCCAGGCGCCCCAGCGAAGGCTGCGTCGCCTGGGCTATAATTCCGCTCTTTTCTGCGGAGTACCCACGATGTCCTTGCCTAGCTTGCGCCTTAAAGCCAACGCCGATCGACGCCTGCGCGCCGGCCACCTGTGGGTTTACAGCAACGAAATCGACGTTGCCGCCACCCCGCTCGGTGGTTTCGCCGCCGGAGACCAAGCGATTCTCGAAGCGGCGGGCGGCAAGCCGTTGGGCGTCGTGGCGATGAGCCCGAACAACCTGATCTGTGCACGCCTGCTGTCGCGTGATGTCAAACACGTACTGGACAAATCCTTGCTGGTGCACCGCATCAATGTGGCTCTGTCGCTGCGTGAGCGCCTGTTCGATAAACCCTGCTACCGCTTGGTATTCGGCGACTCCGACCTGCTGCCGGGGCTGGTGGTCGACCGTTTCTTCGACATCCTCGTGGTCCAGCTGGCTTCCGCCACCATGGAACAGCACAAAGAAGACGTACTCGCTGCGCTGATTCAGGTGTGCAAGCCCAGCGGCATCCTGCTCAAGAATGATTCCGCCGCGCGTGACGCCGAAGGTTTACCACGCTATGTCGAAACCCCTTTCGGTGTAGTGCCGGAATGGGTCGCCCTGGAAGAAAACGGCGTGAAGTTCGAGGCTCCGGTCATCGAAGGGCAAAAGACCGGCTGGTTCTACGACCACCGCATGAACCGTGCGCGTATAGCCCCTTACGTCAAAGGCAAACGCGTACTCGACCTGTTCAGCTATATCGGCGGTTGGGGCGTGCAAGCCGCAGCGTTCGGTGCCAGCGACGTGATGTGTGTGGACGCCTCAAGCTTCGCTCTCGATGGGGTTGAGCGCAACGCCGCGTTGAACGGCCTGACCGATAAAGTCGCTTGTGTTGAAGGTGATGTGTTCGAAGCCCTCAAGCAGCTGAAAGCCTCGGAAGAGCGCTTCGACGTAATCGTCGCCGACCCGCCGGCGTTTATTAAGCGCAAAAAAGACCAGAAAAACGGTGAAGGTGCGTACCGTCGCCTCAACGAACAGGCCATGCGCCTGCTCAACAAGGACGGCATCCTGATCAGCGCCAGCTGCTCCATGCACTTGGAAGAGGACAACCTGCAGAACATCCTGCTGACCAGCGCACGCCACCTAGACCGCAATATGCAATTGCTTGAACGCGGCAGCCAGGGCCCGGATCACCCAGTGCACCCAGCCATTGCTGAAACCCGCTATATCAAGAGCCTGACCGTGCGCTTACTGCCCAACAGTTGAGCACCACGCACCTGTCGAGTGCGTCTCGGCAGGTGCTTCTTTCTCTCCCGCGTTGTTACCACTCCCCACACTCGCCTGGCGCAACCCCACGCCTGGGCTAGGCTTAGACCCCAGCACCGCCGCGCTCGCGCTGCTCTGACGGCGTACTGGCACAGTGCTTGCGTAACTTGAACATTCAAACAAGTACCCGTCGAATCATAAAAGCGGGCCGGCGAATTCAAGCATTCAGATAGCGGCCACAAGCGGCTGTCTGTTCAGAGCACATTTGGGGAGGGGTATGGCTGACCTGGCTGGGGACACACCGTTCCTGCAATTCACTAACGTCAAGAAAACCTACGATCACAAGAACCTGGTGGTCAAAGACTTCAACCTGGATGTGGCCAAGGGCGAGTTCATAACCCTGCTTGGTCCTTCCGGCTCCGGTAAAACCACCTGCCTGATGATGCTCGCCGGATTTGAGGATGTAACCAGCGGCGAAATCCTGATCAACGGCCGCTCGGTCACCAGCATCGCGCCCTACGAGCGCAATATCGGCATGGTGTTCCAGCAGTACGCGCTGTTCCCGCATATGACCCTGCGCGAGAACCTGGCTTACCCGTTGAAAATCCGCAAGCAGCCCAAAGACGTGATCAACGCCAAGGTCGATGAGTACCTGTCGCTGGTTGAGTTGCTGGATTTCGGCAACCGTTTCCCCGGGCAACTCTCGGGCGGCCAGCGCCAACGTGTGGCCCTGGCTCGCGCGCTGATCTTTGCCCCCGATATCGTGCTGATGGACGAACCCCTCGGTGCGCTCGATAAGAAACTGCGCGAACAGATGCAGTTCGAGATCAAGCGCCTGCATGAGCAGCTCGGCTTCACCGTGATCTACGTGACTCACGATCAAACTGAAGCCCTGACCATGAGTGATCGGATTGCCGTATTCGAAAGCGGCATCGTTCAGCAGTGCGCGCCGCCCAATGTGCTCTACGAGCGCCCGGCTAACCTGTTCGTCGCCGACTTTATTGGCGAGAGCAACAAACTCAAGGGTGTGATCGAAAGCGTCGGCGAGGACACCGTCGAGGTGCGCCTAGAAGATGGCAGCTTAATCAACGCGCAAAAAGCCAACTGCACACAAGTCGGCCTGCCGACCACCGTGTCAATTCGCCCGGAAAAACTCAGCTTTACCGAGCGCCTTGGCAGCACCGGCAATCAGGTCATGGCGCGCTTCGTCACCCGGCATTACGTCGGCGAATACATTCGCTACCACTTCGAAACCGCTGACGGTACCGAACTGGTGGTGAAAAACATGAATGACAGTTCTGCACCGCAACTCAGCGCCAAGGATGAAGTCGCCCTAGCCTGGCTACCGCAAGACAGCCAGGCCTTGGACCGACCGGATGTTCCCCAGGCGCTCTAATAACCCTAAGACTAAAAAGCAATGGAGCACAGCATGGCTAGAACACTGACCACCCGCTTTTCCACATTCGCTTTAGCTGCCGCGCTAGGCACGGCAAGTTTTGCCGCCAGCGCCGAGGAAACTCTCACGGTAGTGTCATGGGGTGGTGCCTATGGCGCAGCCCAGCAAAAGCACGTGATTGACCCTTTCCAGAAAGACACCGGCAACAAGGTACTGTTCGAGGACTACACCGGCGGTGTGGCCGAGATCAAAGCCCAGGTCGAGTCCGGCAACATCCAGTGGGACGTGGTCGACTTCGAAGTAATCGACCTTGAACGCGCCTGCTCCGAAGGGCTGCTAGAAACCCTGGATCACAGCGTTCTGCCCGCCGGCATCGACGGCGTAGCCGCCGACAAAGACTTTATCCCCGAAGCCCTGTCCAGCGACTGCGCGGTTGGCAATATCGTTTGGTCGGTGGTTTTCGCCTATAACGAGAAAACCATCGGCGACACCAAGGCCGCCAGCATCACTGATTTCTTCGATACCCAGAAAATTGCCGGCAAGCGCGCTCTCCGCAAACGCCCTCAGGTCAACATGGAATGGGCGCTGCTGGCTGATGGCGTAAAACCGGCTGACGTTTATGAAGTACTGGCCACTCCAGAAGGTCAAGCCCGTGCGTTTGCCAAACTGGACACCATCAAGCAGGACATCGTCTGGTTTGATTCCTGGTCCCAGGCGCCGCAACTGCTGAACGACGGCGGTGCGGTACTGGTGCAATCGGCTAACGGCCGTTTCTATGACGCCATCCGCCAAGAGAAGAAGCCTTTTGTCATCGTCTGGGACGGTCACGTCTACGACCTCGATGCCTGGGCCATCGTCAAAGGCTCGAAGAAGAAAGACCTGGCTATGAAGTTCATCGCCTACGCCACCGGCTCCAAGCCGCTGGCCGGCATGCCGGACGTGGCCTACGGCCCGACTCGCAAGTCGTCCATGCCGTTGGCCGATAAAAGCGCCGCACCACACCTGCCTACCGCTCACCTGAGCAAAGGCATCCAGGCCGGTTCGGACTTCTGGGCTGACTACGGTGAATCCCTCGGAGAAAAATTCAACGAGTGGCTGCTGAAGTAACTACGTAGGGTGGGTTAGCCGAAGGCGTAACCCACCACACCAACCGCTGTTACCTGTGGTCTTGATGGTGGGTTACGCCGCTGCGCGGCTAACCCACCCTACACGGAGTCATGTCTTGTCCTCTCTCACCAGCATCGAAGCCAGTCAAGCCGCCAGTGGGCGACGCAAGAAACGCCTGACCGCGTTTATGTTTGTGCTGCCGTTGCTGATATTCATCATGCTGAGCTTCGTTGCCCCCATCGCCAGCATGCTCTGGCGCAGTGTCCATCACCCGACGGTGGCCACCCTAATTCCGCTGACCCTAAGCGAGCTACAACGCTGGGACGGCAAAACGGTTCCCGATCAGCAAACGTTGAGCGTATTTACCCAGGAGCTGCACGACCTGGCCAAACAACGCCAGTCCGGCAAGCTAGCCGAAGAGATCAACCGTGCCACGGCTGGCATGTCCAGCGTGGTCAAATCCACCGCCCGAAAAATCTCACGCCTGAATGCCGAGCAACTCACGCAACAAGGCGCTGAGACCCTGCTCAAAGCGCATCGCAAGTGGAGCGACCCGGCCATCTGGTATGCCATCCAGCGCGCGGGCAAGCTTTACACCTATGACTACTACCTGACCGCGCTCGACCTTGAACTAGACCCAGAGCAAGGCATTCAGGTGCGTGAGGACACGCAGATTTATGTCCAGCTCTACACCAAGACCCTGAGCATGGCGCTGGTGATCACGCTGTTCTGCGCTCTACTTGGCTATCCACTGGCGTACTACCTGGCCAACCTGCCGGAAAATCGCGCCAATTTGATGCTGGTGCTGGTGCTGCTGCCGTTCTGGACATCACTGCTGGTACGCACCACGGCCTGGATCGCGTTATTGCAGACCAACGGCGTGATCAACTCGTTTCTACTGAGTGTGGGTATTGTCGATCAGCCTATCGAGATGCTCTACACCTCGTTCGCCACGGTGGTGGCGATGACGCATATCCTGCTGCCGTTCATGATTTTGCCGCTGTACAGCGTGATGCGTGGCATCGACCCCAGCTACCTGCGCGCCGCTTTGTCGCTGGGCGCTCGGCCGATTCCAGCGTTCGCCCGCATTTATTTCCCGATGACCCTACCGGGCCTGAGTGCGGGCGCCCTGCTGGTGTTCATTATCTCTGTGGGCTACTACATCACCCCGGCGTTAGTCGGCGGCACCGATGGGCAGATGATCAGCAACATCATCGCCTTCCATATGCAGCGTTCGAACAACTGGGAACTAGCCGCCGCGCTTGGCTCCTTGCTGCTCGCGCTGATCCTGCTGCTGTACTGGCTGTACGACCGCTTTGTCGGCGCCAGCAATATCAAACTGGGATGAGCTGATATGTCCAAGATTCCCGCCTACTATGGCTTCTGGCACCACCTGGGTAGCTGGCTGTTAAAAACCAGCTCCTGGCTGGTGCTGCTGTTTTTGATCATGCCGATCCTGGTGATCATCCCGCTGTCGTTCAACGTCGAGCCGTTCTTCAGCTTTACCGAAGGCATGCTCACCTTTCAGCCCGAGGCTTATTCGCTGCGCTGGTATACCGCCATCTTCACCGACGACAAGTGGCTGCTGGCGATAAAAAATAGCTTCTTGATCGGCTTTTTCGCCACCCTGCTGGCCACCGTACTCGGTACCTGCGCAGCTGTTGGTTTGGCCCGCGACGATATGCCGGCAAGGCGACTGATCACCGCACTGTTGCTGTCACCGATGATCGTGCCGCTGATCATCACCGCCGCCGGCATGTTCTTCTTCTATTCCGACCTCGGCTTAGCTGGCAATTACCTCGGCGTGATCATTGCTCACGCGGCCCTTGGCACCCCCTTCGTCATCATCACAGTGACCGCCACCCTCACCGGTTTCGATTACAGCCTGGCCCGCGCCGCGCTGAACCTGGGTGCCACGCCATTGCGGGTGTTCTTTGACATCATCATGCCGCTGATCCGTCCGGGGGTGATTTCTGGGGCACTGTTCGCCTTTATCACCTCGTTCGACGAGGTGGTGGTGATTCTGTTTATGGCCGGCCCACAGCAACGCACCATCCCGCGGCAGATGTTCTCGGGCCTGCGCGAGCAGATCAGTCCGAGCATTCTGGCCATCGCCACCCTGCTGATTCTGATGTCGATTGCGCTGCTGATCACCATCGAGCTGCTGCGCCGACGCGCCACCCGCATGCGCGGCATCGAAACGATCGAATAAATCGACGTGCGTGAATAAGCAGCCGGCGGCTTTCGCCACAAGCCGCCGGGGATTAGAATCGCCACTCTCCTGCCACATCTAGGCAGACTTGTAGCCCGGCCACGCTGGCGCCCACCCTGCGTCAGCAGCACCCCACAGCCCAGTAAATGCACACTTGCATTTGCCTTCGGCCTGATCCCGGCTCACCATACGTACCAACAGCCCGTTGCCCGCACAGCGCCAGTGCCTGTGAACGCGTGACCTGATTAGCCTTTGCAGGATTTATCGCCATGCCTGATTACCGCTCGAAGACCTCCACCCACGGCCGTAACATGGCCGGCGCCCGTGCCCTGTGGCGTGCCACCGGGATGAAGGATGAAGACTTCAAGAAGCCGATCATCGCCATCGCCAACTCCTTCACCCAGTTCGTGCCCGGTCACGTGCACCTGAAAGACATGGGCCAGCTGGTCGCCCGCGAGATCGAAAAGCACGGCGGCGTGGCGAAAGAATTCAACACTATTGCGGTCGATGACGGCATCGCCATGGGCCACGACGGCATGCTCTATTCGCTGCCGAGCCGCGAGATCATCGCCGACTCCGTGGAGTACATGGTTAACGCCCACTGTGCCGACGCCATCGTCTGCATCAGTAACTGCGACAAGATCACCCCCGGTATGCTGCTGGCCTCCTTGCGCCTGAACATCCCGGTGATCTTCGTCTCCGGCGGGCCGATGGAAGCCGGTAAAACCAAGCTGGCCAGCCACGGCCTCGATTTGGTCGACGCCATGGTGATTGCTGCCGATGACAGCGCCAGCGATGAGACGGTAGCCGAATACGAGCGCAGCGCCTGCCCGACTTGCGGCAGCTGCTCCGGCATGTTCACCGCTAACTCGATGAACTGCCTGATGGAAGCCCTCGGCCTGGCCTTGCCCGGCAATGGTTCGACCCTGGCCACCCACAGCGACCGCGAGCAGCTGTTCCTGCAAGCCGGGCGCACTGCCGTCGAGCTGTGCAAACGCTACTACGGCGACAACGATGACTCGGTACTGCCGCGCAATATCGCCAACTTCAAGGCGTTCGAAAACGCCATGACCTTGGACATCGCCATGGGCGGTTCGACCAATACCATCCTGCATCTGCTGGCCGCCGCCCAGGAAGGCGAAATCGATTTCGACCTACGCGACATCGACCGCCTGTCGCGCAAAGTGCCGCAATTGTGCAAAGTCGCACCGAACATCCAGAAGTACCACATGGAAGACGTGCACCGCGCCGGCGGTATCTTCAGCATTCTCGGTTCGCTGGCCCGTGGCGGCCTGCTGCACACCGACCTGCCGACTGTGCACAGCAAATCCATGGCCGAAGCCATCGCCAAGTGGGACATCACCCAGACCGACGATGAAGCCGTGCACACCTTCTTCCGCGCAGGCCCGGCCGGCATCCCAACTCAAACCGCGTTCAGCCAAAGCACGCGCTGGGACACAGTCGACGACGACCGCGAAAACGGTTGTATCCGCAGTGTCGAGCACGCTTATTCGCAAGAAGGCGGCTTGGCCGTGCTCTACGGCAACATCGCCCTCGACGGCTGCGTGGTGAAAACCGCCGGCGTTGACGAGTCGATCCACGTCTTCGAAGGCAACGCGAAAATATTCGAAAGCCAGGACAGCGCCGTGCGCGGCATCCTCGCCGACGAAGTGAAGGAAGGTGACATCGTCATCATCCGTTACGAAGGCCCGAAAGGCGGCCCGGGCATGCAGGAAATGCTCTACCCGACTTCGTACCTGAAATCCAAAGGCCTGGGCAAAGCCTGCGCCCTGCTTACCGACGGCCGCTTCTCCGGCGGTACCTCAGGCCTGTCCATCGGTCACGCTTCGCCAGAAGCCGCTGCTGGCGGCGCCATCGGCTTGGTTAAAGATGGCGACAAGGTGCTGATCGACATTCCTAACCGCACCATCAACCTGCTGGTCAGCGATGAAGAAATCGCCCATCGCCGTCACGAGCAGGACAAAAAGGGTTGGAAGCCGGTTGAAGTGCGTCCACGTAAAGTGACCACCGCACTCAAGGCCTACGCCCTGCTCGCCACCAGCGCCGACAAAGGCGCGGTACGCGACAAGGCCATGCTGGACAAACTGATGCCGTAACACGCATCAGTACACACGAAAGCCCGGCACTGAGTGCCGGGCTTTTTTGCTTTCAGGAGTCGACGGCCGTTAACTCACGCCCATATAGCGCCCAGCGCGGTGATTGATTGCCAGCACCATATTCAGCGCCAGCGCGCCGAGAATCGACAACGCCACTTTATCCAGCGGCACGACCAGTACCGCGCCCAGCACGATCAGCACATCGATACCCATCTGCACCTTGCCCGCGCGCAGGCCGAAACGTTCCTGCAGGTACAGCGCGAGAATGTTCACCCCGCCTAGGCTGGCGCGGTGACGAAACAGCATCAGCAAGCCCAAGCCCATGGCAAAACCACCAAACAGCGCGGCATAGACCACGTTCAGGTGGGTAAAGCCAATCCAGTGCGGGGTCAGCTCCGCCAATAAAGAAACCATGCCCACCGCGCAAAACGTGCGCAGGGTAAACGGCCAACCCATGCGCCAAATGGCCAGCACATAGAACGGCAGGTTAATCAGAAAGAACACCAGGCCGAACGGCCAGCCAAGCAAGTACTTCATTAAAAAAGCCAAACCAACGGTGCCACCGGTCAACAACCCCGCCTGGCTGTAGAGGGTAATTCCCAAGGCCACCATGGCAGTTCCCAGCACCAGGGCCAGGCCGTCTTCCCAAAGAGGGTGACGAATAAAGATCGCGGCAATACGGTCCGGCTCGGCCTGATCGGCATCAGCGTCATGCATGGGAAACACCTGTAGAGGGCAAGCGGCAATAAACAGCGTAGCGGCCAGCAAGACAACGCCGGGACGCTTTTAACGCGACGCAGCAACGACCTGCTGGGTGGTACGCCATACCGACGTTCACCCTGGCGCAGATCAATGCAGCACAGAAAATTCAACCCGGACGGGCTATTTGCGATCCCACACTTCGAACACATAGCCGGGAGTTTCAAGGCTTTCCGGATGTTCAATGGCGGAAGACTGATGCCACTCGGCTTCGGCAAACGCGGGGAAATGAGCGTCACCCTGAGGGCTGATAGCGACGCGCGTCAGGTACAGACGCTGGGCCTGAGCCAGACCCAGCGCGTACAGCTGGGCACCGCCAATCAGCATCAACTCCTCGGCATCTTCTTCACGGGCCCAGGCTTCAGCACGCTCAAGGGCGGCCTCCAGACTGGTGAACACTTCAGCACCCTCCAACTGCAGATCCGGCTGGCGGCTGACCACCAGATTAAGCCGGCCCGGCAAAGGGCGACCGAGGGAGTCCCAGGTCTTGCGACCCATGATGATCGGCTTACCCAACGTCAGCGCCTTGAAGTGCTTGAGATCCGCCGGCAGGTGCCAAGGCAGTTGGTTATTGCGACCAATCACGCGATTTTCCGCGAGGGCGGCGATGATGCAGAGGGGGAGTGAAGTTTTCATAGGCGCGAGAATACCGTCTGCGCATGAATCATTGAAGCCGTCCTTGCGTTCAGTTGAGCTAGCTCGCTTGTTTCTTGGCCACTACGCGGTTACGCCCTTGCTCCTTAGCCAGGTAGAGCGCGACATCTGCCAAACGCAAGGCATCCTCCAGACTCTGGTGGGTCTGCGGAGTCACATAGGCCATGCCGAGACTGAGGGTGACGACGTTAGCCGCATCCGAGCCGACATGACTCAATGCCAGGGCCTCGATACCGGCTCGGATATTTTCCATAATCGTCAGCAGCTGCTCCTCCGTCAGGCCATACCAAATCCCGACAAACTCCTCACCGCCATAACGCGCGGCGCAGTCGAGCGGCCGTCGGGCATGCTCACCAATTACCCGAGAGACCTGGCGCAAGGCCTCGTCACCCGCGGCATGGCCGTAGTGGTCGTTGTAGCGCTTGAAGAAATCGACATCCATCATCACCACGCCCAGCGCCTGCTTTTCACGCTGCGCTTGCCGCCAGCTGAGTTCTGCACGTTCGGTAAAGGCGCGGCGGTTGAGCAGCCCGGTGAGGAAATCCTTCTCGGCCAGGTCCTGCAGCAAGCCATGGGCCAGGAAGTTCTGCCGGGTGGCGTATTCCAGTGAGTAGCAGCCTACCGAGCCGATGATATTGGCCAGGGTCAAAAACAACACATTGCTCAGCAGCAGCTCACCCGCCAAGCCCACGCTCAACTCTACCGCCAGGTACGCCAGCAACGTTAACCAGCCGCACAATACTGCGGTGGTAAAACGCAGCCCGGTCAGAAAATAGAAGAACACCGTGACCAGAATGATGCCCTCATAAGGTAGGGCAAAGCTGTGATAACGGGCCAAGCCGATAATGCCCGCCACTGCGAGCCCGGAGAGCAACGCCACGAGGCCACCCACCCACTGCAAGTGATCGCGCAGACTCCGTTGATAGGTCGCCACCCAGGCCAACAACAGCAGCGGCTGAATAACCCCCAGGCGCAGGGTCAGCACCTGACCTCGCAAGGGGTCTGGCATATTGATCGCATCCAGCAGCACAAACAGCATCGCCAGCAGGGTAGCCACCAACAATGCCCAGCGCATGCGACGCAGGAACACATTGGCGTGATAACGCTTGAACGTCTGCTCCAGCTCATCATCAAAACGAAGACCACGAAAGCCCTGCTGATGCTGACGCAGGTACGGTGAATCCTGATTGACCCACTCCAGATGCGGTAATTTCACGATGGCACTCGCTTTTATTGTTAAGCGTTCAGAGGCTGCTGGTCGAGGCACACGGCCGCCCGTCACCACCAGCCTAGCTGGACTGGCGACAGGAGTACACGCGCTCGCAGCTGTGCCATGTGCCAGCCGCTGCGGTTATGCTCTGGTTTCCACTCGTCTATGGAACATCGCGTGAGCCCACTCGACCAACCGACGCCCAACCGCCTGCATCGCCTCTGGCTCAGTGAAACCATCCGCCTGCGCGAGGAGCATGCCGGACCGCTGGAAGACAGTGAGATCAATCGCCGCGTTCAGCTACAAGGCGACGCACTCGGCGAGCGCATCCAGACCCGCGCCTGGTTGCTGGGTGAGCGCGACGGCCAGGTGCAGGCGCTGCAGCATTGGCTGCATGGCGCACGTCTGGCCGCACTGCTGCTGCTACTGCTCTGCATCCTCAGCGGCAGCGGCCTGGCCGTCGCAGCCTTGGGCGACGGCCAGCGTCCGGTCAATGTGTTCTGGGCCTTAGGTAGCCTTCTCGGGCTGAACCTAATCCTGCTCGTGGGCTGGACGCTGGGCTTGCTGCTGAGCCGCGACAGCGCAGGTGCACTCGGCCATCTGTGGTTATGGCTGAGCGCCAAGCTCGCTCGCGATGTCCAAGCGGCGCAGCTGGCTCCAGCCTTACTGCTGATGTTGCAACGCCAGCGCCTTAGTCGCTGGGGGCTGGGCATACTCGTGCACGGCTTTTGGTTGCTGACCCTGCTCACCGCACTACTGACCCTACTCGCCTTGCTGGCTACCCGCCGTTACGGTTTTGTCTGGGAAAGCACATTGCTCGGCGGCGACAGCTTTATCGCCCTCACTCAAGCCCTCGGCAGCCTGCCAGCGTTACTCGGCTTCAGCCTGCCGGATGCCGAGCTGATTCGCGCCAGCGGCGACAGCGCACTGGCCAACGAAACCGCGCGATTAAGCTGGGCCGGCTGGCTGGTGGGGGTGCTGGTGGTCTACGGCCTGTTGCCGCGCTTGGCCTTACTGCTTTTCTGCCTGTGGCGCTGGCAACGAGGCTGCATTGCACTGAGCCTGGACCTCAGCCTGCCCGGCTACAGCCTGCTGCGCGAACGCCTGCAACCGAGCAGCGAACGCTTGGGCATCAGCGATGCAGCTCCCCCGCAGCTTTATCAGCCGCATGCTGGCAACCAGTTGGCTCAGAGCCAGGGCGCCGTGATTCTGGCCATCGAATTGGACCCACAGCGCAACTGGCCACCGACACTGCCCAAAGGTATCAGCGACGCCGGGGTGATCGACAGCCGTGAACAACGTAATCAGCTGCTCGATCAGTTGAGCCGTTTCCCGCCAGCCCGCCTGTTGATTGCCTGCGACCCTCGCCGTTCGCCGGATCGCGGCAGCCTGGCGTTACTCGGCGAACTGTCCCGTACGGCCAGCGCCACCCGTATCTGGCTGCTGCAACCACCTGCAGGCGAAGCCCTCGACAGTGAACGACTCAGCGATTGGCACCAGGCGCTGGAGCAATTGCAGCTCAGCTATAGCGACAGTGCGCCATTCAGCTGGCTGGAGCATGGCCATGACTAAACCGTTAAAACTGGCCGTGGTCGGCCACACCAATGTCGGCAAGACCTCATTGCTGCGCACCCTGACCCGCGATGTCGGCTTCGGTGAAGTGTCGCATCGCCCCAGCACCACCCGCCATGTTGAAGGCGCGCGCCTCTCGGTCAACGGCGAAGCGCTGCTAGAGCTGTACGACACCCCCGGCCTGGAAGACGCCATCGCCCTGCTCGACTATCTGGAGCGCCTGGATCGCCCCGGCGAACGCCTGGACGGCCCGGCACGGCTAGAGCGCTTCCTCGACAGCAGCGAAGCACGCCAGCGTTTCGAGCAGGAAGCCAAGGTGCTGCGTCAGTTGCTCGCCTCCGCCGCCGGCCTGTATGTGATCGACGCACGCGAGCCGGTGCTGGCCAAATACCGCGATGAACTGGCCGTGCTGAGCATGTGCGGCCGGCCACTGCTGCCGGTGCTGAACTTCGTCAGCGGCAGCCAGCACCGCGAACAGGAGTGGCGCGACACCCTGGCCCGCCTCGGTCTGCATGCGCTGGTGTGCTTCGACAGCGTGGCGCCGCCGCTGGATGGTGAGCGCCGCCTGTACGACAGCCTCGCCTTGCTGCTGGAAAAAGCCCGCCCGCAACTGCAACGGCTGATTGATGATCACCAGACACAGCGCCAGCTACGCCGCAGCAGCGGCGCACGACTGATCGCCGAACTGCTGCTGGACTGCGCCGCCTGCCGCCGCAGCGTGGCCGCCCAGAGCGAGCTTGAGCAAGGCGCGATCCGTGATTTGCACCAGGCCATCCGCCAGCGCGAGCAACGCTGCGTGGAAGCCCTGCTGCGCCTGTATGCCTTCCGCCAAGACGATGCGCACGCCACAGACCTCCCCTTACTCGACGGCCGCTGGGGCGACGACCTGTTCAACCCGGAAACCCTCAAGCAGCTCGGCCTCAACCTGGGCGGCGGGATGGCGGCGGGTGCGGCTACGGGCCTAGGCGTCGATCTGCTGGTGGGCGGCATTACCCTCGGTGCAGCCGCCGCACTCGGCGCGCTGATCGGTGGCAGCGCACAAACCATACGTACTTACGGCTCGCGCCTAAAAGACAAACTCAAAGGTCAACGCGAACTGACGGTGGATGACGCCGTGCTACGCCTGCTGACCTTGCGTCAACAGTTGCTGTTGCAAGCGCTGGAGGCTCGTGGCCACGCGGCTGTCGCAGCCATCAAGATGAGCCTTCCGAACGACCCTAGCTGGCGCGAAGGCAGCCTACCGGACGCCCTGCGCAAAGCCCGCGCCCACCCTGAATGGTCATCACTCAACCCCGGCGCAGCGCTGGAAGACAGCGAGCGCCAGGAGCAGATCAACGCATTAGCGGCCAGCCTGCTGATACTGGGCTAGTTCGCTGAGGCGCTAGACACAATTTACGGCACGCCCAAGTACAGCTGTTGCAGCTTGCGCCAATCCGAACCACTGATGGCACGCAGCAGCTCCAGATTGATGCGCTCGCGATAAGGGCTGCCGTCTGCCAGGGCAAAAGCATAAGACTGGTTCTCGAAGGTGCCGGGCAGCAGCCGCAGGCCGCCCTTATTCATCTCACCATTGCGGTACTGCATGATTGGCTGGTCATACACCACCGCCTCGGCATCACCGTTTTGCACAGCGAGCATGGCCTCCAGCAAGTTGGGATAATCCGTGTGACGGATGCGTTGGCTGGACAGATAACGCGCACTGTCGGTTTTGTCGATGGTCGCGACATGGGCCCGGCGCAAATCCTCAGCGCCCTGAATGCCACCTTGCAGATTGCCCACGGTAAGGGCGCTGGCTACAGCCGCGGTAAAGGTCGACACCATGATCAAACCGGCAAACATCCACACCAACCCGACCAGTCGGCCGCCCAGCGTGACCGGGGCTTTGTCGCCATAACCGACCGTGGTCATGGTTACAGCGGCCCACCAAAAGCTGGAGCCGAGCCCTTGCACCGGCGTGCCGCCAAACTGCTCCTTGTTGCCACGCCGCTCAAACAACCAGAGCGCCGCGCCCACCAGTAACAGCAACACCGCTAACCCCAGCACCAGGCTGAGGAACTGCCAGGACAGCAAACCCTTGAGCACTGTCCAGCCGCCCCCTTCACTGGCCAGTGGCACGCCAATGGCCAAACCCGTGCGATAGAACGGATGAGTAAAGTCAACACGGTCTTCGCGCTCAGCAGTCATGGTCAGCGCGCCGACCACCACATCAAGCTGGCCGTCTTCCAGACTCGGCAACAGACGCTCGAACGGCATGGGCAGCAACTCGAACTGATAACCCGCTTCTTTAGCGACGGTGTTCCATAGGTCGATGCTAATGCCGCGCCAGCTGCCATCCGGCTCTTTAATCACAAATGGCGGCACCTCGGTGATGCCCACTCGCAGTACCGGCTCACTCGGTTGTGCAGCGCTTACATTCAGCCCAAGCAGCGCCAGCCACAGGACAATCAGAACTCTCAGCATGTGTTTCTCCCCCGTATAACCAAGCTTCAGGGTAACAAACACAGGCCAATAGTCCCGCAATCACACCGCGACGGGTGCGCTGATATGCGGATGGGCCTGATAACCGACTAGCTCGAAGTCCTCGAACTTGAAGGCCAACAAGTCTTTCACTTCGGGGTTTATCTTCATGGTGGGCAGCGGCAACGGTTCGCGGCTCAGCTGCAAATCGGTCTGTTCGATGTGATTGGCGTACAGGTGACAATCGCCACCGGTCCAGACGAAATCGCCCGGCTGAAGGCCGCAAACCTGGGCGACCATCAACGTCAGCAACGCATAGCTGGCGATATTGAATGGCACGCCGAGGAAGATATCCGCCGAACGCTGATACAGCTGGCAGCTGAGCTTGCCGTCAGCCACATAGAACTGGAACAGCGCGTGGCACGGCGGCAGGGCCATCTGCTCGACCAGCGCGGGGTTCCAGGCGGAGACGATCAGTCGGCGTGAGTCCGGGTTCGTCTTGATCATCTCGATCAGCTTGCTGATCTGGTCGATCGATTCGCCATTCGGCGCGGGCCAGCTGCGCCATTGGTAGCCGTACACCGGGCCGAGGTCGCCGTTTTCGTCGGCCCATTCGTCCCAGATGCGTACGCCGTTATCCTTCAGGTACTTGATGTTAGTGTCGCCCTGAAGGAACCACAGCAACTCGTGAATGATGGATTTGAGGTGACACTTCTTGGTGGTCACCAGCGGGAAGCCATCTGCCAGGTTGAAGCGCATCTGGTGAGCGAAAATGCTGTAGGTGCCGGTGCCGGTGCGGTCACTCTTGAAGGTGCCGGTGTCGCGTACCAGGCGCATCAGGTCGAGGTACTGCTTCATTGCACAGCCTCCTGCGCCGCCTGACGTTTGTAGGCGTAAGCGATCAAGCCCAGGCCGCCGAGCACCATCGGCACGCAGAGCACCTGGCCCATGGTCAGCCAACCGCCTGCCAAGTAACCCAGCTGGGCATCCGGCACGCGGACGAATTCGACAATAAAGCGGAAGATCCCGTAGCACACCGCAAACATTCCAGACACCGCCATGGTCGGCCGCGGTTTGCGCGAATAGAACCAGAGGATGGTGAACAGGGCCACGCCCTCCAGGGCGAACTGATACAGCTGCGAGGGATGGCGCGCCAGTTGCTGCGGGTCAGTGGGGAAGATCATCGCCCACGGCACATCAGTGGCCTTACCCCACAGTTCGGCGTTGATAAAGTTACCAATGCGCCCCGCGCCCAGACCAATCGGCACCAGTGGCGCGATAAAGTCCATCAGCTCAAAAAAGCTCTTATTGTTGCGCTTGCCGAACCACCAGGTGGCCAACATCACGCCGATCAGGCCGCCGTGGAACGACATGCCACCTTCCCAGATACGCAGCATGCGCACCGGCTCGGCGATATAGGCCGCCAAGTCGTAGAACAGCACGTAACCGAGACGCCCCCCAAGAATCACCCCCATCGCCACCCAGAACACCAGGTCGGAGAGTTTTTCCTTGTTCCAGGTTGGCGCGAAGGCATTGACGCGGCGCGAGGCCAACCACCAGGCGCCGCCAATACCGATCAGGTACATCAGGCCGTACCAATGGATTTTCAGCGGGCCAAGGGCCAGGGCAACCGGGTCGATCTGCGGGTAAGGCAGCATCAAAAACTCCTTAAACGAGGAAACTCAGGCCCACGCTGAATAACAGCAGGGCAAATAAACGCTTGAGCAGACGCGGCGACAACCTGTGCGCCAGACGCGCGCCTACTCGGGCAAAAAACATGCTGGGGATGGCAATCCCGACCAGCGCCGGAAGGTAGACAAACCCTAAGCTCCACTGCGGCAGCTCAGGTTTATGCCAACCCAACCAGATAAAACTCAGGGCACTGGCCAGCGCAATCGGCAGACCGCAGGCCGAGGAAGTGGCCACCGCTTTCTGCATCGGTACGCTGCGCCAGGTCAGAAACGGCACAGTCAGCGAGCCGCCGCCAATCCCGAAAATCGCCGAAGCCCAGCCAACCACACCCCCGGCCAGTGCCAACGCAGGCTTGCCTGGGACCGTGCGACTGGCTTTGGGTTTCAGTTCCAGGGCCATTTGCACGGCGATGATGATGGCAAACACGCCGATGATCTTCTGCAGCATAGGCCCCTGAATCGCTGCGGCGGTCATAGCGCCCAGGCCCGCGCCGAGCAGAATCCCCAGGGTCATCCAGGCAAATACCGGCCACAGCACCGCGCCTTTACGCTGATGTTCGAGCACCGAATTGATTGAGGTGAAAATAATGGTCGCCAGCGAAGTGCCGACCGCCAAGTGGGTCAGTACCGCCTGATCAAAGCCTTGCGCGGCAAAACTCAATACCAGTACCGGCACGATAATAATGCCGCCACCCACGCCAAATAACCCGGCAAGCGTTCCGGCTGCAGCCCCTAAGACTAAATACAGCAGCAGTTCCATCAGCACCCCCGCAAACAATCCGGCATGGTAACGGATGCACGGGGCATGACTCTACTTTGGGCGATGGATGTCCGCCCTGGCTTTGCGTAAAGTGCTCCCATCGCTTGTGGAATAGACCAACATGCGCCCGACCCTGTACCTGAAACTGAGCTGTAACCAGATGCACCTGACGCATCTGCAAAGTGACCGCGTGCTGCACCTGCAGGCTGACCCGGCGTTCAGCAACCAACGCCTGCTAGTGGCCGACTTTGCGGCCGCGCAGCAATTGTTGCAACGCGGCGTCGATGAAATTCTGCCCAAACGTTTTCTGCGATTTAGCAGACCACCGCAACTGCTGATTCAACCGCTGGAGCGCCTGGAAGGCGGCCTGTCACAGGTCGAAGAGCGCATCCTGCTGGAGCTCGGCCTGGGTTGCGGAGCACGTAAGGTGCGCTTGTATATGGGAGCAGAACTGGACAGCGCCGGTGTACTGGCAAAATTAAGGGGTTAACCCATGTGCCTGATCGTTCTGGCCTGGCGACCGGGCCATGCCCAGCCGCTGCTGCTGGCAGCCAATCGAGATGAATTCTACGAACGCCCAAGCCAGCCACTGGCGGAATGGCCTGATATGCCGGGCGTGCTCGCTGGGCGCGACCTGCAGGCCGCCGGCACCTGGCTAGGCGTCGGACCTGGCGGGCGATTTGCCGCGCTGACCAATATTCGCGACCCCGGCCAGGCTCAAGGCGGCCGTTCGCGGGGCGAACTGCCGGTGGCCTTTCTCACCGGCAACCATAGCGTCGAAGACTTTCTGCATGACCTGCACGAGCGGCGCCGGCACTACAGCGGCTTTAACCTGCTGCTAGGAGACAGCCAGCAACTCTGGCACTTCAACTCCCTGACCGGACGCGCCAGGCCCCTGGCGGAAGGCCTGCACGGCCTGTCGAATGCCGACCTGGATACGCCCTGGCCCAAGCTGCAGCGGGCCAAACAAGCGCTGCACAACGGACTGCATGAGCCGCATCCACAGATGCTATTCAAGCTGCTCGCCGACCCCACACGCGCAGCGGACGCTGAGCTGCCGCAAACCGGCATCGGCCTGACCGGCGAACGCCTGCTCTCCAGCGTGTTTATTGCCAGCGTCACCTATGGCACCCGCGCCAGCACCGCCTTAATCGTCAATGCCGACGGCAGCCGCGTGCTGGCCGAGCGCACGTTCGGCAGCAATGGCAACTGTTTGGGAGAGGTTGTTCTGCACTGTTGATGCCGCTCAGTTACTGCGGGCGGGTTCGCTCAATCCATCCAGGGTAAACAGTGGCGAGGCAACGGCCGGATCGTCGGCATCGGCGACCAGCAACGGGCGGCCGTCCGCCTGGAAGGCCAACCCTTCGATCTTCACCGCCGGCCTCAGCAAGGTCAGCTCGACAATAGCCAAGTGCTCATCCAAACACCCAAGCACACTGCCGACACAGGCACCGTCCAGATAACTCGACTCAGTGGCCTCTGCGGTCGCACTGAAATACAGCGCGCCACTGGGCGCCACGCTGAGGTCGGTCAGGCTCAGCGGCACACCGTCTAACTCCGGCAGCTGCAGCGGCACAATCTGTAGCAAGGCGGCGCTCAATTGCCCATTCTCAAGATCGCGCAGCACCCGGGATAAATCGAGCAGCACCACGGCATTTTCCCGACCACGGCCATTGCCACGCTGCGCCAGCAGCAACTGCCCGCGGCAAACCACGCCACCTTCGATATTCAGCTCTTGAAAGTGCCCGGCGAGCGCCTGATACAGGGGACTCAGGTCGATAACGCGCACGCTGTCAGCCTCAACCAGGCAACCACGACAACGCCGCTCAGTCGAGCCCGAACCCAGCGCCAACAGGCGATCGTCGGGTAAGGACAAGAGTGCCTCGAAGTCAGGCTTAAGGGGTTTGCGCTGCTTTGCATCGACGGGCAACGTGCCGGGCAGCAGGATCTGCTCGGCCTGCCAGTCGCCACTCAGGCTGTAGCGCTGCAAAACCAGGGCATCGTCTGCCAATAACCAGAGGCTCTGCCCCTGACACACCAAGGCGCTGGCTGCTGACAGGCGCAGACTGGCCAGTTGGCGCAGCGCCAGGACGTTATCCGCAAGGTTTAGCACGCGGCGCGCGTACTCACGCCTGGATATCTGACGCCGGGTTGATCATGCGGCCCAAGCCGAGATTGCGCAGGGCCAGCTGCAGGGTGCTGTGGATCACCTGCGGGCTGTCAATGGTCATGATCTGCGCCAGCAAGTCCTTGGCCTTGCCCAGGCTGATCTGACGCAGCAACCACTTAACCTTGGGCAGGTTGGTGGCGTTCATCGACAGGCCATCGAAGCCCATCGCCATCAACAGCACCGCCGCCGCCGGATCACCGGCCATCTCACCGCAGATACTCACCGGCTTGCCTTCAGCATGGGCACCCGCCACCACAATTTGCAGTGCTTGCAGCACCGCAGGGTGGAGGAAGTCATAGAGATCAGCGACGCGCGGGTTGTTGCGGTCGACCGCCAACAGGTACTGCGTCAGGTCGTTTGAGCCAACCGAGAGAAAATCGACCTGGCGGGCCAGCTCGCGCACCTGATAGACCGCTGCGGGAATCTCGATCATGACTCCAACCGGCGGCAGCGGTACATCGGTGCCTTCATCGCGCACTTCACCCCAGGCGCGGTGGATCAGGTGCAGCGCCTCTTCCAGCTCTTGAATACCGGAAATCATCGGCAGCAGGATGCGCAGGTTATTCAAGCCTTCGCTGGCCTTGAGCATGGCACGGGTCTGCACCAGGAAGATTTCCGGGTGATCGAGGGTCACGCGGATGCCGCGCCAGCCGAGGAAAGGGTTGTCTTCCTTGATCGGGAAATAGCTCAGCGCCTTGTCACCGCCGATATCCAGGCTGCGCATGGTCACCGGCAATGGATGAAAGGCCGCCAGCTGCTCGCGGTAGATCGCCAGCTGTTCCTTCTCGCTGGGGAAGCGCTCCTTGATCATAAAGGGCACTTCGGTACGGTACAGGCCAACGCCTTCGGCTCCGCGCTCCTGAGCACGCTTCACATCGGCAAGCAGACCGGTGTTGACCCACAACGGCATACGGTGGCCATCGAGCGTCTCACAGGGCAAGGCGCGTAGTGCATCGAGGCCCTGGGCCAACTGGCGTTCTTCTTCGACCACTTCCGCGTATTGCTTGCGCAACAGCTCGCTGGGGTTGGTGAACACCTCGCCGTGGTAGCCGTCGACGATCAACTGGATGCCGTCGATCTTCGAGTACGGCAGGTCGACCACACCCATTACCGTGGGAATACCCATGGCGCGGGCAAAAATCGCCACGTGCGAGTTGCCCGAACCCTGTACCGAGATCAAACCTACTAGCTTGCCTTCTGGCACTTCGCCGAGCATCGCCGGCGACAGCTCTTCGCTCACCAGGATGCAGTTATCCGGGTACACCAGGGTCTGCTGCCGCGCCTGTTGCAAATAGGCGAGCAGGCGACGGCCGAGGTCTTTGACGTCGCTGGCGCGCTCACGCAGGTAGGCGTCGTCCATCAGCTCAAATCGATTGATATGTTCGCCGATCACCTGGCGCAGCGCGCCCTGAGCCCACTGACCGGTCTTGATGACCTTGACCACCTCGTTACCCAGCGCCGCGTCTTCGAGCATCATCAGGTAGACGTCAAACAGCGCACGCTCTTCTGGGCGCAACTGGGTGGCCATCTTCGCCGAAAGCGCGCGCATATCGCGGCGCACGCCCTCCAACGCGTTGTTGAACAGCGTCAGTTCGGCAGCAATGTCATCAACCGTTTTGTCTGGCACCACGTCCAAGTCAGCCGGCGGCAGCACCACCACGGCAGTGCCCACCGCGGCACCGGGCGAACCCGGCACCCCAATAAACTTGGCTTCCTGAATGCCTTTACCCTGACGGCCGAGCCCGCGAATAGAACCGGTGGCCTCGGCATGGGCGATTACCCCGGCGAGCTGTGCACTCATGGTCACCAGGAAAGCTTCTTCACCTTCGTCGAACTGGCGACGCTCTTTCTGCTGGATGACCAGTACACCCATCACTTTACGGTGGTGAATGATCGGCGAGCCGAGAAAGGAGGCATAACGCTCTTCGCCGGTTTCAGCAAAGTATCGGTAACGCGGGTGCTCAGATGCGTGTTCGAGGTTGAGCGGTTCTTCGCGGGTACCGACCAGGCCCACCAGGCCCTCGTTGGGCGCCATGCTGACTTTACCAATGGCCTTCTTGTTCAAGCCCTCGGTGGCCATCAGCACGAAACGATTGGATTCTGGGTCCAACAGGTAAACCGAGCAGACCTGGCTGCCCATGGCTTCGCGCACCCGCTGCACAATAATACCCAGCGCCGCGTTAAGGTCCTTGGCGGCGTTTACTTCCTGGACAATCTTGCGCAGCGTATTGAGCATGCTTGGCTCTAGCCTGTATCAGTCCCGCGCCAACAGGCGCGGGGCAAGTTCTTTTAAGGCGCGACGGTAAACCTCGCGCTTGAAGGTGACCACCTGGCCCAGCGGGTACCAGTAACTGACCCAGCGCCAGCCGTCGAACTCGGGTTTTCCGGTCAAATCCATGCGTACGCGATCCTCGGCGCCGGTTAAACGCAACAAGAACCACTTTTGCTTCTGGCCGATACACAGCGGCTGACTGTGCGTGCGCACCAGACGCTGTGGCAGACGATAACGCAACCAGCCTCGGGTGCAGGCGAGAATTTTTACATCCTGCTGTTCCAGCCCCACTTCTTCGTTCAATTCGCGGTACAGCGCTTCTTCCGGCGACTCATGGTCATTGATCCCGCCTTGCGGGAACTGCCAAGCGTCCTGGTTTATCCGACGCGCCCACAGCACCTGGCCGACATCATTGGTCAGAATGATGCCGACATTAGGGCGAAAACCATCAGGATCGATCACGGCGCACAACCTCGTAAACGCATGTTCCGGCATTGTTCCACAAAGGCCGCGGCAGCAGCAACGCGAGCGGTGTGCGTAATAGGAATGGCCCATAAAAGCCGTTATTCTCAGCGCCCTCACCCCTTGCGATGATAGGTGCCCCGTGCGTTTGGCTTTATTTGATCTCGATAACACCCTGCTCGGCGGCGACAGCGACCATGCCTGGGGCGATTACCTCTGTGAGCGCGGCATCCTCGACGGCATTGCCTATAAAGCGCGCAATGACGCGTTTTATCAGGATTACCTGGCCGGACGCCTGAATATCACCGACTACCTGAATTTCAGCCTGGAAATTCTTGGCCGCACGGAGATGGCTCAGCTGGAACAGTGGCACGGCGAGTTTATGCGTGACTGCGTCGAGCCGATCATTCTGGCCAAAGGCGAGGCGCTGCTGGCTGAACACCGTGAAGCTGGCGACAAACTGTTGATCATCACCGCCACCAACCGCTTCGTCACTGCGCCCATCGCCGCACGCTTGGGCGTCGACACCCTGCTGGCCACCGAGTGCGAGATGCAAGATGGCCGTTACACCGGACGCACCACTGACGTGCCATGCTTCAAAGAAGGCAAAGTCACCCGCCTGAATCGCTGGCTCGGCGAAACCGGTATGAGCCTGACTGACAGCAGTTTCTACAGCGATTCGATGAATGACCTGCCGCTGCTGGAACAGGTAACCCGCCCATTCGCCGTCGACCCCGACCCGACGCTGCGCGCCGAAGCTGAAAAGCGCGGCTGGCCGGTGATCTCCCTGCGCTAAGCCGCCGGGCGATCACACACAGGCTTGCCCAGCCCGGCGCGGCTTGTAACACTGCCCAGCAATGTTCATCGACCACCTGACCGAAAGAAGGTGAAGGCCCTTGCGTATCCTTATTACCGGTGGTGCCGGCTTTATCGGTTCGGCGTTGATTCGTCACCTGCTGAATCACACCGAACACCAGGTACTCAACCTCGACAAACTGACCTATGCCGGCAACCTTGAGTCGCTGGTCAGTGTTGCGGAGCATCCACGCTATAGTTTTCTGCAAGCAGACATTGCCGATAGCGTGGCGGTGGGCACGGCACTGAACGCCTTTCAGCCGGACGCAATCATGCATCTGGCTGCCGAATCCCATGTCGATCGCTCCATCGACGGCCCAGCAGCCTTTATCCAGACCAATATTGTCGGCACCTATGCACTGCTTGAAGCCACGCGCAGTTATTGGTCGCAACTGGATGCAGTGCGCCAGGCGGCGTTTCGCTTTCACCATATTTCGACAGATGAAGTGTATGGCGACCTCCATGGTGTGGATGACCTGTTCAGCGAAACCACGCCCTACGCGCCCAGCTCACCCTATTCGGCAAGTAAGGCTGCATCTGATCACTTGGTACGCGCCTGGCAACGCACCTACGGCCTGCCAGTACTGCTGACCAATTGCTCCAACAACTACGGCCCCTATCACTTCCCGGAAAAACTGATTCCGCTGGTGATCCTCAACGCCCTGGATGGTAAGCCGCTACCGGTATACGGCAACGGCCAGCAAGTGCGTGACTGGCTGTACGTGGAAGACCATGCCCGCGCGCTGTTAACGGTAGTAAGCGAAGGCAAGGTCGGCGAAACCTACAACATCGGCGGGCACAACGAGCAGAAGAACCTGCATGTTGTGGAAAGTATCTGCGCCCTATTGGACGAGCTGGCCCCACGCCAAAGCGGTTCCTATAAAGAGCAGATCAGCTTCGTCAGCGATCGCCCCGGCCATGACCTGCGTTATGCCATCGATGCCAGCAAGATAGAACGCGAACTGGGCTGGAAACCCACCGAGACCTTCGCCAGCGGCCTGCGTAAAACCGTACGCTGGTATTTGGACAACCTTGACTGGTGTCGCCGCGTGCAAGATGGCAGCTACCAGCGCGAACGCCTCGGCGCACTTTAAGGAGCGACCCATGAAAGGCATCATTCTCGCCGGTGGCTCCGGCAGCCGCCTGCACCCCATTACCCTGGGCGTTTCCAAGCAGCTGCTGCCGATCTACGACAAGCCGATGATTTACTACCCTATTTCGGTGCTGATGCTCGCCGGGGTGCGCGACATTCTGATCATCTCCACCCCGCAGGACTTACCAAACTTTCGCAAGATGCTCGGTGATGGCAGCCAGTTCGGCGTGCGCTTCGCGTACATCGAACAACCCTCGCCGGACGGATTGGCCCAGGCTTTTATTCTGGGCGAAGATTTTATCGGCACGGACTCGGTGTGCCTGATCCTCGGCGACAATATCTTCCACGGTCAGCACTTCACCGAGAAGCTCCTACGCGCCGCCGCCGAACCTTCGGGCGCCACGATTTTTGGCTATTGGGTTAATGATCCGCAACGCTTTGGTGTGGTCGAATTTGACGCCCAAGGCAAAGCCATTGCCATCGAAGAAAAGCCCACACAACCTAAATCCAACTACGCTGTGACCGGTCTGTACTTCTATGACAATGACGTGATCAAGATCGCCAAGGCGGTTAAACCCTCACCGCGCGGTGAGCTGGAAATTACCGACGTCAACAACGCCTACCTGCAACGTGGTGATTTGCGCGTCGAGCGCTTCGGCCGTGGCTTTGCCTGGCTCGATACAGGCACCCACGACAGCCTGCTGGATGCCTCGCAGTACGTGCAAACCATCGAGCATCGCCAGGGCCTGAAAGTCGCTTGCTTAGAAGAGATCGCCTATCAGCAGGGCTGGATTAATCGCCAGCAACTGCTGGAACAAGCCACGGTATTCGGCAAAACCGGCTACGGTCAGTACCTGTTCAAGCTGGCCGAGGAATGAGCATGCAGGCTGTTAGCACCGACCTACCCGGCGTGATGATTCTCGAACCCAAGGTGTTTGACGATCCACGTGGGTTCTTCTTTGAAAGTTTCAATGCCCGCCGTTTCGCCGAGACCACCGGCCTGCAGTGTGTATTTGTCCAGGACAACCATTCGCGCTCACAACGCGGTGTGTTGCGCGGCCTGCACTACCAAGTGCAGCAGACCCAAGGCAAGTTGATGCGAGTTATAACCGGCCAAGTCTATGACGTCGCCGTTGATCTACGCCGCAGCTCGCCTACCTTTGGCCGCTGGGTCGGCGTGCACTTGTCCGCCGAAAACAACCGCCAGCTGTGGGTGCCGGAGGGGTTCGCCCATGGCTTTGTGGTACTTAGCGAGTTCGCCGAGGTTCTCTATAAAACCACCGACTACTACACCCCTGAGCATGAGCGCTGCATCCGCTGGGATGACCCGACCCTGGCCATCGACTGGCCACTGGATGGCGCGCCGCAACTATCGGCCAAGGATCAGGCCGGACTCAGCTTCGCCGATGCACCAGTTTTCCCATGAAGATTCTCCTGCTCGGCCAGCACGGCCAAATCAGCCAGGAACTGCAGCGCGCCCTGCACGGCGCAGATGAACTGACGGTACTGGGCCGCGAACAGTTGGATTTGGCCCAGGCCGAGCTGATTCGCCAACATGTGCAACGCCTGCGCCCCGAGCTGATCATCAATGCCGCCGCGCATACGGCGGTCGATCAGGCCGAGAGCGAGCAGGAACTGGCCTTCGCGATCAACGCCACTGGCCCCGGCATCCTGGCTGAGGAGGCGGCCGCGCTGGGCGCTCCGCTGATCCACTACTCCACCGATTATGTGTTCGACGGCAGCCAGGCCGAGCCTTACCGCGAGAGCGATAGCACACACCCGCTGAGCGTTTACGGGCGCAGCAAACTGGCTGGGGAACAGGCGATTCAGGCGGCGGGGGGCATGCATCTGATTCTGCGCACCAGCTGGGTCTATTCGCAGCACGGCAAGAACTTCCTGCTGACCATGCAGCGCCTGCTGCAGGAGCGCGAAAGCCTTTCCGTGGTGGCCGACCAGATCGGCGCACCGACCTGGGCCGGCACTGTTGCGCAGACCACGGCGCAACTGATCGAGCAGTGGCGCACCGGCCATGGCGGCCCGTGGGGCGTGTATCACCTGACCGCACAGGGCGAAACCAGCTGGTTCGGTTTCGCCAGCGCGATTGCCGCGCACCTGCACAGCCAGGGTAAACCCGTGGCGACGCTGCACTCGATCCCCAGCAGCGCCTACCCAACCCCGGCGCAGCGCCCGCTTAATTCACGCCTGGATTGCAGCAGCCTGCAGCAGGACTGGCAGGTTCAACTGCCGACCTGGCAACAGGCGCTGGCCGAATGCTTAGCGACTAAACAACTGAGCCGCTAAGCCCTGAAGCGCTGAATCTGCTGCTGCAAGCCGCTGGCCAGCTGCGCCAGATCGCGACTGGCATGCGAACTCTGTTCGGCACCATTGACCACCTCACCAATGCTGTCGTTAAGGCTGCTGATGTTCTGGCTGATCTCGTTGGCCACAGCCGTCTGCTCCTCGGTGGCCGCTGAAATCTGCACGTTACCGTCGGCGATACCCTCGATGGCATGGACAATATGATTGAGCACCTCACCGGCTTCACGGGCATGGCTGACGCTGTTCTGCGCCTGCTCGCGCGATAGCTGCATGGCGCTGACCGCACTGCGCGCGCCGCCTTGCAGGGCATCGATCATGCCGCGTATCGACTCGGTGGCTTTCTGCGTATTGCTGGCCAAGCTGCGCACCTCATCGGCCACCACGGCAAAGCCGCGCCCGGCCTCACCGGCGCGCGCTGCTTCGATGGCGGCATTGAGCGCCAGCAGGTTGGTCTGCTCGGCAATGCTCTGGATCACCCCGAGCACCTTGCTGATCTCATCACTCTGATTGTGCAGGGTGTCGATCACCTCGCCGGCTTTTTCCACTGACACCGACAGACCCTGAATCGACTTGAGGTTGGACTGCACCAGCTCACTGCCCTGGCGCGCTTCTTTGTTCGCGTCCGCCGCATTACTCGCGGTGGACTGTGCATTGCGCGCCACCTCCTGCACCGCCACGCTCATCTGGTGCACGGCGGTGGCAACCATGCTGGTTTGGTCACCCTGAGCCGTAGCGGCCTGGCTGACCTGCACACTGATCGCACTCATCTCCTCGGAAGCCGCCGCGAGCTGGGTTGCAGTGTCCATCAGGTGACGAATCAGCGCCTGCTGGTGCTCCAGCATGGTATTGAAGGCGCGCGCCGTATCAGCCACCTCATCCCGACCGCTGGCATCAGCACGCAAGGTCAAATCAGAAGACTGCTGGACTTCGTTGATCAGGCTGCGCAGCCCTGCCAGCGGGCGAATAATCGAGAGGCTGATCAACAGCGCCGCGACCAACACCAACAGCATCGCGATACCGCCGATGACAATAAAGGTGTTGCTGATCGACTGATACTGCGCCGTGGTTTCAGCATTAAGCTGCTCGCCTTCGCTTAATTGCAGGCTGATCAACCCCTCCAATTCGCCGCCCAGCGGATCGAAGGTGTCGTACAAGGTTCGATTGAATGCCCCTGCCTCAGCAGCTCGCAACTGGCCACTGGCGAGCTGCCCCATGTATTGGTCAGCCAATTGCTGCACGCGCTGCAAATGCGATTTAGCGCGCTCGACCCGGCGGCTTTCATCGGCGGTCAGGCGCGTGGCAATGTACTCACCCCAGGCCTTGTCACCGCGGCTGCGGGCCTCACTGAAGGCCTTGCGTAGCGCGGGCTCATCGAATATCCCCGCACGATACTTGTGTAAGGCGTCGACCATCGCCACCGCATAAGCGTCGGACACCACTTTAAGCTGGCTGATCGGCCGCATGCGGTCGGTAAACAGCTCATCAAATTTTCCATTCAGCTTACTGGCGTTGGACAACGCCATGCCGATGACCACAATCAGCACCAGCAACGGTACCACTGCCAACAGCAGTAGCCGCGCCCTAACCGTCAATTGAGCCAGCATCGGAGTATCTCTAGGGACTAAGGCGCAGTCGTCCATGCAGGGCGCAAATAGGGCGGCACCATTACTCCAGGGCGATGCCGAACATTTTGAGTATTGACCCATATCGGCGAGCTTGCCCGCTTATTGCATAACCGCCACTCTCAACAAACGCCCATCACCGAGTAAGCGCATGCCCACCCCGCTACCCCACCCTCGCCGTCCACGCTGGAGAAGCCTAGGCGTTCTTGTCTTGCTGCTGGTGCCGCTACTGTGGCCACTGCAACACTTGACCGAGCGCTACTACCGCGCGGTGCTGGCCGAGCAAAATAGGCAAACCCTCGATCTCTACGTGGCCAACTTGTTGGGGACCCTGCGCCGCTATGAAGTTTTACCGCCCATCCTGGCGGATCTACCGGCCTTGCGCAGCGCACTGCAAAGCCCCGAGCA
Organism: Pseudomonas leptonychotis; assembly: GCF_004920405.1. Classification (NCBI taxonomy): domain Bacteria; kingdom Pseudomonadati; phylum Pseudomonadota; class Gammaproteobacteria; order Pseudomonadales; family Pseudomonadaceae; genus Pseudomonas; species Pseudomonas leptonychotis. The sequence continues at coordinate 1,284,399 of NZ_RFLV01000001.1, forward strand.
ACCCCAGCTGCGCACGACGGCCAACCACTTACTCAGCCAGATCCGCCAGCAAACGGGGGCCGACGTTATCTACCTGATGGGCACCGATGGCACCACCCTGGCCGCGTCAAACTGGCAGCAGGAAGACTCCTTCGTTACGCGTAACTTCTCCTATCGCCCCTACTTTCGCGAGGCCATGCAGGGCCGTACCGGGCGCTTTTTTGGGTTGGGCACGACTTCCGGCAAGCGCGGCTACTTCTTTGCCGCGGCCATTCGCGAGGGCGAAAAAATCCTCGGCGTTATGGTGGTTAAAGTTGACCTCGATCACACCGAAACCCTGTGGGGCAAACGCCCGGAGCATCTGCTCGTCACCGACAACTACGGCGTGGTCATTCTGACCTCGCAAGCCGATTGGCGCTTTCACGCCACCCGCGAATTGGATAACGCCGAACGGGCGGCGATTGCCGATACGCAGCCCTATCGCATCCAGTCGCCACCGCCTCTGCAACTCAACCCCAAGGCCTGGCTGCGTCAGGGCCAACAACTCAATGAGATCGGCTGGACAGTCAGCATCCTCACCCCGCGCTCACAACTCGATCAACCGGTGCGCACCACCCTGGCGGTCGGCGGCAGCACCCTATTGGCGTTGATTCTGCTGATTGGCTTGTTGATGCAGCGCCGCCGCCATTATTTGGAACGCATCGCCCTCGATACCCAAGCCCGGCAACAGCTGGAGCAGCGCGTATTGGAGCGCACCTTGGATCTGGAGCGGCTCAACAGCCGGCTAAAGCAGGAAGTACTTGAACGCGAACAGGCGCAGCAAGAGCTGGTGCAGGCCCAGGACGAACTGGTACAGGCCAGCAAGCTGTCTGCGCTAGGCACCATGAGTGCCAGCATCAGCCATGAGCTCAACCAACCGTTGGCGGCGATCCGCAGCTACGCCGATAACGCCGGTGTGCTGCTCGACCATCAGCGCAGCGACGATGCCCGCGCCAACCTCAAGCTGATCAGCCAGCTCACCGAGCGCATGGCTTCGATTATTTCGCACCTGCGCGCCTTTGCTCGTCGCGACCGTCACGCGCCAGAAAGTGTCGCCCTGCAACCCGCCCTCGACGACGCCCTGGCGATGCTGGCTAAGCGCCGCCGCGCCATGGACGTGGAGCTGATCCGCGACCTCCCGGACGCTACCCTGTGGGTTCAGGCCGGTGAAACCCGCCTGCGCCAAGTGCTCGGCAACCTGCTGGCGAACGCCCTCGACGCCCTGAGTGAAGTGCCGCAACCACGCCGCCTATGGTTAAGCGCCGAACGCAGCGACTACGGCGTTGAACTGCACCTGCGTGACAACGGCCCAGGGTTTAGCCAAGACGCGCTGCAACGTGCCCGCGAGCCATTCTTTACCACCAAGACCAGCGCCCAAGGCCTCGGCCTGGGCCTGGCCATTTGCGATACCCTGATGCGTGCCCTGGGTGGTGAACTGTTGTTCGCCAATCACCCCAACGGCGGTGCACAGCTGACCCTGCGTTTGCGTGCGGCAGATCAGGGCATCAAACCGCAGTCGCCAGAGGACTTTGTTGTATGAGCATGATCGACTCCCGCACCCAGGTGCTGCTGATCGACGACGACCCCCACCTGCGTCAGGCGCTGAGCCAAACCCTCGACCTGGCCGGGCTCAAGGTCAGCAGCCTGGCCGATGCCCATGGCGTAGCGGCGAAAATCGAGCACGACTGGCCCGGCGTGGTGGTCAGTGACATCCGCATGCCCGGCATCGACGGCCTGCAACTGCTGCAGCAACTGCAAGCGCAGGATGCAGAGCTGCCGGTGCTGCTGATTACCGGTCACGGCGATGTCCCCCTGGCCGTGCAAGCCATGCGCGCCGGGGCTTATGACTTTCTGGAAAAACCCTTCGCCAGCGATGATCTGCTCGACAGCGTGCGCCGCGCCCTCGACGTGCGGCGTCTGGTACTGGATAACCGCAGCCTGCGCATGGCTTTGGCCGACCGCCATACCCTGTCGGCGCGCTTAGTTGGGCAGTCGCCGGCCATGCTGCGCTTGCGCGAACAGATCGGTGCCCTGGCCAGCATCAACAGTGACGTGCTGATCCTCGGTGAAACCGGCGCGGGCAAGGAGGTGGTCGCCCGTGCCCTGCACGACCTGTCGAGCCGACGTAACGGTCCGTTTGTGGCGATCAACGCCGGCGCCTTGGCGGAATCGGTGGTGGAAAGCGAGCTGTTCGGCCACGAACAAGGCGCGTTCACCGGCGCATCGAAACGCCGCATCGGTAAGTTCGAGTTTGCCAACGGTGGCACCCTATTCCTCGATGAAATCGAAAGCATGAGCCTCGATGTTCAGGTCAAACTGCTGCGCCTGTTGCAGGAGCGAGTGGTCGAGCGCCTGGGCGGCAACCAGCAGATTGCGCTGGATATCCGGGTAATCGCCGCCACCAAGGAAGACCTGCGTCAGGCCGCCGATCAGGGGCGTTTTCGCGCCGACCTGTATTACCGCTTGAATGTTGCGCCGCTGCGCATTCCGGCCCTGCGCGAACGCGGCGAGGATGCCTTGCTGCTGTTCCAGCACTTTGCCGAAGCCGCCAGCAGCCGCCACGGCCTGCCTGAGCGCAACCTGCAACCCAGCCAACGGGCGGCCCTCCTGCGCCATCCCTGGCCGGGCAACGTGCGTGAATTGCAGAATGCCGCCGAACGTTTTGCCCTCGGCCTGGAGTTGGACCTCGACCTGCAAGCCAATGTGGCACCCGTGCCTGAACTGGACAGTGGCAGCAACAGCGGCCTGAATGCGCAAGTGGAGGCGTTCGAGCGCAGCCTGATCAGCGCCGAACTGGGGCGCACTCACGGCTCGCTACGCAGCCTGGCAGAAGCCCTTGGCGTGCCACGTAAAACCCTGCACGACAAACTGCGCAAGCACGGGTTGAGCTTCGCTGATATTGGCGGAAGCTCGCCAGACAACCTCGATTAGTTGGCGGTTTTCCGCCAACACCCACCCCCACCCCGCCCTCGCGGGGCTGTGATACGTCTTGTAATAACTCGCTGAGCCTTTCTGCCACGGGGCTTCCCCCGTAATCAAGCCGGCCCGAGCAGCGCCTGGCATGGCGGTTGCTCTAGCCTAACCCAAGCGAATACTCACGCTCTTGCTCGGGCCATCGCGGCCCGGCGTCCGCCACTTTCTGGTAGGCCGCCTAAACTTGAGCATGTTCGCCCGACTTGTCGCGCCACGGCGCATCTCACCCAGTACAAAAACAAGAGGAAAGACTCCATGTTCAAACTGACTGCCAAAGCGCTTGCCTGCGCCCTGTCGCTGAGCATCGCCGGCATGGCCCAAGCGGCCGATCCGATCGTGATCAAGTTCTCCCACGTGGTCGCCGACCATACCCCCAAAGGCCAGGGCGCTGCGCTGTTCAAGAAGCTCGCCGAAGAGCGTCTGGGCGACAAGGTCAAGGTCGAGGTCTACCCGAACTCCTCGCTGTTCGGCGATGGCAAGGAAATGGAAGCACTGCTGCTCGGTGACGTGCAGCTGATCGCCCCATCGCTGGCCAAATTCGAGCAGTACACCAAGCAAATCCAGGTCTTCGACCTGCCGTTCCTGTTCCAGGACATGGCCGCTGTCGACCGCTTCCAGTTGAGCCCAGAAGGTCAGGCCCTGCTGAAATCCATGGAAGAAAAGAACATCACCGGGCTGGCTTACTGGCACAACGGCCTCAAGCAGCTGTCCGCCAACAAAGCCCTGCGTGAGCCGAAAGATGCCCGCGGCCTGAAGTTCCGCGTGCAGGCCTCCGCCGTACTGGAAGAGCAATTCAAGGCAGTAAAAGCCAACCCACGCAAAATGAGCTTCGCCGAGGTTTACCAAGGCTTGCAGACCGGCGTGGTTAACGGTGCAGAGAACCCTTACTCGAACATCTACAGCCAGAAGATGCATGAAGTGCAGAAGTTCATCACCGAATCCAACCACGGTGTACTGGACTACATGCTGATCACCAACACCACGTTCTGGAACGGCCTGCCTGCAGACGTGCGCAGCGAGCTGGACAAGATTCTGGTGGAAGTGACTGCCGAGGTGAACAAGCAAGCTGGCGCGCTGAACGATGGCGACAAGCAGCGCATCCTCGACGCGAAAACCACCGAGATCATCACTCTGACACCTGAGCAGCGTGCTGAGTGGCGTGCCGCCATGAAGCCGGTATGGGGCAAGTTCGAAGCGGAAATCGGGGCAGACCTGATTAAAGCGGCTGACGCCGCCAACCAGTAAGGCCGAACGGGCCGCTCTGCGGCTCGCATTCACCTTCACTGAGCACCCGGGCCACTGTGCCCGGGTGTACCGCCCATCACTCTGGAGACTCTAATGATGAACGCCTTGCGGCGCGTCTGGGACCACTTCGAGGAAGCCTTTATTGCTTTCCTGCTGGCTACCATGACGCTGGTGACCTTCGTCTACGTGATCCTTAACAACCTCTACACGCTGTTCTATACCCTGGCCGATCGCTGGGAGGGCAGCAGTGAGTTCTTCTTCGCCATTGGCGACAGCATTCTCGGCATGGCCCAGTCGATGACCTGGAGCATTGCCCTGACCAAGGCGTTATTCGCCTGGTTGATTTTCTTCGGCCTGGCCTACGGTGTGCGTACTGCAGGCCATATCGGTGTCGATGCGCTGGTAAAACTGGCGAGCAAACCGGTGCAACGGGCTATCGGCCTGATCGCCTGCCTGTGCTGCCTGGGCTATGCCGGGCTGATAGCCGTGGCCAGTTTCGACTGGGTGAAAACCCTGTTCACTGCCGGCATTGGCGCCGAGGACCTCGGTCATTACGGCGTCATGCAATGGCACATCACCCTGATCGTGCCGTTCGGTTACGCCATGGTATTTATCCGTTTCTCTGAAATCTTCATACGCATTCTGCGCAATGAGCAGACCGGCTTAGGCCTGGCCGATGAAGCGGCCGACGCACTGAAGATCAATGAACACGGGGAGCACAAGCAATGACCATTCTGTTCCTCTTTTTCCTGCTGTTTTTGCTGATGTTTATTGGCGTGCCGATTGCTGCCTCCCTGGGCCTGGCCGGCTCAGTGACCATCATGCTGTTCAGCCCGGACTCGGTGCGCTCGCTGGCGATCAAGCTGTTTGAAACCTCCGAGCACTACACCCTGCTGGCCATTCCGTTCTTCCTGCTCTCGGGCGCCTTTATGACCACCGGCGGTGTGGCCAAGCGTTTGATTGATTTCGCCAACGCCTGCGTCGGTCATATCCGTGGCGGCCTGGCGATTTCCGCCGTCATGGCCTGCATGCTGTTCGCCGCCCTGTCCGGTTCATCGCCGGCCACAGTTGCGGCGGTCGGCTCGATTGCCATCGCCGGCATGGTGCGCTCCGGTTACCCGCAAGCCTTTGGCGCCGGCATCGTGTGTAACGCCGGCACGCTGGGTATTCTGATTCCGCCGTCGATCGTGATGGTGGTGTACGCCGCGGCGACCGAGCAATCGGTGGGCAAGCTGTTTATGGCCGGCGTCGTGCCGGGCTTACTGCTGGGCGTAGCGCTGATGGTGGCGATCTATATCGTCGCGCGGAAGATGAACCTGCCGGCCATGCCGCGCGCCACCCTGCGTGAATTCCTGCGCTCGGCCCGCGAGGCGATCTGGGGTCTGCTGTTGATGGTGATCATCCTCGGTGGTATCTACACCGGCATGTTTACCCCGACTGAAGCAGCCGCTGTGGCAGCGGTCTATGCCGGTTTCGTCGCGCTGTTTGTGTACAAAGACCTGACCATCCGCGAGTGCCCCAAGGTGCTGCTGGACTCCGGCAAGTTGACCATCATGCTGATGTTCATCATCGCCAACGCCATGCTCTTCGCCCACGTACTGACCACCGAGCAAATCCCTCAGACCATCACCGCCTGGGTGATTGAGATGGGCTTGCAGCCATGGCAGTTCCTGCTGGTGGTGAACATCGTGCTGCTGGTGGCCGGGGCCTTTATGGAGCCGTCGGCGATCATCCTGATTCTTGCGCCGATCCTCTTCCCGATTGCCGTGCAGCTGGGCATCGACCCAATTCACCTGGGCATCATCATGGTGGTGAACATGGAGATCGGACTGATCACCCCGCCGGTGGGGCTCAACCTGTTCGTTACCTCAGCCGTGACCGGGATGCCGTTGACCGCCGTGGTGAAAGCGGCTTGGCCATGGCTGATGCTGCTACTGGGTTTCCTGATGATCATCACTTACATCCCTGCCGTATCCATGGCCTTGCCCAGCTGGCTGGGCATGAACTGACAGCGACTCCGTGTGTATTTCCCTACACACTTTCAGCCCGGCCTTGGTGCCGGGCTTTTTTTGCCTGTCACTAAACGGGCTGGCCGCTATAGCCGCGCCAACTCGGGTAAGTCCCCCGACAACCCCAGCGCCTGACGCACAAACAGCGCTTTGGCTTCCGGCAAGCCGTCCACCCAGTTCAAACCGCTGTTACGTAGCAAGCGCAGCGGCAATGGGTCGGCCTGGAACAACCGCTCGAAGCCTTCCATCGCTGCCATCATCGCCAGGTTGTGCGGCATGCGCCGACGCTCGTAACGGCTGAGCACCTTCACATCGCTCAGACGCTCGCCGCGTTGTGCGGCATGCAACAGCACCTCGGCCAGCACCGCGACATCGAGAAAGCCCAGGTTGACGCCCTGCCCGGCCAACGGGTGAATGCTGTGCGCCGCATCGCCAATCAGCGCCAGGCCGTCTTCGATATAGCGCTTGGCGTGGCGCTGACGCAGCGGGATGCACAAACGCTTATCAATGTGCAGCACCTCACCCAGGCGATGCTCGAAAGCAAAACCCAGGGCGCGGCGGAAACCGGCTTCATCCAGCGCCATCAGCCGTTCGGCTTCGCTCGGAGTCACCGACCAAACAATGGAGCACCAATGCTCACCCTCAGGACCAACCAGCGGCAGAAAGGCCAGCGGCCCGTCATCGGTGAAGCGCTGCCAAGCAGTCGCTTGATGCGGCTTGGCGCAACGCACACTGGTGACGATGGCGTGATGCAGGTAATCCCATTCACGGGTGGCGCAACCCGCCAGCCGGCGCACGGCCGAGTTGGCCCCGTCGGCGGCAACCAGCAACGGCGCACGCAGCTCACGGCCATCGGTCAGGGTCAGCAACCAGTCATCGCCGGAGCGGCGCAGTTGCTCCAGGCGCGCATTGGCCAGCAGGCCAATCGGGCTGTCGTGCAAGCGCTCCAGTAGCGCATCTTGCACCACACGATTCTCAACGATATGACCGAGGGTTTCGGCGTGCACGCTGGCGGCGCTGAAATGGATCTGCCCGGTGCCAGAACCGTCCCACACCTGCATCTCGCCGTAAGGGCTGGCGCGCCGCGCGACGATACCCTGCCACACGCCCAGACGCTCAAGAATGCGCTGGCTGGCACCCGACAAGGCACTGACTCGCGGCTCGAATGCGGCTTGCGAATCAAAGGGGTTGACGCTCAGCGGGCCGCCATCAACCAGCAGGACTTCCAGCCCCTGATCTTGAAGGGCCAACGCCAAAGCGCTGCCAACCATTCCAGCGCCGACGATGATCAAATCTGCGTGCATATCCATTCCTTAGGCGGCCTGTCGGACGCGCGGCTTGAGCCGCACGTAGAGCGTTTTGTGCACGCGCGCCACCAGGGTGCCGCTGCCGTCGCGCACGTCCACATGCAGCTCGGGCAAGTACTTGTCACCGCCTGCGGTGTGCGCGCGAATGTCATCAAGCAGCGTTTGCTCGATGCTGAAGTTGGCATACACCGGACCGGTGCCAGGGGCGATAAAGTCGATCCGCGCGGCTTTGTCCCAGACAATAAAATCGCGCCCGAGGTTTTCCATGATCATCAGCATAAAGAACGGGTCAGTCATCGAATACAGGCTGCCGCCAAACTGGGTGCCGACATAGTTGCGGTTATACCAGCCAAGGCCCATTTTCACCTGCACGTGGCGAAAGTCCGCGCTGATCTGCCGCACCCGTACACCGGCGCCTAAGTAAGGCGGATACAAGTTCATCGCCCAGCGCAGCAGCCGCGCTTTGCGCGCCAATTTATTCGCGGGCATGCATCAATGCTCCGAGCGGGTGCCGAGGCCCATGGCCTGGCGCGCGAACCAGCGTTTCGCCGGTGGAAGCAGATCCAGGCCCAGTAGACCGAGAGTGCGCCCGGCCGCCAGCAGCGGCTGACCGGTGCTGAATAGCCGGGTGACCTGATCGGAGAAACCCACGGTCAGCTGTTGATCGCTCTGCTGGCTGCTCAGGTAGCGCTGCAGGGTGGCCAGATCGCCGAGCGGCGCAGTGCTCGCCATTAGGGTCTCAGCCAGCACCCAGGTATCACGCAGCGACAGGTTATAGCCCTGCCCCGCAATCGGATGCAGGCTGTGCGCGGCATTGCCCAGCACCACCAGATGCTGGCGCACCTGCTCTTGGGCTGCGGTCAGGGCCAGCGGGTAAAGGTGTCGCGCGCCAATTTGACGCAAGCTGCCCAGGCGATAACCAAACGCCTGCTGCAACTCAGCGAGAAACGCCGCATCGTCCAGCCCCATTAACCGCTCGGCCTCGTCTGTCGCGCGCGTCCACACCAGTGCACAGCGGTTATCTGCCAGCGGCAACAGGGCCATTGGCCCCTCTTCGGTAAAGCGCTCGAAGGCCAGACCATTGTGCGCGTCTTGCGGGCTGACGTTGGCGATCAGCGCGCTCTGCCCATAAGGCGTATTACTGACGGTAATGCCCAGTTGCTCACGCAGGCCGGAGCGACCGCCCTCGGCCATAATCGCCAGGTTGCATTCGAGCTCGCTGCCATCGTCCAGGGTCAGGCGGTAGCCATCGGCCAAGGCCTGCATACGCGTGACCTGAGCCGGGCTGCGCCAACTCACCACCTGCTGATCCAGCGCCTGCCACAGGCATTCACCGAGCCAGGCGTTTTCCACCACGTAGCCCAGCGCCGGCACGCCTTCTTCCTCGGCGCTCAGGCGCGCAGCCGCAAAACGGCCACGGTCGGAAACATGGATTTGTTTGATCGGCTCGGCGCGCTGACTGATCTGCGACCACAGGCCGAGGCGCTGATAAATCTGCTGCGAGCCGAACGACAAGGCGGTGGAGCGCGCGTCATAACTGGGCTGATAACCCGCACCCGGCGTGAACGGCTCAATCAGGCAAATGCGCCAACCGCGCAGCCGAGCTTCGGCCTGCAACGCCACGGCCAGGCTGGCACCGACCAGGCCGCCGCCGACAATCGCAATATCCACTCGCGGCATACTAAGCCGCCGCGCTGCGAGCGGCCGCCATCAGCGCTTCAATCTCGGCCACGGTTTTTGGCACGCCGTTGGTCAGAATCTCGCAGCCGTTCTTGGTCACCACTACATCGTCTTCGATGCGCACGCCAATGCCGCGCCACTTCTTTGCCACATCCAGGTTGTCCACGGCGATATAGATGCCCGGTTCAACGGTCATGGCCATACCGACTTCCAACTCACGCCATTCGCCGCCGACCTTGTACTCGCCGACATCGTGCACGTCCATGCCCAGCCAGTGGCCGGCGCGGTGCATGTAGAAAGGTTTATAGGCCTCAGTGGTGATCAGTTCGGCAACCTCACCTTGCAGCAGGCCCAGCTCCACCAGCCCAGCGGTGATCACCTGCACTGTGGCTTCGTGGGCCTGGTTCCAGTGCTTGCCGGGGCCGATTTGCTTGAACGCGGCTTCCTGGGATGCCAGCACCAGCTCGTAGATAGCTTTTTGCTCAGGCGAGAACGTGCCACTGACCGGGAAGGTACGGGTGATATCGCTGGCATAGCAGTCGATCTCACAACCGGCATCGATCAGCACCAAGTCGCCATCTTTCAGCACTGCGTCATTCTCACGGTAATGCAGAATGCAGGCGTTCTTACCGGCCGCGACGATAGAGCCGTAAGCCGGCATCTTTGCTCCGCCCTTGCGGAACTCGTAATCCAGTTCGGCTTCCAGGTGGTACTCAAACAGCCCGGCTCGGCTGGCCTGCATGGCGCGCACGTGGGCGCGGCAGGAGATATCTGCCGCTTCCTTCATGACTTTGACTTCCGCCGCCGACTTGTACAAACGCAAGTCGTGCAGCAGGTGTTCGAGGGTGATGAACTCATTGGGTGGGGTCGCACCCTGGCGCGCTTTGGAGCGGATCACGTTGATCCACTCCATCAGCTGGCGATCGAACTCATGATTAGTCCCCATGGACGAGTAGACCCGGTCACGCCCTTCGATCAGGCCCGGCAGGATGTCGTCGATGTCGCCAATCGGAAACGCATCATCGGCGCCGTACTGGCTGATCGCGCCATCCTGGCCGGCACGCAGGCCATCCCACATCTCGCGCAGCGGGTCACGCTCACGACAGAACAGCACGTACTCACCATGCTCACGGCCGGGAATCAGCGCAATCACCGCCTCCGGCTCGGGAAAGCCGGAGAGGTACTGAAAGTCGCTGTCCTGGCGGTAGATGTGCTCAACATCGCGGTTACGGATATACACCGGCGCCGCCGGCAGAATCGCGATGCTGTTGGGTTCCATCTGCGCCATCAGCGCCTTGCGCCGACGGGCGTATTCCGACTTGGGGATGCTGATCATGGGCAGGTTAAGTCCACTTCTATGGGATGAGAATCAATGCAGCGACGGTTTTACCGCCGCCACCTCAGGCTTGGCGCACTCGCTGAACAGCAGCAGCGGCGCAACGCGCAAGTACTCCATCACTTCCATGTAGTCGCTCTCACCGTCTTCGGATTCTTCCAGGGCATTCTGCACCTGGGAAATCGCCGCGAGGTCTTGCAGCACTTCCATGGCCTCAGCGCTCAGGGCGCTGTCACGGGCAGTCAGCCCAAAGCCACCGAGGAAGCCCTGGCACCATTGCCCCAGCGCCACGGCACGCTCACTCAGCGGCGCCTCGTCGTTAGGCAATAACAGCACCACGGTGACATCGGTACTGGTCAGTTCGCTCTTAACCATTTCCTGCAGACCGATCAGCGCCTGGCGCACAGTGTCTTGCGGGGCAGCACCGAGCAGCTCGGCGGCATCCACTAACCAGGCGTCGATTTCAAAGCCCGCACCGGCGCAGCTGCGACCGAGTAGAAGACCATGCAGCTCGGCGGGGGAAACGGTGTGGCCACTGCTAACCAGCAGGGCGGTAAAAGCGGAGTACGGCGAAGTTGAAGTTGGCATAGATAACTAGGCGCCAAGCGGCGCAATCACTAGAATGGAGGCCTTGTATCCTAGCACTGGCAAGCACGCCAAGACTATTCAAGCGGCTCGACGGAGCGCACACAGACAGACGCGAGCCCAGCGTAAAAATTGCCACCCCGTGAACTGCGGGTGAATTGCATCAACCTCTAACGCGCCGATCTGCCCCACACTACCAAACGCGCCATTCGCCAGCACGCGACACCGCTTGGCACTGTCGAAGACGCCTTAAAGACGCTATTTTCACCTGCCAGCCCACTCACCTAGCCACGAGTAGAGAACCATGGAAGACGTCGACCTGCAGGCTCTTACAACCAAGCTGGACTTGCTGATCCAGCGTGTTGAGCAGCTCAAGGCGCAAAACCGACAGCTTCTGAAAGGCGAAAAGGCCTGGCGCGAAGAGCGCGCCCATTTAATTGAAAAGAACGAAATGGCCCGGCACAAGGTCGAATCCATGATTTCGCGCCTCAAAGCCCTGGAGCAGGATTAATGACCCAGTCGAATACCTTGACTGTCCAGATTCTGGACAAAGAATATTGCATCGCTTGCCCAAGCGATGAACGCAGCAATCTGGAAAGCGCCGCGCGCTACCTGGACGGCAAGATGCGGGAGATCCGCTCAAGCGGCAAAGTCGTCGGTGCCGACCGCGTTGCCGTGATGGCAGCCCTGAACATCACCCACGACCTATTACACAAACAGCAACACCTTGACCAACAGGCCGGCGCCAACCGTGAACAGGTGCGTAGCCTGCTTAATCGCGTCGACAACGCGCTGGCTCAGGACACCGATGAGTAAGGCGGCTGATTGCACGCGGGAGGTTTCGGGTATACTGGCCACCGCTCCCTGGAGTGTGCGCCAGTTGGTCATGTCCCTGAGCCGATTCGCACAACCCCGGAGGTTGCACGTTGAGACCGGTGTGCATGTCCGCCTGACGGAAAGCCTTAACGTCTCCTGCAACTTCCACCTTGAACTTTCGGGTTCAAGGGCTAAGCCGACAGCGGCACGTCGGGGAGTCACTCTTTCCAGCCGGTTGCCCGTCCGCGGCAATCGCCGCAGCAATAAGCCATGCTCGATACAACAGCGCTAAGTCGCGCGCAGCTTCGTCGTAAGTTGCGTGCGCAGCGCCGCGCGCTTAGCCGCCAAGCCCAAAAACAGGCCGCCCTCGGGCTATATAAACAACTGGCGCAACACCCGCTATTTCGCCGCGCGCAGCACATTGCCTTGTACCTGCCCAATGACGGCGAGATCGACCCACGCCCGCTGCTACGCGCAGCGCAACAGCGTGGCAAGGCGACCTACTTGCCAGTACTCAGCCCATGGCCGCGGAGCAAGATGGTGTTTCAACGTATCCGCGCCGGTGAACCCTTGCTGAAGAACCGTTTGGGTATTTACGAACCAAGGCGCAACTGCAAAACGCAGCGCAAAGTCTGGACACTGGATTTAATGCTATTGCCGCTGGTCGGCTTTGACCGCCACGGTGCACGTCTGGGTATGGGCGGCGGGTTTTATGATCGCAGCCTGGCCTACCGCAGCATGCGCAAAAATTGGCACAATCCGACGTTACTCGGCCTTGCCCATGAGTGTCAGCAGGTGGATCGACTGGCCATGGCCAGCTGGGATGTGCCACTGCAAGCCACAGTGACGGATAAGGCGTGGTATTGATTCAGACTTGTCGTACAGGCTGTACCGCGCTCCCTGCGGTACTCGGCTGGCTCAATCAGCTGCTTGCGACTGGCTGATGGGTGCACCGGCCGGACGGTCCCACAGACTCTGGGTATAACCGGTAGTGACCACGCCAAGACTGAACAAAATGACCAATACCCACAACACATCTGGTTTACGTTTCATTGAATGCCTCCCCCTTGCAAGGCATAGCGCACGCTGTATACGCGGCGATTATTTTTATGGATCCCACAGCAGCGTCCGTTTACACGCGCCGGTATACAAAATAGCAGTACACCGCGCACTACACGCGTAAACAGCTCCGCCCGCTAAAGGACTTAATTACAGGAGCAAAGTTCATGCCTTATTGGCTAATGAAGTCAGAGCCCGACGAACTCTCGATCCATGACCTGCAGCGCTTGCAACACGCGCGCTGGGATGGCGTGCGTAATTATCAGGCGCGTAACTTCCTGCGCAGCATGCAACCAGGGGATCTGTTTTTCTTCTACCACTCCAGCTGCCCAGAACCAGGTATCGCCGGAATTGCCCGCATCAACGCGCCGCATTATCCAGACCCCACCGCGCTAGAGCCTGGCAGCCACTACTTCGATGCCAAGGCCAGCACGGCCAAGAATCCTTGGAGCGCAGTTGATGTAGCCTTTGTTGAAGCGTTCAAGCGGGTCATTCCACTGGCCCAGCTAAAAACCCAGAGTGCCTTGCTGGAATTACCGCTGGTGCAAAAGGGCAGCCGCCTATCGGTCATGCCGGTCAGCACCGAAGAATGGGCAGCCGTTCTAGCACTGCGCTGAAATAGGGCATGACTGGGCGAGCACTTACTGAATGATCAGGTTGTTGAACAGTAGATCCTCAACCAGCGGTTTACCTTCCTCCTGAGTAAGCACGTCTTGTACCTGCTTGAGCGCTTCGGCCCGCAGCTTTTCCCGAGAGTCGGGAGCCGCCATAGCAACCTCGGTTTGCTGGGAGAACAGCATGACCAGCTGATTGCGAATCAGTGGCTCATGATGTTTGACCTTCGCTTCTACGTCAGCCCCGGTCACCCGTAGAGACAGGTCAGCTTTGAAGAACTTGAGCTTGGGGCCTTCACCAAAATTGCCCACGAGCGCCGGCACTAGGGTGACATAGGACACCACCGGGGCGGCCCCTTCTTTGCCTTCCTCGGCTTCTTTGTCGCTCGAAGCCTGCGCCATCAACGGCAGGGACAGGGCCAACAGCAATGCGATCCAGGCTTTCACAGGCGGTATTCCTCAAGAGTTCAGCCCCTAGCATAGCCACAGTCAGGCGGCGGCCCAAGCCCCAAGCTTATGCAGAACCATCAGGCACAAGCATGCTCGTTGACCGGGCACCACCCGCACCTACACTGCATGACCATTAACCGCAGAGGAAAAGCCCGATGAAAGCCGTGCTGTGCAAAGCCTTCGGCCCCGCCGAAACCCTCGTATTGGAAGAAATCGCCAGCCCCGAAGCGAAGAAGAACGAAATTCTGCTCGACGTGCATGCGGCCGGAGTCAACTTTCCCGACACCCTAATCATCGAAGGCAAATACCAGTTCAAACCGCCCTTCCCGTTCTCACCAGGCGGCGAAGCCGCTGGCGTGGTCAGCGCGGTCGGTGAAAAAGTCAGCCACTTGAAAGTCGGCGACCGGGTGATGGCTCTCACGGGGTGGGGTAGCTTCGCCGAGCAGGTCGCGGTACCGGGCTACAACGTCATGCCGATCCCATCAAGCATGGACTTCGCCAGCGCTGCCGCCTTCGGCATGACTTACGGCACCTCGATGCATGCGCTCAAGCAGCGCGCCAATCTTCAGCCAGGGGAAACCCTGCTGGTGCTCGGTGCATCCGGTGGCGTGGGCCTAGCCGCCGTGGAAATCGGCAAAGCCATGGGCGCCAAAGTCATCGCCGCCGCGAGCAGCGCCGAGAAGCTTGAAGTGGCCAAGGCCGCTGGCGCCGACGAGCTGATCAACTACAGCGAGAGCAACCTCAAGGATGAAGTGAAACGTCTGACCGGCGGCCAGGGCGCGGACGTGATTTACGATCCCGTCGGCGGCGACCTGTTCGATATGGCCATCCGCAGCATCGCCTGGAACGGCCGCCTACTGGTGGTTGGTTTCGCCAGCGGGCGTATCCCCGAGCTGCCCGTCAACCTGACGTTGCTCAAGGGTGCTGCCGTGGTCGGCGTCTTCTGGGGTGCTTTCGCCCAGCGCCAGCCACAGGACAACGCCGCCAACTTCCAGCAATTGTTTGCCTGGCACGCCGAGGGCAAGCTCAAGCCGCTGGTGTCACAAACCTTCCCGCTGGCGCAGGCTGCAGACGCAATCAACATGTTGGGTCAGCGTAAAGCCGTAGGCAAAGTGGTCGTGACGGTACGTTAAGTACGCCACATCAAAAAAGCCGCCCGAGGGCGGCTTTTTTGATTCTTTCGACTAACCGCGCGGCGCGTAGGCAAATACGTCCGCACGCATCTGTTGAGCATCCATACCGGCCTCAACCAAGGCATCCAGAGTGGCATAGACCATCGCCGGCGAACCGCTGGCGTAGACGTGCAGCGTATTAAGATTGGCGAAGTCTTCACGCACCGCCTCGTGCAGCAGGCCGCAGCGGCCCTGCCAGCCGCACTGATCACTAACCACTTGGTGCAGAAATAGATTGGGCACTTGCTGCCACTTTGCCCAATGTTCCAAGGCGTAAAAATCCTCCGGACGGCGCGCCCCCCAGTACAGATGCACCGGATGAGCAAAACCGCTGGCGCAGCAATGCTCAATCAAACTGTGCATCTGCGCCATACCTGTGCCGGCGGCAATCAATACCAGCGGGCCATCCGGCAACTCGGCCAGGTGAGTATCACCAAACGGCATCTTCACCCGCACCAGGCCACTACGGCGCAACTCGGCGATCAGGCTGACTGTGGCCTCATCGCGAGCCAGCACATGCAACTCCAGCTCACGCCCACTGTGCGGGGCCGAGGCCAGGGAGAAGGCCGCGTAATCGTCAGCATCGCGCTGCAGCAGCAGGTATTGCCCGGCGTGATAGCGCGGCACCTTACCGGCCGGGGCGTTCAGGCGCAGGCGGAACACATCGCCGCCCAGCTCATCGCAGCCGACCACTTGGCAAGCCAGCTCGCGCACCGGTAACTCACCGGGCGCGAGCACGCCATCCCAGTGCAGCACACAGTCCTGCAACGGCTCGGCCAGGCAGGTAAACAATTCGCCGTGGTCCAGCTCAACACCACTCTGCTGCACACGCCCCTCCACCAACAGCGCTGCGCAGATATGGCAATTGCCATTGCGGCAGCTCTGCGGACAGTCGTAACCCAAACGCCGGGCGGCATCGAGAATGCGCTCGCGGGGCTGCACGTCAAGTACGACACCCGAAGGGTTCAGGGTGACTTTCATCAATCAATTCCCAACTCAGACCACAGCGCATCAACGCGCTGTTTGACCGCTTCATCTTGAACGATAGCCCGGCCCCACTCGCGAGTGGTTTCGCCTGGCCATTTGTGCGTGGCATCCAGGCCCATCTTCGAGCCAAGGCCAGAGATCGGCGAGGCGAAGTCGAGGTAGTCAATCGGCGTATTGTCGATCAGCACCGTGTCGCGCTTAGGGTCCATGCGCGTGGTAATGGCCCAGATCACGTCATTCCAGTCCCGTGCGTTGATATCGTCGTCAGTGACGATAACGAACTTGGTGTACATGAACTGTCGCAAAAACGACCAGACACCCAGCATTACGCGTTTGGCGTGGCCGGGGTATTGCTTCTTGATGGTCACCACCGCCATGCGATACGAGCAGCCTTCCGGCGGCAGGTAGAAGTCGGTGATTTCCGGGAACTGCTTCTGCAGAATCGGCACGAACACTTCGTTCAATGCCACGCCGAGAATGGCTGGCTCATCCGGCGGACGTCCGGTGTAGGTGCTGTGGTAGATCGGTTTCTGCCGACGGGTAATGCGCTCGACGGTAAACACCGGGAAGCTATCGACCTCGTTGTAGTAACCGGTGTGATCACCATAGGGACCTTCGGGAGCCATCTCGCCTGGATGAATCACGCCCTCAAGAACGATCTCGGCACTGGCTGGAACTTGCAGATCGCTGCCCCGCGCCTTGACCAACTCGGTACGGTGGCCACGCAATAACCCGGCAAAAGCATATTCAGACAAGGTGTCGGGTACCGGCGTGACCGCTCCAAGAATGGTGGCTGGGTCAGCACCCAACGCCACCGCCACGGGATACGGGCGGCCTGGATACTTCTCGCACCAATCGCGAAAATCCAACGCACCACCACGGTGGCTGAGCCAGCGCATTATCACCTTGTTGCGACCAATAACCTGCTGACGGTAGATACCAAGGTTCTGCCGCTCTTTATTTGGGCCCTTGGTAATGGTCAGGCCCCAGGTGATCAGCGGGCCGACATCGCCCGGCCAGCAGGTTTGCACGGGCAGCTTGCCAAGGTCGACATCATCACCCTCTTCAACCACTTCCTGGCAGGGCGCGTCTTTCAGCACCTTCGGCGCCATAGAAAAGACTTTTTTATAGATCGGCAGCTTCGACCAGGCATCTTTCAGCCCTTTCGGCGGCTCAGGCTCTTTGAGGAAAGCCAGCAGTTTGCCGATTTCGCGCAGTTCGCTGACCTCTTCTGCGCCCATGCCCAAGGCGACGCGCTTGGGCGTACCAAACAGGTTTCCCAGCACCGGCATATCAAAGCCGGTAGGGTTTTCGAACAGCAATGCGGGACCGCCTTTACGCAGGGTGCGGTCGCAGATTTCGGTCATGTCCAACACCGGGGAAACCGGCGTCTGGATGCGTTTGAGTTCGCCGCGCTGTTCCAGGCCGCGAATAAAATCGCGCAGATCACGATACTGCATGCAGATGCCTCGTTTCGGGCCGAACAATGGGGCGCAAAGTTTAGCGCCGAACTCGGTCTTTCAGAAGGGAAAGCCAATATCCAGAGACACAAAAGCCGGGCGTGCCCGGCTTTTGTAATTAGCGCATATTTAGGATCGTAGCGAGCGAAGGTGAGGCAAGGCGAAAACAGGCGAAGAAGTGGAGTGTACTTTTGTACATGAGCATGACTCGCTCCGCTCACCCCTTCGGGGCCGCACTAAAGTGCGTTAGCCGCAAGCAGCTTTCTGAGTCTGTTTTTAACGCCGCATCACCGAGCGCAGTAGATCCCCTTACTTACGCTTCATCGACTGGAAGAACTCTTCGTTAGTCTTGGTCGCTTTCAGCTTGTCGGTGAGGAACTCGATGGCAGCAATTTCATCCATCGGGTGCAGCAGCTTGCGCAGAATCCACATGCGCTGCAGTTCATCATCGGCGGTCAACAGTTCTTCGCGACGGGTGCCGGCGCGGTTGATGTTGATCGCTGGGAACACACGCTTCTCGGCGATCCGACGGTCGAGTGGCAGCTCCATGTTGCCGGTGCCTTTGAACTCTTCGTAGATCACTTCATCCATCTTCGAGCCGGTTTCTACCAGCGCGGTAGCGATGATGGTCAGCGAACCGCCTTCTTCGATATTACGCGCGGCACCGAAGAAGCGTTTCGGCTTCTCCAGAGCGTGGGCGTCAACACCACCGGTGAGGACCTTGCCGGAGCTTGGGATCACGGTGTTGTAGGCACGCGCCAGACGGGTGATGGAGTCGAGCAGGATGACTACATCCTTCTTGTGCTCAACCAGGCGCTTGGCCTTCTCGATCACCATTTCGGCCACTTGTACGTGGCGAGTTGGCGGCTCGTCGAAGGTCGAAGCAACCACTTCGCCGCGCACGGTGCGCTGCATTTCGGTCACTTCTTCCGGGCGCTCGTCGATCAGCAACACGATCAGGTGGCACTCGGGGTTGTTGCGCGCAATATTGGCCGCGATGTTCTGCAGCATGATGGTTTTACCGGCTTTCGGCGGTGCCACGATCAGGCCGCGCTGGCCCTTGCCAATCGGCGCGCACAGGTCGATCACGCGACCGGTGATGTCTTCGGTGGAGCCGTTACCGGCTTCCATGACCAGACGCTTGGTCGGGAACAGCGGCGTCAGGTTCTCGAAGAGAATCTTGTTCTTGGCATTTTCCGGGCGGTCGTAGTTGATGGTGTCAACTTTGAGCAGCGCGAAGTACCGCTCGCCTTCTTTCGGCGGGCGGATCTTGCCGACAATGGTATCGCCCGTGCGCAAGTTGAAGCGGCGGATCTGGCTCGGCGAGACGTAGATGTCATCGGGGCCAGCGAGGTATGAGGCATCCGCAGAGCGGAGAAAGCCGAAACCGTCCTGGAGAATCTCCAGCACGCCATCACCGGAGATTTCCTCACCGCTTTTAGCGTGTTTTTTCAACAGGGAGAAAATCACGTCCTGCTTACGCGAACGGGCCATGTTTTCCAGGCCTTGTTGTTCAGCGAGTTCCAGCAGTTCGGTAATCGGCTTTTGCTTGAGTTCGGTCAGATTCATAGGAATGACGTAATTCATAAGGGAGGGGAAATAAGCTATTTAGCTTGGGAGCCCGCGCCGCAGAGAAGGCGAGTTGATCGCCTGCTGATGTATCGAAGGATTCGGATAGGAATGCGTCGGCGACGGCTTGCAGGGGGCTGCATAGGAAATGCAGCGAGGCCGAATGTAACACCGGTTTTATTCATACGTCTAGCGCCCAAACAGAAAAAAGCCCCGCAATGTGCGGGGCTTCTAGTGCTTATTGCCGCCTGAACGCTTAGATGTTGCTGTCGAGGAAAGCCGCCAGCTGCGATTTGGACAATGCACCAACTTTGGTCGCTTCAACGTTGCCGTTCTTAAACAGCATCAGGGTCGGGATGCCGCGCACGCCGAACTTTGGCGGGGTGTCCTGATTTTCATCGATGTTCAACTTACACACTTTCAGCTTGCCCTGGTAGGTCTGGGCGATCTCATCGAGCACCGGCGCGATCATCTTGCACGGGCCGCACCACTCAGCCCAGTAGTCGACCAGCACAGGGCCCTCGGCCTGAAGTACATCCTGATCGAAGCTGGCATCGCTGACATTGGTGATGAATTCGCTCATGGAAAGTCTCCGTGTTCAGAAGCAAAAGATGGGCGACATCATAGCCCGGCTTTCCCCACACAGGAAGGCGATGGCAATTGAGCTTATCTATCGCTTGAACACAAAGAAGGCGCACAGACGCCCATGCCGCAATTTATTCAGACAGCCGGCAAGCCCAGCCCTAACGCTGCGTGTGCGCTAGCACATCAGCCTAGGCGCGGGCCTGCGACATCAGTATGCGTTGGCGAGGCCCGCCTATCGTGGCACGATGACGCGGTTACGCATTGAGATGGTTCTGCCATGCCGCATACCCCTGCCGAGTCTTTTCCTTTGATTGCAGCTATCGACCTGGGCTCCAACAGCTTCCATATGGTGCTGGCCAAAGCCGATCACGGCGAGATCCGCATCCTTGAGCGCCTCGGCGACAAGGTCCAGCTAGCCGCTGGCATCGACGAGCAGCGCCTGCTCAGCGAAGAGGCGATGGTGCGCGGGCTCGACTGCCTGCGCCGCTTCGCCCAACTGACCGCCAGCCTGCCGGAAGGAGCAGTGCGCGTGGTCGGCACCAATGCCCTGCGCGAGGCGCGTAATCGTGACGAGTTTATCCGCCGCGCCGAAGAAATCCTCGGCCATCCGGTTGAAGTCATCTCCGGGCGTGAAGAGGCCCGACTGATCTACCTCGGCGTCTCGCACAGCATCGCCGATACACCCGGCAAGCGCCTGGTCGCCGACATTGGCGGCGGCAGCACCGAGTTCATCGTCGGTCAGCGTTTCGAGCCGCTGCTGCGCGAAAGCCTGCAAATGGGCTGCGTGAGTTACACCCAACGCTTCTTCAGGGATGGCAAGATCACCCCGGCCCGCTACGCCCAGGCCTACACGGTGGCGCGCCTCGAAATAATGGGCATCGAACACGCGCTACGCCGACTGGGCTGGGAAGATGTGGTCGGCGCATCCGGCACCATCAAGGCCATCGGCCTGACCATCCAAGCGGCGGGTCTCGGTACGGGCGAGGTCAACGTCGAGGGACTGGCCTGGCTGAAGCGCAAAGTTTTCAAGATTGGCGAGGCGGAAAAACTCGACCTCGACGGCATCAAGCCGGATCGACGGGGTATTTTCCCGGCAGGATTGGCGATTCTCGAAGCCATTTTCGACGCCTGTAATATTCAACGCATGAGCCATTCAGAAGGCGCACTGCGCGAAGGCGTGCTGTATGACCTGCTGGGTCGCCACCAACATGAAGATGTGCGCGAGCGCACCCTCAGCTCGCTGATGGAGCGCTACCACGTCGACCTTGAGCAGGCCGCAAGAGTCGAGAGCAAGG
The DNA here is from genome assembly GCF_004920405.1 of Pseudomonas leptonychotis. Lineage (NCBI taxonomy): Bacteria > Pseudomonadati > Pseudomonadota > Gammaproteobacteria > Pseudomonadales > Pseudomonadaceae > Pseudomonas > Pseudomonas leptonychotis. The sequence goes on from NZ_RFLV01000001.1 coordinate 1,305,559, forward strand.
CGCTCTCGGCGCTGGACAGCGTCGCCCAGGACTGGCAATTGCAGGACGACTGGCACCGCGAGCTGCTCCGCTGGGCGGCCAAAGTGCATGAAGTCGGCCTGGATATCGCCCACTACCAGTACCACAAGCATGGTGCCTACTTGGTCGAGCACTCGGATTTATCCGGTTTCTCGCGCCAGGATCAACAGATGCTGGCGCTTCTGGTGCGCGGCCATCGGCGTAATATCCCCAAAGACAAATTTGCCGACTTTGGCGCGGAGGGCGTAAAGCTGATCCGCCTGTGCGTGCTGCTGCGCTTCGCCATCCTGTTTCACCACATTCGTGGCACCCAGGAAATGCCCAACGTGCAGCTCAAGGCCGCTGGGCAACGCCTGGAGATTCAGTTCCCGCAAGACTGGCTGGAAAACAACCCGCTAACCCAGGCCGACTTCACCCAGGAAGCGGAGTGGCTCAAACGTATCGGTATCGAACTGAGCGTGAGCTGACGCTCACGCCCTCTGCTGCTCTGTTTATCGTGCACTGATCAGCGGTGCGGTGAGCTTCTCCAGCAAACCAGCCTGCGCGCTGCGCGGGTTCTGGTTGCCACTGGGGCTGATGCGCAGATAACGCCCATCCGATTGCAGCACCCAAGCCTGGGTGTTGTCGGTGAGGTAGCTTTCCAGCTCCTTCTTGACCCGCAGAATCAGCTTCTTGCCCTCCACCGGGAAGCAAGTCTCGACACGCTTATCCAGGTTGCGCTCCATCCAGTCGGCGCTGGACAGGTAAATCTGTTCTTCGCCGCCATTGGAGAAATAGAACACCCGCGTGTGCTCAAGGAAGCGGCCGATGATCGAGCGCACGTGAATGTTGTGCGAGACCCCGGCAATACCAGGCCGTAGGCAGCACATGCCGCGCACCACCAAATCGATCTTCACCCCAGCCTGGCTGGCCTTGTACAGCGCGCGGATGATCTTGGCATCGGTCAGTGAGTTGAACTTGGCCATGATATGCGCCGGTTTGCCTTCGGCCGCCTGCGCGGTCTCACGGGCAATCATGTCGAGCAGGGTCTTTTTCAGCGTGAACGGCGCGTGTAGCAGCTTCTTCATGCGCAGGGTCTTGCCCATGCCGATCAGCTGGCTGAACAGTTTGGAAACGTCCTCACCGAGCGCCACGTCAGCGGTGAGCAGGCTGTAGTCGGTGTACAGCTTGGCGTTGCCGGCGTGATAGTTACCGGTGCCAAGGTGCGCGTAGCGGACGATGTCGCCGTTCTCACGGCGCAGAATCAGCATCATTTTGGCGTGGGTCTTGAAACCGACCACGCCATAGATCACCACCGCGCCGGCCGCTTGCAGACGACTGGCCAGCGCCAGGTTGGACTCTTCGTCAAACCGCGCACGCAGCTCGATGACCGCGGTGACTTCCTTGCCGTTACGCGCGGCGTCGACCAGCGCATCGACAATTTCCGAGTTGGCTCCGGAGCGGTAGAGGGTCTGTTTGATCGCCAGCACGTGCGGGTCTTTCGCCGCCTGGCGCAGCAAATCGACCACTGGCGTGAACGACTCGAAGGGGTGCAGCAAGAGGATGTCCTGCTTGCTGACCACACTGAAAATGTTCTCGGCGTTCTGCAACAGCTTGGGAATCACCGGCGTAAAGGGGGTGTATTGCAGCTCGGGATGACTTTCCAGGCCGGTAATACTGAACAGGCGCGTCAGGTTGACCGGACCATTAACCCGATACAGCTCACTCTCGCTCAAGTTGAACTGCTTGAGCAGGTAATCGAGCAAGGGGCGTGGGCAAGAATCCACCACCTCTAAACGCACAGCATCACCGTAACGGCGGCTGAATAACTCGCCGCGCAGGGCGCGGGCCAGGTCTTCGACGTCCTCGGTGTCCACCGACAGATCGGCGTTACGGGTCAGGCGGAATTGATAGCAGCCCTTGACCTTCATGCCCTGGAACAGGTCATCGGCGTGGGCATGGATCATTGAGGAGAGGAACACGTAGTTGGCGCCGGGGCCACCCACATCCTCCGGCACCTTGATCACCCGGGGCAGCAAGCGCGGCGCTGGGATGATCGCCAAACCCGAGTCACGGCCAAAGGCATCGACGCCTTCCAGCTCGACGATAAAGTTCAGGCTCTTGTTCACCAGCAACGGGAACGGGTGCGTCGGGTCGAGGCCAATCGGGGTGATGATCGGCGCGATCTCATCACGAAAATAGCGCCGTACCCAGGCCTTATGCTTGGTGGTCCAGAAGCGCCGGCGGATAAAGTTGACGTTATGCTTGGCCAGCGCCGGGAACAGGTTGTCGTTAAGAATCGCGTATTGGCGCTCGACCTGCTCGTGCACCAGCTCGGCAATCCGCGCCAGGGCCTGATGCGGTTGCAAGCCATCGGCGGCGGCCTGTTCGCGAGCGAAGGTGATCTGTTTCTTCAGGCCGGCCACACGGATCTCGAAGAACTCATCCAGGTTGCTGGAAAAAATCAGCAAGAACTTCAGCCGCTCCAACAACGGATAGGACTCATCCAGCGCCTGTTCCAGCACGCGGATATTGAATTGCAGCTGCGACAGTTCGCGGTGGATATACAGGCTGCTGTCATCCAGGTTGTGCACCACAACAGGCGCCGGAGCGACGGGCACAGGAACTTCAACAACAGGGGCTTCCACGGCTACAACCTCATCGACGACCGGTTGGGCGTCTTGCAATTCAGGGGCACTGAGTCCTTCGGTGTTCATTACAAAATCCTGGCGGGGCTAGTGCCCCTGCTTCAACAGTTCTGCCGCGCGCACGGCGAAATAAGTCAGGATGCCATCGGCACCCGCACGTTTGAAGGCGGTCAGTGATTCAAGAATCACCGCTTCGCCCAACCAACCATTCTGGATCGCCGCCATATGCATGGCGTACTCACCGCTGACCTGATAGACAAAGGTCGGCACTTTGAATTCCGTTTTAACCCGATAGAGGATGTCCAGATAGGGCATGCCTGGTTTGACCATGACCATATCCGCGCCCTCGGCCAAGTCGGCAGCCACCTCATGCAAGGCTTCATCGCCATTGGCCGGGTCCATCTGGTAGCTGGCTTTGTTGGCCTTACCCAGGTTGGCCGCCGAACCGACCGCATCACGAAACGGGCCGTAGTAAGCGCTGGCGTACTTAGCCGAGTAGGCCATGATGCGTACATTAGTGTGATCGGCCAGTTCCAGTGCTTCGCGAATCGCCTGTACACGGCCATCCATCATGTCTGACGGTGCGACTACTTGTGCGCCTGCGTCAGCATGGGACAGCGCCTGCTTGACCAGCGCATCGACGGTGATGTCGTTCTGCACATAACCGTCGGCGTCGAGAATGCCGTCCTGACCGTGGGTGGTGAACGGGTCCAGCGCTACGTCACTGATCACCCCCAACTCGGGGAATTTCGCGCGCAGGGCACGGATCGCACGCTGGGCAATACCCTCAGGGTTCCAGGCCTCTTCAGCCAGCAGGGATTTCTTCTCCAGCGGCGTCACCGGGAACAGCGCTAGCGCCGGAATACCCAACGCCACCCAATGCTCGGCCTCTTGGAGCAGCAGGTCGATGGACAGACGCTCGACACCAGGCATCGAGGCAATCGCTTCACGGCGGTTTTCGCCATCGAGGACGAACACCGGCAAAATCAAGTCATCGACACTCAGCCGATTCTCACGCACCAGACGTCGAGAAAAATCATCACGGCGATTACGGCGCAAACGAGTGGCGGGAAACAGGCGACTGGCAGGGGTAAAGCTCACGGCAGGCTCCGAAGCCCGTAGCGACGGGCGAGTGTGACAGTTATAAGCGGCCATTATGACCAAAGTATGACAGCGCACGACAGCACTGCGACCGCGTGCCGCAAGCGCAACCAGCATAGCGCCGCCACTATGGCGAAAATATGTTGCACGCGCATGCGTCCATACGCGCTTTCTCGAGCCTGAAAGCATAACGGTGGAGCAGGCCCGCGCCTGTCCACCGTTATGGGGCCCCACCATGAAGAGCTGTCAGGCCGCAACGGCACCCTGCCCACGCGGCGTCCAGAACAGCGCCCCGAGGCTCAGGAGGCTGTAAGCCAGTAGCAACGCCCAAATCAGCGGCTGGGCCGGTAGCAGGCCCACTTGCAGTGCCAGCCAGGCCAACGGCAGATTCAACAGCAAACGCAGCACTTCAAGGCGTTTGGCACTGGGGCGGTTTTCCAGCCAGATGCCAATGATGTACAGGCCCACCGCCATCCAGGTCACGCCCAACAGCGTTTGCGCCAGGCTCAGCTCGCCGCCCATGCCCAGCAGCAACGTGCCGCCCGCCACATAGAGGCTGAACTGCACGCCGGCGTAGAGCTTCTGCGCCAAGCTTAGCGGCACATCGAATTTGACGAACTGGCTCAGGTCCGGCTTGCTCTGCGGGTACTTGGCCGCCACATCGGCCGGGCGCCAGCCGGTGCGCATAAACCAGATGCGCAACTTGTCCCACCCGGACTCGGCGCGCACCGCATCACGCCACAGCGCCACATAAAACTGCGCATTGGCCCACAGCGGGTCCCAGCTGGCCAGCGGCGTTGTTACCCCGAAGATCACCGGCTCCTCGTCCAGCTCTTCCTGGAAGGTGCCAAATAAACGGTCCCAGAGAATGAACACACCGCCGTAATTGCGATCCATATAGACAGTATTCTGCGCATGGTGCACGCGATGATTGGACGGTGTAATAAACACCCACTCAAACCAACCCAGCTTAGGGATATGACGGGTGTGCACCCAAAACTGATAGAGCAGATTCAGCGCCGCCACGGTCAGAAACACCAGCGGCGGCACGCCGGCTATCGCCATTGGCAGGTAGAAAATCCAGCCAAAGATAAACCCAGTGCTGGTCTGACGCAGCGCGGTGGAGAGGTTGTAGTCCTCGCTCTGGTGATGCACCGAATGCGCGGCCCACAGCACGTTTCGCTCATGGCCCAGGCGATGGTTCCAGTAGTAACAAAAGTCATAGAAGACAAAGGCCAGCAACCAGACCCACAAACTATCGGAAGAAAGCTCAAACAACGCCAACTGTTGCCAGGCCAAGGTGTAGGTCAGCAGACCCACGGCCTTGGTCAACAGCCCCACGGTGGTGGACAGCACACCGGCGCTGAGGCTGTTGATGGCATCAGAGAAGCGATAGGTGCTGAGCCCGCGCCAACGGTCAAACAACAGCTCCAAGGCAATCAGTACAAAGAAGAAGGGTACGGCGTAGAGGATGTAATTCATGGTTTCACCCGTTGTATAGAACCGCCATATCGCTGCACGCGGCTAACGGCTAGGATTGCTCAATCAATCCTAGCCCAGCACGGCTCCGCCCTCGCGGCGCACCATGCCAACCTGGGTGGCATATGGCGACAACGAAAACCTGCTACGACCTGCTGCGCGCCGACCCTGCTGCGTTAAAACAGGCTCGCAGCGCTCTAGCTCGCGAGATCGTGAATAAAGCTCAAAGAGCACCCATCAATCCAGTACGACTCAGCAATTCAGGAGAACTTGATGAACAAGAAAGTCGCGGTGATTCTTTCTGGTTGTGGCGTCTACGATGGCGCAGAAATTCACGAAAGCGTGATCACCCTGCTACGTCTCGATCAGCGCGGTGCGGCGGTGCAGTGCTTCGCGCCCAACGTGGCGCAACTGCACGTGGTCGACCACTACAGCGGTGACGAAATGGACGAAACGCGCAACGTGCTCGTTGAGTCCGCGCGCATTGCTCGTGGCAACATCAAAGACGTCAAAGCGCTGCATGTTGGCGACTTCGATGCGCTGATCATGCCCGGCGGATTCGGCGTGGCGAAAAACCTCTCCGATTTTGCCATCAGCGGCGCCAACTGCACGGTGCAGCCCGATGTGCTGAGTGCTGCCCAGGCTTTCGTCAGTGCCGGCAAGCCGGTTGGCCTGATGTGTATCGCGCCGGCGCTGGCAGCCAAGATCTTCGGCCCAGGCGTAATCTGCACCATCGGCAACGACCCTGACACCGCTGCAGCCTTGGTGCAGATGGGCGTGGAGCATCATGAGTGCGTCGTCAGCGAGCTTGTCGAAGACAGTGAACGAAAACTGGTGAGCACCCCGGCCTATATGCTGGCGCAATCGATCAGCGAAGCCGCTTCAGGGATCAATAAATTAGTCGATCGGGTGCTGGCGCTTAGTCATCCCGCCTGAGACCGCGAAACATTAATTGGGGGGCCACCGCCGCGGTAAACCCGACCGCTTAATCGGTGGAAACAACCTCACAGCAAGCCAATCATGCCAATGCGCGCGGTACTCCGGCCGCGCCACTGGCCAGATTGCCGCCAGTACGTCAGGTTGAGCCTTCCTCAACCAAGGCGCACCCCATGAGCCAACCCCCTTTCGAACTGACCGCTGAGTTGCAGCAAGCGGTGAGCAGCTTTTTCCAGCGGATTCCGTTCAACCAAATGCTCGGCATCGAGCTGGATGAATTGAGCGCCCAGCGCGTCACCATGCACCTGCCCATGAAGCCCGAACTGATCGGCAACTTTATGCACGGCATCCTGCATGGCGGAGTAATTTCTTCGCTGCTGGATGTGGCCGGCGGGGCTATGGCGTTGATTGGTGCGTTCGATAAGCATCAACACTTGTCCAGCGCCGAGCGTATGGCACGGCTGTCCAAACTGGGCACCATCGACCTGCGTATCGATTACCTGCGCCCCGGCCGCGGTCAACGCTTTACTGCCACCGCCGTGCTGCTTCGCAGCGGTAATAAGGTGGCGGTGGTGCGCAGCGAGCTACACAGCGATGACGGCACCCTGGTCGCGGTCGGCACTGGCACTTACCTCTGCGGCTAAGGCAGACACCAGTGGGCATCCATCCACGGCAGGCCTACACTGGTGAGCAAATCCAATGGCGAAATAATCGTCTGTAGTTGGAGCCGCGCATGCTTTCACTGCCCTTTTTCAGCCCGCCAGGGGCCGACCAGATGGCCTTGCTTAATTGCAGCCATGACCCGTTGCTGGTTCTGTTCTCCTACCTGATTGCCAGTGCAGCGGGCTTTACCGCACTGAACATGGCCGAGCGTGTCAGCCGCGAGAACAGCCGCGAACTCTGGCGTTGGGTGGGCGCTTGGGCACTGGGCGGCGGCATATGGGCGATGCACTTTGTCGCCATGCTGGCCTTCTCTGCACCGCTGGCGCTCAGCTACGACACCGGCATCACCCTCTTCTCCCTGCTGATCGCCATTGCCGTGTCCTACGTGGTGATGCGGGTCATCGGCCATGATCGGCTGCGCCTCTGGCAAACCGTGGTAGCCGCTATCGTCGCCGGCTGTGGCATCGCTACCATGCATTACACCGGTATGGCGGCCATCCGATCGGCGGCTACTCAACACTACGACCCCAGCCTGTTCGTGCTATCGATTCTGATCGCCATCGCCGCCTCGCTCGCCGCGTTACTGCTGGCCGGTTATTTCCGAGGCCAGCACGGCAATCGGGCCAACTGGTTGCGGCTGCTGGCCAGCCTGATCATGGGCGGCGCCATTGCTTCAATGCACTTTACTGGCATGGCGGCCCTGACCTTGGCGGTTCCGCTGAATCACCCGCTGCAAATAGCCGCCAGCCAGGACGGGCATCAGCTGCTCGGCACCACGATTGCGCTGATTGCTCTGCTGATCATCCTGATTGGTGTACTGGCGGGCTGGGCCGACCAGCGCCTGCGCCAAGAGCGCGGGCAGTTGCGGCACCTCACCGAACAACTGGACACCTTGACTCACTACGATGGCTTGACCGGCTTACTCAACGGCCAGGCGTTCAGCCAAATGCTAAACACCACCTTGGCCACGTCACCGCCGCACGGTGCGACCTTGCTGTTTATCGACCTGGACAACTTCAAGCGCATCAATGACAGCCTCGGCCACGGCCGGGGGGACGAGCTGCTGCAACAGGTTGGCCAACGCATCCGCAGTGTTCTGGGACGCGAAGACCTCCTCGCGCGTTTTTCCGGTGATGAGTTCTGCGCGTTTGCGTTAAATGTGCCGCTGCAAAACAGCGGGCAGCTCGCCGAGCTGATTCTCACCCAGATTCGCCAGCCCTTTAGCCTGGAAAGCGGTCAACTGAGCCTGACGGCCAGCATCGGCATGAGCCGCTACCCACAGGACGCCACCAACGCCAGCCAGTTGCTCAAACAAGCAGGGATCGCCCTTGGTCATTGCAAGCGCCAGGGTCGTAACCAGAACCTCGGTTTCAGTACGCAACTGGAGCAAGATGCGCAACAGGAACTGAACCTTGAGCAATCGCTACGCCTGGCGCTGCACAGCGATCGGTTGGAGGTGCATTACCAACCCATATTGGCGGGCAACGGCGAACAGGTAGTCGCCCTCGAAGCCCTGGTACGCTGGCAGCACACAGAGTTAGGCAGCATCAGTCCAGAGCGTTTCGTCAAAATTGCCGAGCAACACGGCTTCATTCACGAGCTGGATATCTGGGTACTGAAACGTGCCTGTAGCGACCTCAAGTGGCTGCAGAACAACGGTCATCGCCACTTGCACCTTGGGGTCAATTGTTCAGCGCTGAGTCTGCTGCAACCGCACTTGGTCAAGGCCATTCAGATCGAGTTGCAGCGCGCCGACCTACCGCTCAGTTCACTGACCTTGGAAGTTACGGAAAACGCCCTGATGCATGACCTGGGTGCAGCACAAGCACAGCTCGATAAAGTGCGCGCGATGGGGATGACCATCAGCATCGATGACTTCGGCACGGGCTACTCGTCGCTGCAATACCTCAGCCGTCTGCCCGTGGATAGTCTGAAGATTGACCGCAGCTTTATCCGTGAAATCCCCGGATCCAGCAGCAATATGGCGATTACCTCGGCGATTATCGCCATGGCACACAAGCTCAATCTGCGGGTGGTGGCTGAGGGCGTGGAAAACATCGAACAGATGCGCTTTTTGCAAGAACAACAGTGCGACCTGCTGCAGGGCTACTTGTTTAGCAAACCGCTGCCATTAAACCAATTGCACACCTGGCTCGGCAGCGGTCATTACCGCCAGCGCTACGTTTCGGTATGACGCTGCAAGCGCGTGAGGATTCGGTCCAATGAGTTGGCGAACGCCTGCTTGTCGCGCTCACCATAAGGCGGCTGACCGCCCCCCACTTGGCCCAGCTCACGCAGCTCGGTAAACAGGTTACGCACCGCCAGCTTGTCACCCATGTTGCGCTCATCAAACTCGCGACCACGCGGATCGAGGGCGGCCACACCCTTCTTCACCAGACGATCAGCCAACGGCACGTCACTGCAAATCACCAATTCACCGGGCTGGGCGTGCTCGACCAGGTAATCATCGGCGGCATCCGGACCACTGGGCACCACAATCAAACGCACGCAACTGTACGCCGGCTTGACCTGAGCCTGGCCGGCCACCAGCAGCACTTCGAAACGCCGTTTCAAGGCAAACTTGACCACCTGATCCTTGGCCGGTTTAGGGCAGGCATCGGCATCGATCCAGACTCGCATCGCGCACTGTTCTCCGCAGCTAGCAAAACGGGCATGTTAAGCCATGCCCGCTTTGCCGTGTGCTTAGATAGGTGGCACGGCGCTAAGTGGGCGACTGCAGCCACGCGCCGTAAACAGCACGGCTGTCGTACAAACGCTGGCTTCAAATACGGATAGATGGGATTAGATAGCGATCGTCCTAACGACTTCCCTCACCCTTTGATCAACCCTGGCACGCGATAGGTCGTGCAACGCCGCAGGAGTGACGCGATGAACTTTTGGCAACGTTTGGAAGAACCAGCCCATGTCGTGGTCTGCGGTGCCAGCCGCGGCATAGGCCTGGCGCTGACCACGCAGCTGTTGGCCCGTACTGAGGTAGCCGAGGTTTGGGCCATCGCTCGTCACGCCAGCCAAAACCCAGAGTTGCTCGCCTTGGCCGCACTGCATGGCCAGCGTTTGCACTGCCTGGATGTGGATGTATGCGATGAGCAGGCGTTGAGCGAGATGGCCACCCAGCTGCGTAAGGCGTTGCCACGCGTGCACCTGCTGCTGTGCACGGTGGGTGTTCTGCAGGACGGTGCAGCAAAAGCCGAGAAGGGCTTAGCGCAGGTAAGCCTTGAAGGGCTTCTCGCGACGTTTCAGCGCAACAGCTTTGCACCGATCCTACTGCTCAAACATCTGCTACCCCTGCTGCGCGGTCGGCACCCCTGCACAATAGCCGCGCTGTCAGCGCGAGTGGGCTCGATTGGCGACAACCGCCTCGGTGGCTGGTACAGCTACCGCGCTAGCAAGGCGGCGCTTAACCAGCTGCTGCACACCGCCAGCATCGAACTAAGCCGATTAAACCCCAACAGCTGCATACTCAGCCTGCACCCCGGCACCACCGATACCGAGCTGTCGAAGCCCTTTCAGGCCAATGTGCCGGCAGCTCAGCTATTCAGCCCAAGCTATAGCGCAGAATGCCTACTGGCCCAGGTTGAGCGGCATGGTCCCGAACACACCGGCACATTCTGGGGATGGGATGGCGAGCCGATTGCCTGGTAACGCACTTATCGCCCGTTAAGCCGCGCGGCGCACGCTGGCGAGCAAGGCGGCGGCGCCGACAAACAAGGCGCCAAAGGTGCGGTTCATCAGCAGTTGTTGCCGCGGTGAACGCAGCGCACCGAGCACCCGCACCGCCAAACCGGTGTAGCCGGCCATCACAATCAAATCGACGCAGATCATGGTCACGCCCATCACCAGGTACTGCATCAGCAGCGGCGCCTGCGGGTTGAGGAACTGCGGCAGCACCGCGAGCATAAACACAATCGCCTTGGGGTTGCTGAAATTGACCAAAAAGCCGCGCAGCACCAAGGTCAGCGGCCGCCCAATGGGCCGCTCGGCCTGCGCCGTCATCTCACTGGGCAGCGCCTGCCACTGGCGATAGCCGAGGTACACCAGGTACACCACGCCAAACCACTTGATCAGGCTGAAGGCCAGCTCCGAAGCCGCCAAAATCGCGCCGACACCCGCAGCCACAATAGCGATCTGCAACGCCAAGCCCAGTTGCAGGCCCAGGGCGTTCCAGTACCCGCGCCAGAAACCGTACTGCAAACCCGCCGACATCGAAGCAATCGCCCCAGCGCCCGGCGACAGGCTGATCACCCAACAGGCGAGAAAGAATGCAAGCCACGTTTCCAGCGCCATGACGAAACCTCAAACAGAACAACCAAAAAGGCCGCTGCCGATCAGTCATGATCCGCAGCGGCCCGGGAAACGAGGATTATGCATTCAGAAAATCGCATCTCCAATCAACATTCCATGCACAACCCTATAGGTCTTGCGCCCAGACTGAAGGGTCAGAGGGCTGCGCTCGGCAATCACCCAGCCCTTGGCCAGTAGCTTGTCGATATGTGCCCTTAGTGCCGGGAGGTAGCGTTGTTCTTGCTGAAGCGATTCCATTCTGCTCATCCTCTGCAGGACTCCTTTGTAACAGCAGCCAGGGAAACCTGGCTTACCCATCCGTGATTCCTGTCACAAAGCTTAGTGGCCTTATGCCCTCATCAAAAGCGCTGAATGGCCATATGCTTGTAGGCATAACGCTCGAACAAGTCATAGCGTTTGACTTACATCACCTAGCAGTTTAGACCGCGGTGGCAGCTTCGGTAGGTTCACCGACCTGTGGTGAACTGAACACCAAGTAAGCATCCTCGACCTTGCCGTAACGCAACAGCGCCAGGTCCAGTAGGTAGTTTTGATAGAGCTTCCACGGCGCGCGATCGCCCTGCGTGGGGATCTTGTCAGCGGCGCGCTTGATATAGCCGGAAGCCAGGTCGAGGAACGGCGCATCCTTGACCTGCCGCGCGCTATCACGCGGCGTGCATTGGCGCATGCCGGTGGCGTCCATATGGTTAATCACACGGCAGAAATACTCGCTGGACAGGTCCGCTTTGAGGGTCCAGCTGGCATTGGTGTAACCCAGCACCACGGCGGCGTTGGGCAGGTCACGCAGCATGATGCCGCGATAACCCATGCTCTTGGCCGCATCGAACGGCACGCCATCCACCGCCACCTGCATACCACCAAACAACTGCAACTCCAGACCGGTGGCGCTGATGATCACATCGGCCGGCAACTCCTCACCGGTTTTCAAACGGATGCCCTTGGCTGTAAACCCATCGATGTGTTCGGTCACCACCGAGGCCTTGCCCTCACGCAGTACCTTGAACAGATCACCATTGGGCACCGCACAGACGCGCTCATCCCAAGGCTTGTAGCTCGGGCTGAAATGGCGCATGTCGAAATCCGCACCGAGCTCACGCTTGGCCAGCCCCAACAACACCTTACGCACCAGGCTCGGCCAGGCTTTGGCGAGGGTGTAAAAAATCATCTGTATCGCCACATTACGCGTACGCGCCAGGCGGTAGACCCAGGTTTCGGGGAGAAAGCGTCGCAGGAAAATGGAAATCGGATCGCTCTGCGGCAGGCTTACCACGTAGGTCGGCGAGCGCTGCAGCATGGTTACGTGCTTGGCCTTGTCAGTCATCGCCGGCACCAAGGTCACCGCCGTGGCGCCGCTGCCAATCACCACCACGTTCTTGCCGCTGTAATCGAAGTTTTCCGGCCACAACTGCGGGTGAATAAATTCGCCTTCGAACTGTTCGCGGCCTTTGAATTCTGGGGTGTAGCCGGCCTCATAACGGTAATAGCCGGTGCACATCAGCAGGTGCTGGCAGCTTAGTTTGATCGGTTCGGCTTCATCACCACGCTGTACCTGCAGGGTCCAGGTGGCGCGCTCGCTGCACCAGTCGGCCTTGAGCACTTTATGCTGAAAGCGGATTTTGTCCTGGATAGCGTTTTCCCGCGCGGTTTCTTCGATATAGCTGCGGATCGACGGGCCGTCGGCAATCGCCAGCGGGTTGGTCCAAGGTTTGAAGTTGTAGCCGAGGGTGAACATGTCCGAGTCAGAACGGATGCCCGGATAGCGGAACAGGTCCCAGGTACCGCCGAGGGTCGCGCGGCCTTCGAGGATGGCGAAGCGCTTGCCGGGGCAGCGCTTGATTAAGTGATAGGCCGCACCGACGCCGGATAGCCCGGCACCGATGATCAATACATCTAGATGTTCGGCAGACATGGGGCTCCTCGCGCGTCGTCTTAGGGCGCCCGGCCAATAATATTCGGCCGGGCCTGCCCGTCAGAATCTGCGCACTCTAGCGTTTTGTCATCCCGCCTTTAGTGGTGCGACAGGCCCAGGCTGACCACAACTCTTGCGCAGAGTGAACAAACCGCGCCGAAACCTCGACCGCGATCAGAAGGTATCGCGCAGTACCACTTCGTTATACGGCAGCTTGCCAATACGCGGCTTCGGCTCGATGGTCTTTTGGCCAACTGCGACCATCAGGGCAATCACATGGTTGGCCGGCAATTTGATCAGCTTGGCCACGGCGTCGAAGTCGAAACCATCCATCGGGCAGGAGTCCAGGCCCTTGCCGCGCGCAGCGAGCATCAGGGTTTGTGCCATCAGGCCACAGCTGCGCATGGTTTCATCACGCTGCACTTGCGGCTTGTCACGGTAGTAGGTGTCGATAGCACCGGTCATATAGGCCTGCACTTCCTCAGGCGCGCCCTCCCAGGCTCGGCTGACATCCTGCTCCCAGCTGTTGAGCTTGGCGCACACCACCACCAGCATTGAGGCGTCGGTCACCTGGGCCTGCCCCCAAGCCACATCGCGCAGCTGCAGGCGCAGTGCCGGGTCACTGACCTCAACCAGGCGAACATGCTGCAGGTTGAACGCCGACGGCGCGAGCAGTGCCAGTTGCAGCAGCTCGTCCTTCTCGGCATCACTCAGGGTAAAGGCGGGGTCATAACCTTTGACGGCGCGGCGGCTGCGAATGGCTTCGTCGATATGCATGGGGGCTCCTTCAGAGCATGGTCAGAAAGGCGGCAATGCTAGGCATCTGTTTCGCTCAATACCAACCGCCTTTACCGATACCTATCATCGACGCAGGCGATTCCAGCACACGGCAACGGTGACTGCCTGTTAACATTTCCGTTTTTCCCCAGCGACCGAACCCATGACTCCCGCCGCACTCGCGACCCTGCACCAGCACCTTGTTGCCGCTCTCAGCACGCCCCCCCAGGAGACCCGCCGCCTGTTTCATGGCCGTGGCCGCTGCTGGCCAGAGCTGGAGCAAATCACCGTGGACTGGTTGCAAGGCATATTGCTGGTCGCGCTGTTCAAGCCGCTGAGCGAGAGCGCACTGATCGCGCTGCACGAGATGCTAATGGACCTCAGCCATACTCCGGCCTGGCAGCAAAGCGGCGCGCACAGCCTGTTGTTGCAACAGCGTTACCTCACGGACAGCCCTACCCAATGGCTGCTCGGCGAGCCTGTGGAGCATTGGGATATATGCGAGCACGGCCTGCACTACCGGCTCGATCTGGGCCGAAAGCAGAACACCGGGCTCTTTCTCGACATGCGCTATGGTCGCCAATGGGTGCAAGCACAGGCCAAGGGCAAACGCGTGCTCAACCTGTTCGCTTACACGTGCGGCTTCTCGGTAGCCGCATTGGCTGGCGGCGCACTGCAGGTGGTCAACCTGGACATGGCCAGGGCCGCACTCAGCCGGGGCCGCGACAACCACCGACTGAACCAGCATGACCTCAGCCAGGTGGTGTTTCTCGGCCACGACCTGTTCAAGTCCTGGGGCAAAGTCGCCAAATACGGCCCTTATGACCTGATCATCATTGACCCACCCTCCTTCCAGCGCGGCAGCTTCGTGCTGAGCAAGGATTACCCCAAGGTCCTACGCCGTCTGCCAGAGCTTTTGAGCGCGGAGGGTGTGGTGCTGGCCTGCAGCAACGAACCGGAAATCGGCCCGGATTACCTGACCCAGGCCATGGCCAGTGAAGCGCCGAGCCTGGGCTTTATCGAGCGCTTGGAAAACCCACCGGAATTCCCCGACAGCCAGCCTGACAGCGCCTTAAAAGCGTTGGTGTTCAGCAACGCGGTATAGGGCAACTACCTCCCCCTGATGGGCTGACGCTTGCGCGACCTCAGGCAAAAACAAAGTATTTACGCACCGTTTCAATCACCTCCCAGGTGCCCTTCATCCCCGCTTCGACGATAAAAATATCGCCGGCGCGCAGGTGGATCGGCTCCTGACCTTCTGGGGTGATGATGCAATAGCCCTCCTGAAAGTGGCAGTACTCCCATTTTTCATAAGCCACCTGCCATTTACCGGGCGTGCAGATCCAGGTGCCCATGATTTTGCTGCCATCGGCCGAGGTGTAAGCATTCAGGTTAACGGTGTGCGGCTCGCCGGCGATGCGCGTCCACTTGCAGGCGTCCAGCAACGGAATCGGGTGAGTGTCGCGCAGTACGGTAATCGGTGACATGGAAGGCTCCTGTGGGCAATAAAACAACAGGCGCCAGCCTAGGATCGTTACTGCGTCGGCACTGTCCTGAGGTCGACCCTCAGCTGCCTGGAAGCGCAGCTGCCTCGCCCAGGCTGAGAGCGAAACCGCGTGCTACTTTGAAGGGGGTCTGGTGGTTTTACCGCCGCTTGTCCGTTCCGGAGATGCTCTATGTCCAGCTCTTACCGCTTGGTGACCCGCAGTGACTTTGACGGCCTGGTGTGCGCCGCCCTGCTCAAACACATCAATCTGATCGACGACATTCTGTTCGTACACCCCAAGGACATGCAGGACGGCAAGGTAGCGATCACCAGCAACGACATCACCACTAACCTGCCCTATGTGCCTGGCTGCTACCTGGCCTTCGACCACCACCTCAGCGAGACCATTCGCAACCAACCGGCGAGCAATCATTTGATCGATGCCGACGCGCCCTCGGCAGCCCGTGTGGTGTGGCAGCATTACGGCGGCCACGACGCCTTCCCGCGAGAGTGGGACGAGATGATGGCAGCCGTGGACAAGGCTGACGCCGCGCAATTCAGCCGCGACGACATCCTCGACCCACAAGGTTGGGAGTTATTGAGCTTTATCATGGATGCGCGCACCGGCCTCGGGCGCTTTCGCGACTTCCGCATCTCCAACTACCAGCTGATGATGCAGCTGATCGACTTCTGCCAGACCCACGGCATCGCTGAAATTCTCGAGCTGCCAGATGTCGATGAGCGCGTGACGCTGTACCTGGAGCACCAGCGCGAGGCCAAAGCGCAGATTCAGCGCTGCGCGACGGTCTACAACAACCTGGTGGTACTGGATTTGCGTAACGAGGAGACCATCTACGCGGTTAACCGCTTCGTCATTTATGCCCTGTACCCGCAGTGCAACATCTCCATCCATGTGATGTGGGGCGTGAAGCAGCAGAACACCGTGTTCGCCGTCGGCAAATCAATCATCGACCGCAGCTCGCAGACCAATGTTGGCGAGCTATGCCTGAGCTACAACGGCGGTGGTCACGCCAATGCCGGCACGTGCCAGGTGGCCAACGAAGATGCCGAAGCCGCGCTGCGTGAACTGATCGCCGAAATCACGGCTGACGGCTAACGCGCGCAGCCGCGCCGCCAAACTGAGCGTAACGCCAGCGAGAAGGTTAAGCTGTGGGCCATGAGCACAGCCCCCTACATCTCCCCGCTTGAATCCAGCCGCACGGATGCGCCCGCGGGCTTGCGCATCGGCGGCGACTGGACACTGCCCCACTACGCCAAGCTGGAAACCGAGGTGCTGGCACTACGCGGCACCTTGAACAACGCCGCCAGCATTGACCTACATGACCTCGGCGCGCTCGACACTGCAGGTGCAGCGCTACTGGTGGAATTGCTTGGCAGCCAACGCCTGGCGCAACTGGCCAGCGATGCGCCAGGGCTGGCCAGCGAACGTCGCGCGCTGTTGCAGGCGGTGGGCACGGCCATCGCCGATGCCGGCGATGCCCTGCCGGTCAAACACATCCCTGCCTGGCGCGAATTTTTCGGGCAGATTGGCCAAGCCATGACAGAGCTTTGGCAGCAAGGCGTGGCCCTGCTCGGGTTTATCGGCATGACCCTGGCGGCGATGTTCGCCATCATTCTGCGCCCCGGCCGCTGGCGCATCACCTCGCTGGTTGCGCACCTGCAACAGAGCGGTTTGAATGCCGTGCCCATCGTCGCCCTGCTGACCTTTCTGGTCGGCGCGGTGGTGGCTTTCCTCGGCGCCACGGTGCTCGCCGACTTTGGCGCGAGCATCTACACGGTCGATCTGGTCGCGTTCTCCTTCCTGCGTGAATTTGGCGTGCTGCTCACCGCCATTCTGATGGCCGGGCGCACCGCCAGCGCCTTTACCGCGCAAATCGGTTCGATGAAGGCCAACGAGGAAATCGACGCCATCCGCACCCTGGGCCTTAACCCGCTGGAGCTGCTGGTACTGCCACGGGTGTTTGCTCTGCTGATTGCCCTGCCGATTTTGACCTTTATCGCCATGCTCAGCGGCATCCTTGGCGGCGCCGTGGTCTGCGCCCTGAGTCTGGATATCTCGCCGGCCATGTACCTGGCCATGCTGCAGGAAAATATCGCCCTCAAGCACTTCTTGGTCGGCATGGCCAAGGCACCGGTATTCGCCTTCCTGATCGCCGTGATCGGCTGCCTGGAAGGCTTCAAGGTCACCGGCAGCGCACAGTCGGTGGGCGAGCGCACCACTTCCAGCGTGGTCCAGTCGATTTTCGTAGTCATCGTGCTCGATGCCCTGGCCGCGTTGTTTCTGATGGAGATGGGCTGGTGACGGGCGAAGCGATTATCGAGGTACGCAACCTGGTCAACCGCTTCGGCAGCCAGACCGTGCATCAGGACCTGGACCTGGACCTCTACCGTGGCGAAGTGCTCGGCGTGGTTGGCGGCTCGGGTACTGGCAAGTCGGTGCTGCTGCGCAGCATTCTCGGCCTGCGCCACGCCAACTCCGGCACCGTGCATGTATTTGGCGAGGAACTGCTGAGCCTGCCGCCCGAGCAGCGCTCACAACTGGAACGGCGTTTCGGCGTGCTCTATCAGCGCGGCGCGCTGTTTTCCTCGCTGACGGTGACCGAAAACATCGCCTTGCCGTTGATCGAACACGCCGGCCTCAACCGTGCAGCGGCTGAGCGTCTGGCTCAGGTCAAACTGGCGCTGGTCGGCCTGCCGCGCGAATCTGGTGACAAGTATCCAACTGAACTGTCCGGCGGCATGGTCAAGCGCGCCGCCCTAGCCCGCGCCTTGGCCCTGGAGCCGGATATTCTATTTCTCGACGAACCCACTGCCGGCCTCGACCCAATTGGCGCGGCGGCCTTTGATCAACTGATCCTGACCCTGCGCGATGCGCTGGGTCTTAGCGTGTTTCTGGTTACCCATGACCTCGACACGCTTTACACCATCTGCGACCGGGTGGCGGTGTTGGCGGAAAAACGCGTGCTGGTGGCCGACCGCCTGGACGTAGTGGCCGCCACCGACAATCCATGGATCCACGAGTATTTTCACGGCCCGCGCGGACGCGCAGCCGAACAGGCCGCCCACCGCGCGCCAGGGAGCAACTGAATGGAACCGCGTGCCCACCACGTGTTGATTGGCCTGTTTACTGTGCTGATGGTCGCCGCCGCGCTGGGCTTTGCCCTGTGGCTGAGCAAAGCCAGCTCAGATCAGGAGTTGCGCGATTTTGATGTGATCTTCAACGAAGCCGTCAGCGGCCTGTCCCAGGGCAGCGCCGTGCAATACAGCGGGATCAAGGTGGGTGATGTGATCAGCCTGCGCCTCGACCCAGAAGACCCGCGCAAAGTGCGCGCACACATCCGCGTCAGTGCCACCACACCGATTAAACAGGACACCCGCGCACGCTTGTCGATCACCGGAATCACCGGCGCGGCGCTGATCCAACTGCACGGCGGCACCCCGGACAGCCCCATTCTCGAAAGCCAGGGCGATCAGCGCGCGGAGATCATCGCCGACCGCTCGCCGCTGTCACGCCTCATGGCCAATGGTGAAGACCTGGTCATCAGCGTCACCCGCCTGCTCAACCGCGCCAACAAGCTGTTCTCGCGCGACAACATCGGACGCATCTCGCGCACCCTGGAAAACATCGAACAAACCAGCGCCAGCGTCGCCGACCAGCGCGACGAGCTGCGCCAAGCCTTGCAACAGATGAGCACGGCCAGCCAGGAAGCCGCTGAGTTGATGCGCAACGCCAACCAACTGCTCAGCGGCCAAGGCCGTGAGGCGATGGACAGTGCCCAACGCTTGATGGCCTCACTGGAGCGCAGCAGCCACACGGTTGAACAACTGCTGACAGATAACCGCAGCGCACTCGACGGCGGCATGCAGGGCGTTGCCGAGCTGGGCCCGACCATTGTTGAACTGCGCGAAACCCTCAGCTCCCTGCGCAGCTTTGCCCGCCGCCTGGAGGAGGACCCCGCCGGCTACCTGCTGCGCAGCGATACCATCAAGGAGTTTCAACCATGAGTCGTCTTCGCCTGTTCGCCGCCCTGCTGCTGACCGGCAGCCTGGCCGCCTGCTCGGTATTGCCGAAAAGCCAGGTGTTGAGCATCTACCGCCTACCCGCCAGCAGCCTACCCAGCCATGACGCCAGTGCCGACTGGGCGCTGCGGGTGAACAAGCCCTACAGCAGCCAGCTGCTCGACAGCACGCGGATTGCCGTCTTACCGCCCGGCGATCAGATCAGCGCCTACCAGGGTGTGCGTTGGAGCGACCGCGCGCCGTTGCTGCTGCGCGACCGGCTGATCGACGCCTTCCTCGACGACGGTCGCCTCAAGGCCGTGAGCAGCGATGAAAGCCGCCTGCAAGCCGACCTGGAACTGGATGGCGACCTACGCGCCTTCCACAGCGAATACCAGAACGGTCGCCCCACGGTGCGCATTCTGTTCGAAGCCCGCCTGGTGCAGAGCGGCAGCCTGCGCATCCTCGCCAGCCGGCGCTTCGAGGTCAGCCAGGCTGCCACCGACACCTCAGTGCCCGCCGTGGTCCACGCCTTCGGGTTAGCTGGCGATAAACTGTCTGACAAATTGCTAACTTGGACCTTAGAACAAGGCCAAGCGGCACAAAGGCCCTAACCCCAGAACCTAGGACGGCAAAAGCGCTGACTCAGCAGTGCTCACGGGCAGTGCCAAGGTAAAACACGCGCCGCCCTGCTCGGTATTACGCACGGTCAAACTACCGCCATGCCAGTGTGCAAGCGTTTGCGCTATCGAGAGGCCCAAGCCGACTCCGACGCTGTTCTGGGTCTGCTCACCCCGATAAAAACGCTCAAACACACGCGCCAACTCACCCTCAGCAATCCCTTGCCCGTAGTCGCGTACACGGCAATACAAGATGCCCTCAGACACCTCAACCGCCACGTTTATTGGCAGCCCAGCTGGGCTGTATTTGTCGGCATTGGACAACAGGTTATTAAGAATTTCCACGCACCACATTCGATCGCAGTCGACCCACAGCGTGTCTTCCCCCTGAGCTACAGCTAGGCCACTCAACTCAATAGAGCGCGAAACTGGCAACTCAGTGAAGCGCTCCAATGCGTCTGCAACCACTTCTCGCCAATCACAACGGCGCAACTCCAGAGAAGCCAGATCACCGCTACTAACCAGCCCCTCATCCAATCGCAACCCTTCGAGTACACGCCCTATAAGCTGATTGAGCTGGTAAACCGACTTGCGAATGCGCAAAGAGCGATCACTCACATTTTGCACCTGTCCATCGCTATGGAACTGCCGCAGCAGACGTTGCGCACTTGAATCGATTACCGCCAAGGGCGTGCGCAATTGATGCGACATCAATGAAACGAAGTCGCGATAACGCAGCTTGTTCGCCCTTTCCTGCTGTAATGCCTCAAGCAACTCACGCGCCTGCGCATGTTGCCGGGCAATTTCTACATAACTGGCGTTGGCGCGCCTCTGGCTGCTCAGCAATTGCCAGCCCAGCAAGGTGCCTGCAAGCAATACCCCCACCACGGCAAGCATGACCTGAACCATCAATGTGCGGTGAGCATCACGCCGCGCACCGGCGATATCCCGCTCAGATAGCATCACCTTATTACCGACTTGCTGTATCAGCTTCTGCACGCCGCCATAGTCCAGCTGCGGCTGCTCAAGCATGCTCACCGCACGCTGCAATTCTGATAAAACCCCCGCCCGCGTCATGTAGTCGCGCTGCCCACCACTGGTGAGCATCTTTAACCGAGCCTTGAGCAGGTTGCGATGCAAAACTTGCGCGGTATGACTGGCAGCAGTAGGTGGAATCAGTGCTGCCTGGTGCAGCATGCCTCCTTGATAAACCGCCTGGCTTAATGCCCACACCATGTTTTCGCCAACATCAGTACTCAACTCCACCTGCAAGCGCTGTAGCTTGTAGAGCGTATAGCCGAGTAGCACGACAAAACAGAGCACGGCAGCTACCGCCGCCCACTGCAGCCGCTGTCGACTTTGAGCTTCCAGACTCATGGCGTAAGGGCCACCGCACCGGACAAATCCGGCAGCGCCCAACCGGCGCTCAGCACCAGGGCGACCAGATCCGCCTGACGCGTCACTGCGGTTTTCGAGAACAGATTACGCAAGTGGAACGCCACCGTACTGGCCGAGACTCCCAACGCAAACGCCACCTCATCCGTGCGCTGCCCTTGCGCCAACAGCAAGGCAACCCGCGCCTCAGTTGGCGTCAGGGCGAAGATCAGGCGCAATGTCTCCAACTCTGGCAACGAACGACTTTGCGCGCAGGACACAAACACCGCCAACAGATTGTCGGTCGAGTCAGTCAGCGCCTGCACCTCCGAAGTCAAGCTCAACACACTGATAAACACCGCACCTGTGTGACTGTAGCGCTCAAGTGCCAGCACCCGACGCTCGCCGGAAGCAGCAGCACTCAGCTCTGTGGCGTACTGCTGAAAGGTATGCAAAGAGCCGGGCGTGATGTCCAACCAACACAATCGCCCACGGCTGTCCTGGGTCCAAACGCCCTCATCCTGTGCCAAGCGCTGCGCCATCGGGTTGGCATACAGCAACTGGCCCGCAGGATCACACAACAACACCGCGCCCGGCAGCTGGGCGAAGATGCTTTGCAGACGCTCACGAAAACTGCCTTGGCGGCTTAGCGAATACCCATTCAATCGTTTGACCTGTGCAAGCCGCGAACTGACGGTAGCAAGCAACATGTCGTAATCGACGGGTTTGACCAGATAGTCGTCGACGCCTATGCGCTTGGCGTCCAGCAAGGCACTGCGCTGCCCCAGCGCCGTAAGGAAGATAAACGGCAGATCTGCCAAGTCAGTCCGCTGCTCACGAATGTAGTGATAAATAAAATAACCGTCACGCGCACTGTCACCACCGAGCATGACATCACACAGCACCAAATCAGGGCGCTGCTGCTCCAGCAGTAGCAATGCCTCATCAGCCGAGTGTGCAGCGATGACCTGGTAACCGGCAGCATTCAATTCTTCAACCAGGTCAGCCAATAGCGTGGCTTCATCTTCAATGCACAAAATACAGGCTGACATAGGGGCGCTCTGCCTCTTCCTTAAGGTTTAACGGTGATGCTGTTCAACATCCAAGCCCAGCGATGATCGAAGCGCGAATCCTGCAATACAGCATGGTCGTCGCGAGGATAAACGACCCACAGAGGGCCATAGTCGAGCAACGAAAGTGCAGCGCCATCCATGCTATGGGCGATGATCACATCCCAACTCAGATAATCCTCCAGGCTGACCGTTATCTCGTAGTCATCCAGTGTCCGCAGCGTCACAGTCGTCGCGGCACCCAGCTCAACATCCAACAGCGCCAGTACATCGCGCACCAGCGGCCCCTCGAACACCTTGGCGCCTTGCAACCAAGCTGCAGTGGTGGCAACCCGCTGCTGAGGCAATGCCAAGAGCTGCTCCTGAGTCAGTTCGAGCGTTTGTCCATCTGTGCGAAGGGTCAAAAGTGGAGCCGTCGCCCCCCTCTCATCCAGCGCCGCGGACACGGCCCCGAAAGACGGCAGGCACAGGAAAAAAATCAGTGAAAATCGGCGAAAAATAGCTGAATTAGCTGCCAAAAACCTATTATCTCGATTTTTAATTGATCGAGAATTGCTTAGTCCAAACATACTCCCCCCAGGAAATAAATGCAGTGCTGTAACGCGCATAGCGTGATGACCGCAGCCGATATTGGTTTGGCTTAAGCGGGCCGAGGGTAACGCATTATTGTTGCGCGACACCTCGATTACGGCATGACATGCGCAAAAAGCATGCCGCACGATAAGCCCGCGCGCACCCCAACACACCATCTTTGCCGAACCTATCTGAACAGGGGGGGCGCTGTATGTCGGCCTGCGCTACTGTCAAAAACCGACGGGAGGCTGCAACTTTTCGAGACCAAGAAAGTCGCGCAACTATCGGCCGCCGATAGCACTTGCTCGTCAATAACGAGCAGGCGCTTATCGCGCTTACTTGTACTTAAAAACACACACGACTCTGCAGAGTCTCGAGGGCAATTCCATGTCGATCAAATCGCGTACCCGTCAACTTGGCCAAGGCATGACCGAATACATCATCATCGTGGCCCTGATCGCGATCTCCGCCATCGTGGTTTACAACCTGTTCGGCAGCACCGTGCGCGAGCAGGTCGGCGATATGGCAGCGGAGCTAGGCGGTGGTCAATCTAACCAAGCGGCAGCCACAACAGGCACCGAAGCCCAGACGCGCGCAGCAGATGCTCACAACCTGAGCAATTACCAGCAATCCGAACGCTGATTTAAGTCAGCACGGAGGCGGTGACGATGATTCAGGGAAGTCGACAGCGGCAGCGTGGCCAGGCCATGGTGTTTGGCCTGCTCTTTATCGGCATTACCTTGATTGCCCTGATCGTGATGTTCAATCAGGGCGTCCTCACCCGTGATCGGGTGCAGGTGGAGAACGCCGCCGACGCCGCCGTCTACTCGCAAGCCAAACTGTTTGCCCGACACCAGAACCTAATCGCCTATACCAACCGCGCCATCATCGCCAACGAGTTGTCGATCGGCCAGGTTGTAGCGCTCATGTCATGGTCTAAGCGTTACGCCAACATCCCGCGCTGGGTTAACAGCTTCCCGGCCTACCAGATTCCGGTTGCGCTGATCCCGCCCAAGCCGATGATCAGCGACATCCTGTCCTCCGTGACCTTGCCGTATCAAATTCTCGGCCAAGTCGTGCGCACAGTCTCGGCCCCAGTGGTTACGATCTACCCCACGGTGGTTTCCAGCTTCAACTTGATCATGGGCTTTTTCCAAAAAGCCTTTGCGCTGGCCACCTTCGAGGCGCAGGTTTCCGTGCCAAAAGCGGTGGTTGAACAGCACCGCATGGCCCACCGCAGCGACGATGAACTGGAAGTCGCGACGCTTTCGCAACTGTTCTTGATCCAGAACTTTATCCTCACCTATTTTGCCGACTACTTGCCGCTCGACGCCTTGCTCGATGCAGTGGCGGGAGCTGAACCACCCCCGAACTCGTCACCCGGCCCGGCGCCGGGCGGCCAGGCGTATGAAGAGAGCGACTCGACCCCAGCCAGCGTCATTAACGACTTCCTAGGGGCGGACGTGCCCTCCTCAATGCTGGTCAATAACGCGCCCGAAGTGCACGGCCAGAAAACCAATGCACCCTCCACCATTGATTCACGCAACGCCGGGCGGGAGTTTGCAGCGCTGATCAACAGCAACCGTAATGACTGGCTTGCCGCGCGTAACTTCGACGCAACCGTGGGCTTTGGCGTCCCGGAAATTCCGATTTACCTGGGTTTTATCAATATCAAGCTGGGCTTCAACTTCGAAGTCGGGGTGTTCAACAACGGCGGCACCGCTTACGTCTACAACCCACTGAGCATCGCCAACGCCAGCAAGGGCATTCCGACCTACGGTTGGGCCTCGCTGGATTACAGCTCCATGGGCTTCAAGCTCGACGTCACTCTGGCGATAGAGTTGTGCCTGCCACTTGTTGGTTGCGTAAGTATTTTTGACGGAGCGCTGGGCTTCGGCTTTGGGTTGCCGCTGGGCGGCGCGACCCATCAGCTAGTCACCAAGGCTGGCGACCAGTTTCTGTTTGCGCCCCAGTGGGGCAACCCCGCTCAAGGCATGTTACTGAAAGAAAACACCCCCTATGGCGACGCCATGCACCCCGTGCATGCCGTGACGTGGGCGTGGGGTAATGTGCTGCCGGTGCACGGGATTAACACCGCGGAAGACGTGAATGTGGGCTACAGCGGCTCACCTTCGTTCTTCACCCTAGGCGCCGACCATGCGGAAACTGGGCGCAGCAAGGAATTCACCATTGCGGTGGCCAAACCGCTGAGCAGCGTACGCACCAGCGATAACCCCAAGAGCCTAAACATTACCCAGGGCAAGTTCGGCCTCGACACCCATGGCGTGGACGATAACCCGTTGGTGTTCCTGTGGGGCGATGGCGAACGGATGATGACCGTCTCCTCGGCTGAGACATATTTTGCGCCACCGTCCGGGCGCGATGAATCGCCCAACCAATACAGCCCGTTCTGGGATGCGCGGTTGCGCGAGCCGAGCAAGTTCGTGCAATTCGTGGCCGCAGGCCAAATCGACATCCAGCAAATCCTCGGGCTGAACAGCCTCAACCCCTCTTATGTCGTGGGGTTCTTGATGGATCTGGCGTTGGATTATGTGATCAAGCCCGGCCGCGACCGACTGCTCACTAAGCTGCCACCGCTGATCCAGCCAGTGGCAAAACCGGCCATTGAAGGCGTCACCGACACGGTTCTCGACAAGATGACCGACAGTGTTAAAGGGGCGCTGGAATGACCCGTTCAGCCTACGCAAGCAATAGTCAGAAAGGCCAGGCCATGGCCGAATTCGTGGTCATGACCGCCGGTTGCCTGCTGCTTCTGTTCGTCTTGGTGCCGGTGGTGGCCAAGCTTTCGGACATGTCCTACAAGGCTCAGGAGGCCGCGCGCTATACCGCCTGGGAGCGCACCGTTTGGTACAAAACCAACGGCGACGACGCAATGCTGCCGAGCCAAATTGACCTGACTGACGGCTACCTGGCGAGCCGCAGCGACGAAGATGTGCTCAACTCCGCCGAACGGCGCATCCTCGGTTTTACCCAAACCCCCGAGCTGTTCACCCCGCAAGATATCGACACCCCGAACACCGAAAATGCCAACCGCTATTGGCGCTGGACTCACGGCAACGGCGGCCTGTCGATGAATGCCCCAGGCGCCATGGCCGCCGGCTCGACGCTCGCCAGCAGCAAAACCCCTTCATTCGCCTACGACGTGATTGATGTGTACAACTCGGCCATGGGCGGCATCGCCAAAGTGGTCAACATTTTCAGCTTCGGCAAGGGCGATGAGGACTTTCTGCAGATTGCTCATCCGACCCATAACTTCTATGCCACGGCCGTCAATATTCCAGTGCCCATGGCCGGCAGCCAGCTGGGCGGCCAGCCGTTACTCGGTGATCGCTTTACTAACGGACTGAACGTCGGCGCCCGTTCAGCGGTATTGGCCGACGGTTGGGTGGCCCAGAC
This sequence comes from Pseudomonas leptonychotis, assembly GCF_004920405.1. NCBI lineage: Bacteria > Pseudomonadati > Pseudomonadota > Gammaproteobacteria > Pseudomonadales > Pseudomonadaceae > Pseudomonas > Pseudomonas leptonychotis. The sequence goes on from NZ_RFLV01000001.1 coordinate 1,331,952, forward strand.
CGCCGACGGAGAAGACAGTCACTTCGATCAGAAAGCCAACGATTTCGTGCTCGGCAACCTGATCGCCGAAAACCCTATTTTTGAAACGGTGCAGAGCTTTATTGGCATCTTCGAGCCGTCGTTCAAGAGTCTCGACCTGGGCTATGTCAACACCGACCCGATCCCGGATGCCGGTGTGAAATGCAATGTGACCAGCGGATTCTGTTACTACGATGATTAAGCTTAGGCACAGCCTCCCTCTCCTTCTGCTGATCGCTTGCGCCGACCTGGCCTACGCCGATTGCGACTACGACGACTTCCCACGCATGGACGGCATGCTGGTCAGCAGCTTGGGCGCCAGCGTGCAGTGGAACCACACGCCGTTGCAGGGCCGGACGTTTCGGGTGTCCGCCACCGTCCCCCGGGTGAAAGAGTTCTACGCGCAGCAGTGGCCGGACGAGGTGGATTTCAGCGAGTTCAACGACTGGGATCAGATCCTGCACATCAACGAACGCTGCATCATGATGATTCAGGTCAAAGCCCAAAACGACCGCTACAGCTACGGCCGTATGAGCATCACCAATCCGCCGCAAGCAGGCGGCGGTGGTGAGCCGCTGGGCAGTGGCATGCCCGTGCCGCCCGATGCCCAGGTCATCAGTGACATGCGCAGCGACGATGTGATTCGCGAAGGGCGCCTGGTGCTGATTCTCAATGATGAAAACATCCACGCCACACGCGCCTGGTACGAAGCCGAGTTGCTCAACCAGGACTGGAACCTGGACCACCGCAGCCAGCAGGACAACGCCGTGGTGCTCACCTACAGCAAAGGCCGCGAGCTGATGACGGTGGGCCTGCTGCGCCACGCCGACAAGACTCAAGTGCTGCTCAACCGGATGGACCGCTGATGAGAAAGCAACTAGGTCAATCCATGACCGAGTACCTGGTTGTGGTTGGCGTCACCGGTGCCGGCCTGCTGGCTGCCACCACGGATGTCAGCACGCTGTTCGACAACGTGCACAGAAGCTACAGCACGCAGTCGAGTGAAATGAACAAGGTGCAGATCTACAGCAACCCCAAGCTGCAAGAGAATGAAGTCGTACGCGAAGATGACGACGGCGATGACGGTGACGAGATACCCGACACCCCGGTACCGGTGCCCGAGCAAGAATACCCACCCTATGTTGAAAGCGTGTTCGACGAGTTCGGCAACCTCATCGGCCATGTCAAAGATGGCTACCTGGTAGATGCCAGTGGTGAGCAAGTCGCCACCTGCATGCGCTCCGCCAGCGGCCAGTGCAGCTTTGTCGATGCCAATGGTAATAGCGTGTTCAACGGCGCCACGACCAACACCGAATGGGTGGATGACGATGGCAAGCCGCTGGTTTTACAAGCCCTGACCAACAGCGCCGGGCAGGTGATGGGCTTCGCCTACCTGTACAACGGGCAGTATCACGACGCCAGCTCGCGCAAACGCTTGGACCCACAACCCAGCGGGCTCACGGCGGTGCAAACACGCCCGGTAATCAGCTACGACGAGAATGGCAAAGCCTTTTCTTCCGGGCATGCCATCAACGGACTGATCTATTCCGAGAGCTCCATCCTGTCCCCCGCTAGCAAAGACTTCAGCACCGCGATGGTCGCCAGCGGCGAGTTGGTCGGTGTTGTTTACCAGACAGCGCCCAGCGCCACCTGGAGCCAATACAAACCCTGTCTGGTAGTGCCCTTGGGTTGGAGCAATAACTTCAGCTCCGGCGCCACGCTGTCGGCGGGCGAAGCCGCGAACTTCAACAATCCGCAACCCGGAACCAGTTACATCAACAGCGAAGCCGCCAGTTGCCAAGGCCGCAGTACGGTCACGCTCGATTCCTCGACCAGCAATTGGACGTTAAGCAAATAAACCACACGCACGCGGCCAACACAGGCGCGGCCAACACTTACAACACTTCACGCCACCCTCTACGGGCATTGGCGAGTGACGGGGAGCGACATGTCATCTGTTTCAGGAAGAAAGCTGCTGATCATTGCCATCGTCTGTGGCGTGCTCGCAGCCTTGCTAGGTTGGGCCTACCTCAAGGCCAAGGAGTCTCAGTACAAGGCCGCGTACCGCCCGGTTAACCAGGTCAAGGTTTCGGTGGTGGTGCCCAACACGGATATTGGCAAGTCGCAAACGCTCAAGCGCGAGCAGGTTGCCGCGCTCGATGTGCCCAGTGAGTACCTGCCGTCCAACGCCGTAATGGCCGAAGATTGGGCACGCCTGGAAGGCCGCATGACCATCATGGCGCTGCAAAAAGGCCGCCCCATCACTTGGGATGCGATTGAGCAGGACGGCGTGTCACGCTTTTCAGAAAACGTCGAGCTGGGCAAGCGGGTCAAGACGGTCAAAGTCAGCAAGATCAACTCCTTCGACGGCATGCTGCGCCCCGGTGATCGGATTGACCTGTTAGGTAGTTTTTCCGCCGGTGACGTGGGCCTGCAACAGCAACCCAATTATGCCGACGACGTGGTCATGACCGTGCTCGAAGACATTGCCGTGCTGGCCGCCGGCCGCGAAGACGCCAACGGTCACAAGTACGAGAACTACTACGACCGTACGACGCCAGACGGCTTCAACATGAACTTCTCCACCCTCTCGCTGATGCTCACCCCAGCCCAAGTGGCACGGGTCGAGCTGGCGGAGAAATCCGGCGAATTGGTGGCCGTATTACGCCACCCCAAAGACACCAGCAGCGCCAGCCTCGGCCAGACCACTGTCTCCAGCCTGCTCGACCCGCCACCGGTGGAAACCGTTGATGTGGTGCTGGCTGCCGATGGCACGCTGCTCGGCCGTATCGTTGGCGACAATATCGTGGATGCCAATGGCCGCATCATCGGCAAGATCGTCGACGGCCAGGCCGTCGACCTCGACGGCAAAGTCATGGGTCGTATCGTGCGCGGACTGTCACCGGACGATCCCATTCTGCGCATGCATGAAAAAGCCACGGTTGTACGTGACGCCCAAGGCAACGTGATTGGCCGGGTGGTCGACGGCAAGGTGGTCGACGCCAATGGCAATGCCATCGGCACCGTCGTCGACGGCAAAGCCGTGGGCCTTGATGGCGCCAGCCTGGGCCGGGTGGAAAAAGACGTAGCCCTGGATGCCGATGGCCGAGTGATCGACATGCGCAGCTCGCAGGTGCAGACCCAAGCGCCGAGTCAAGGTAGCGAACGCCAGGTGGTACTCGACGCTAATGGCAAGGTGATTGGCTACCGCGTCGGTGACGAAATCCACGATGCCAACGGCAAGGTGATTGGCTATTACCGCGATGGCAAAGCTTATGACCTGGACGGCAAGCTGCTCGGCGAAGTCAGCACCGCGCTGCTGGATGCCAACAACAATGTCATCGGCACATTGGGCGAGGTGGCTCGCGATGCCGACGGCAACGTCATCGGCACCATCAAGGACGGCAAGCTGGTGGATAGCACCGGCAAAGTGCTGGGCACGGTCAAGGACGGCCAAGTCGTGGACAGTACCGGCAAGGTCATCGGCAAGGTTGAGCAAGCCATGCTCGATAAGGACGGCAAGGTCATCGCCGATGCAGCCCGCGTGGTACGTGATGCGGACGGCAAGGTGATCGGCAGCGTAGTCGGCGACGACATCATCGATGCCCAAGGCCGCAAAGTCGGCACGGTCAAAGATGGTCAGATCCGTGACTTGTCCGGCCAAGGCATTGAGGGGGCCAATGTCAGCCTGCAACAAGATGTCGCTCAGGTTGTACGCGATGCGAACGGCAACATCATCGGCACCCGGCGCGGCAACACCGTGTATGGCACCGATGGCAAGGTGCTCGGCACGCTGGTCGACGGCAAGATCGTCGACGCCAACGGCAACGTGTTGTACCGCGGTGTGACCGTGGGCCTGGAGCCGCCACAAGCCAACGCACCGAATAAAAATAAACGTAGCGATGCCTCGCGGATGATCCAGTTCATCCCCGGCGGCACGGGTAAGGACGGGGTCATCCCGATTCAAACGCTGCGGCTGGAATAACTTGGAGCACCGCTCCGGGTACCCGGAGCGGAACAACACAAATTTGCGAAATTCGCTGGGGCAATAATGATCATTCGACGTGTATTGGAGATTCTCTGCGCCATGAGTCTGGGTGCCGCCGCCCAAGCCGCTGATATCCCATCAGCCATCGTGCTGTATGACGGTGATGTCAGCGTGCTCAATGCACCCGGCGTCGAGCGAGTGGCTGTGGGTAACGTTGAAATCATTAGCGCCACCATGCTCAAGAACGAGGAAGTGGTGATCACCGCCCAGCAGCCTGGTGAAACCACCGTGCAAATCTGGTTCGACGATGACACTCGCCAACAAGTGAGCGTGGTGGTCGCCAAGGCCAATGGCTATCGCCAGATCAGTGAGCTCAAGGCATTACTGTCCGACATCCCAGGACTGAAAATACGCACCGTAGGCCGCCAAGTTGTTCTGGATGGTCGCCTCAGTGAGGAGTACCTCACCCGCGTTAAGGAAGCTGCGAAGTTCTACGACAACGTGCTGGTACTTGCTGAAGAACAGAGCGGCGCCGCCACCAAGGCTGACTCGGCCCAGGTACTGGCTGAAGTTCAGGCCATGCTTGGACAAATTCCGGGAATCAAGATCAAAGCGATAGGTCGTCAGATCGTCATTGACGGCGACCTCAATCAGGTCGATATCACCCGTATTGACCTGCTCAAGGAGCGCTACCCGGATGTGATGGTGTTGGCCCAGCCAATGTCTGAGTTCCTCGCACCGATGATCTACTTCGATGTGCGCATCACTGAGTTTGCCAAAGACGATGTAGAAGAACTGGGGGTTAACTGGAGCACCAGCATCAATGGCCCGACCCTGGCATTTAATGCTGATGGCGGGACCAACAATCTATACCGAGGTCAATTCGACAGTGCAAGTGGCACCTTCGAAACGCTGAACTCCGTTGTCGGCGGCGCTGGTTCGCATGCCTACTGGGGGATTGCCAGTGAGCTGACCTCACGCATCAACCTGCTGGAGAAAAACGGCTCGGCATTGACCCTAGCGTCGCCACGCCTCGGCGCGCGCAGCGGCGGCAAAGCCGAACTGACCGTGGGTGGTCAGGTTCCGGTGGTCACCAGCAGCATCAACGGCCCGTCTGTCGAGTACAAAGACTATGGCGTGCTGCTCAACATCGCGCCACAACTGTACGGCACAGACCAAGTTTCCACCCACGTACTGGTCGAGATCAGTCAGGTCGACAAAGCCAACCAGATCGGCGAATACCCGGCCTTCAAAACCCGCCGCACCGAGAACGAAGTGCAGCTGAAAGTCGGCGAAACCTTGGTGCTCTCGGGTCTGGTGGCCGAGGACAGTCAGTCCACAGTTGAGGGCATTGTCTGGCTCATGGATCTGCCCATTATTGGTTCGCTTTTTCGCAACAAGAGCGCTAAGGGCAACCGCACCGAACTGGTGATTTTCATCACCCCTCGCTTGATGACCAATGGCCCGGACTCGCCAAGCGCACAAGCGCAGCTGCGCAGTGACAAGATGATCGAGAAGTATCAAAAATCCTTCGGCACCATTGAGCTTATCGACTGAGGCACCCATGTTCGAGATCGAAATCACCTACAAGGACGGCAAGCCGGTCGACAAGCTGACCTGCACCAGCGCCTCCTGCGAACTGGGTAAAGCTCGCACCGGGCTGGTGCGCTTGCGCGGCTGGACGGTTGCGCCTATCCATGCGCGTATCGAGCAATCGCTGGCCGGGTTATTCGTCGAAGATGTCAGCCGTGGTTACGAAGTGCGGGTCAACGACAAGCCGATTAGCCGTCACGGCCCGCTAGCACCGGAAGACGCCATCGCCATCGGTGGTTACCTGATCCGGGTCCACGCGCAAACCTTCCCCGTCAGCGACGACATGCCGGAAGTCGTGCTGGCGCCTGATACGCCAGAAATTAATAACGACAGCCACTTGGCTTACATGGAGTGGTCGCAGTTTATCCAGGCCGAGCTGTTCCGAGCGCTCGACCTGCGCCGCATGAACCTCGACAGCATGGGCCCGGATGAGGTTCGGGTGATTCTCTCCGAGCTGATCGACGGACTGATTGAACCAGTGCTCAGCCGCCTGCCAGCAAGCGTCAAAACCGAGGTGCTGCGCAAAATCGTGTTGGATGAGGCCGTCGGCCTCGGCCCACTGGAAGACCTGCTGGCCGACCGAAGCGTCAGCGAAATCATGGTCAACGCCCATGACGACATTTATGTCGAACGCAGCGGTCGTCTTGAGAAAACCCCGATCAACTTCAGCTCGAATGCGGCGGTACTGTCGATCATCGAGCGGATCATTTCGCCCCTCGGCCGGCGTATCGATGAAAGCTCGCCCATGGTCGATGCGCGCCTGAAAGATGGCTCGCGGGTTAACGCCATCATTCCACCGCTGGCATTGCGCGGCCCCTGCCTGACGATACGAAAATTCTCAGAGAAAAAGCTCACCACGGATGATCTGCTCACATACGGCTCGATCAACGAGCCGATGGTGGAGTTTCTGCGCACCGCCGTTGAACAGCGCATGAACATCGTGGTGTCCGGCGGTACCGGTTCGGGCAAGACCACCCTGCTGAATATTCTCTCCAACTTCATCCCGATAGAAGAACGCGTGGTTACCATCGAGGATGCGGCAGAGCTGAAGCTGGTGCAGCCGCACGTGGTGTCACTGGAAGCACGCCCATCAAACATGGAGGGCAAGGGCCAGGTAACCATCCGTGACTTGGTGCGTAACTGCCTACGGATGCGCCCCGACCGTATCGTAGTCGGCGAGTGCCGGGGCGGTGAAGCGCTGGACATGCTGCAGGCGATGAACACCGGCCACGATGGTTCGCTGACCACCGGCCACGCCAACACCCCGCGCGACATGATGCGACGCCTTGAAGTGATGGTACTGATGGCCGGCATGGATCTGCCGGTACAGGCGATTCGTGAACAGATCGCCTCAGCGGTGCAGATTGTCGTGCAGCAAACACGCTTCGGTGATGGTTCACGGCGTATTACCAGCATCACCGAAATCACCGGTATGGAACAGAGCACTATTCTGCTCAACGAGATCTTCAACTACCAACAGCAAGGCTTCGACGAGAACGGGCGGGTCAAAGGCTTTTACCAGGCCACTGGGCAGGTTCCCGAGTTCTACGAAGCGCTGAGCAGCCGCGGGATCAACGTCAACATGGATATCTTCCGGCCGGCGGCCCTGCATGTCTGAGTTACTGCTGTACCTCTGCGCAGGGCTGATCGCCATAGCCGTCTTCGCCTTGGCCATGTTGCTGACCGATAAAATCGGCAACAACCTGGCGTTCTATCGCAGCCAGTTCTCGCGCAGCGCTGAACTGGACATGGCCGACATGTTCATCTTCTCCAGTGGCAGTGGGCGCAAGATGTTTATTCTCAATGCCATGCTGATGGTCTTGGTGCCACTGTTTCTGCACGTGGTGTTTCAAATCACCTTGGTTACCGTGGCCGGGGCCGTGCTGATGCTATTCGTGCCCAAGCTGGTGCTTAACCAGATGAGCAAAAGCCGCCTGAAGAAATTTGAAGAACAGCTACCCGACGCATTCATGCTGTTGTCCAGCAGCCTGCAATCGGGTGCCAGCCTGAACATGGCACTGGAGAATGTGGTGCAACAGTCGCCCGCGCCGCTGAATCAGGAGTTCGGCCTGCTGATTAAGAACATCCGCCTGGGTGTAACCCTGGAAGATGGCCTGCTCAAGCTGGAGAAACGCCTGCCGCTGCCGTCGTTCATCATGGCCAGCTCGGCGATCCGCATCAGCCGCGAGGTGGGCGGCAATCTGGTGGAAACCATCAATACCATGGCCGCCATGCTGCGGCGCAAACGCATCATGGAAGGCAAGATCGATAGCCTCACGGCTCAAGGCAAGGCCCAGGGCACCTTTATGGCCATGCTGCCCATCTTCCTCGCGGGGATCCTCAGCGCTATCGAACCTGAAGCCATGAGCCAGCTCTACACCACACGCAACGGCCTACTCGTGCTGACCGTGATGATCATCATGGAAGTTCTAGGCTTCGTCTTTATCAGAAAAATCACCCGGATCGACGCCTAGACCATGAACGAAATCCTTGTTCTGCTCAGTGGCGCCAGCCTGGGCATCACCGTTACCTGCAGCCTGCTACTGTTGATCTCGCTGCTGTCCCTGCTGCCGGAAGAAAACCGCGCTTACATGGACCCGGTACCCGGCTGGATTCGGCCGGTCTGGCCATTGGTGCGTTTGGTTAGCCATCATTTCTGCAGCAACCTGTCGCCGCGACTTATGGACTGGCTGGATATCCGCCTGCAGAAAACCGGCGCCCTGTATGTGCTGACCGCTGAAGACTTCCTGGCGCTGTGCATCACCATGGCCCTGCTGTTCCCGATTCTGGCCATTTTGCCCATGGCCAGCGGCCAGAGCGGCATTCTCTGGTCCGTGGTCTTACTAATGGCCGGCATGGGCGCCGCCCTACCGGTGATGTGGATCAGTGATACGCACAAACGCCGTGACCGCGACATCGTGCGCAACCTGCCGGTATTCCTCGAATACCTGACCATGTGCGTGGATGCCGGTTTGAACTTCCTCGGTGCCCTGCAGCAGGCCGTCGACAAAGGTCCGAACGGCGCGATGAAGAACGAGTTTCGCATCGTGCTGCGCGATATCCGCTCCGGTTTGCCGCGCGCCGAAGCGCTGTCGCGCATGGAGCAACGGGTCAATCTCAAGGACGTGACGACCTTCGTGCGCTCGGTGATTCAAGCGGAAAAAATGGGCAGCAGCCTGCGCAACACCTTGCAGATCCAAGCTCAGCAGCGTCTTGAAGAACGCTTCCAGCGCGCAGAGAAAACCGCCATGCAGGCGCCGGTCAAGCTGGTCATTCCCTTGATCATGTTTATCTTCCCGCTGACCTTCGTGATCCTGCTGTTCCCCATCGTAGTCAAGTTCATGGGCGAGACATGATTCCCTGCCAAGTAACCCGCGCCGATGGCAGCCGTCAGACGCTGACGCTTGAGCAGGCTGACCGTCTGTGGCCACGCCTCAAGGGGCTGCTCGGCTGGCGCGGCCTGGCACCCGCCCAGGGCATTTGGCTGCAACCTTGCAACTCAGTGCACTGCCTGTTCATGGCCTTCAGCATCGACGTGCTCTACCTCGACTCTGCGCAACGCATCATCGCCATCCGCGCAGACCTCAAACCATGGCGCATGAGTCTGTGCTGGCCAGCCAAAAGTGTGATCGAGCTGGCCGCCGGCGAATGCCAACGGCTCGGCCTCACCATCGGAGATCAGATTCAATGCGAGTCCTGAGTATTGCCCTACTAGCCCTATGCCTGAGTGGCTGCGCCGGCCTACAACCGAAGAACCAGATTATCGAACTGCAACAGCAGGCCGACGCCGCTTACGCTCAAGCTAACTATGCGCAAGCGAGTGAACTGTATCGCCGCCTGACCGAGAAATTACCCACCGACGCTGGCGTGCGCTATCAACTGGGCAACAGCCTCGCCCGCAACGGCGACAACACCGGGGCCATCGCCAGCTACCGCGATGCGCTAGTGCGCGACCCGCAACACGCCCGCAGCTGGCATAACCTACTGCAAGTGCAGTTGCGTGAAGCCACACTGACCGCCGCCGAAATGCAGCGTTATCTGAATACGCAAACACCTTATGCCGAGCAAGCCCTCGGCCGCGCCGAACAGCTACTCGAACTCTTCCCTGAAACGGAGTAGTCCAACATGAACCGGCGTCCACAGTCCGCTCAGGCGATGGTTGAGTTCCTGATCATCATTCCTGTGTTGATTTTGCTGATATTCGGTGCAGCGCAAGCTGCTCTGATTTATTCGGCGAAGAATGGGCTGAACTACGCGACCTTTCAGGCCGCCCGCCTGGGGGCGATGAATCATGCGCAATACAGCGATATGCGCCGCGGGTTAACGCGCGGGATGTACCCCATGTTCTCGCAATACCCGCAGCAGGACCGTATGCAGCACACCGCCAGCGAAGTGGATAACTTTATCCTCATCACCCGCATTAGTCCCGACCAAGCCAGCTTCGGCGCCTTTGCCGAAGCCAGTGATGCCCTCGGGGTAGACGCTATCCCCAATGACAACCTGATGTTCCGCTCGACTCAACAATCGCCGGTGTCGATTCAAGACGCCAACTTACTGAAAATACGCGTGCAGTACTGCATGCGCCTGATCGTGCCAATGGTCGAGCACATCCTCAGTTCGGCTTCGCGGTTCAATGCCGATCAAACCGTTGGCAGCTTCAGTGAAGTTTCAAAACTAAGCGCGGATTACAGCAGCGTTTGCGCAGCGCGCAATGGCTTCATCATCACATCCGAAGCGACCGTGCGCATGCAGTCGGCGGCGATCAATGACGCTGACTACTGTTCAACAGGCGCGAGAATGCGCTGCCCCTGACCGAGCCGAGCTACGCTTGCGCCAACCACTCCCGCACCTCGGCGTAGGGATAATCTTCCAGCGCGGCAAAGCCGCCGAGCTGGCGCGCCTTGAGCTTGGTAAACAACGGCACTCTGATGCCACAGAGAAACCGTGTCAGGCATTCGGCGCTGGGCTCGCCGCCTTTGAGCGCCTGGTATTTCTGCACAAAACCGCTGCACAGACTCTGCGCATCCTTGTCCGCCAGCGGCGGCAAAACCGGTGGAGCCGGCAGATGGGCGACCTGCCCACGGCACACCGAACAATGCCCACACTGCTGCGGCGCGTTGGCATCGCCAAAATACGCGGCGAGGCGCTGGCTCAGGCACTGCTCGCTGGCAAACAAGTCGAGCATGGCCTGAATCCGGGCGATTTCGCTGGCTTCCTGCTGGCTGAAGTAGGCGTGCAACTCCTGGCTCAGCGCGAGCGGATCGAAGTGCGGGTCGAGCAGCGCATAGACATCGGTCATCTGCTTGCTTTCCAGTTCAATCCAGCCGCGCTCCTGGAAGAAATCCAGGGCCTTGACCACCCGGCCGCGCTCGGCCTGATGCTGGCTGTACAGCGCGTCGAAATCCACCGAGCACCAGGTTCGCGCGCGATTCGAACTGGCGACTATGGCCTCAATAAACAGGCGGCGTTCACCGTCAAACTTGCCCAGCAACGCCTCAGGCTCAATCAGGTACTTGAAACGATACTCCGCAAAGTAGGCGTAACGCGGTGCAATAATGCCGCGCAGCTCCAGCTGCACCAGCAAGGTTTTCAGCGGCAGCTGGCGGATATTGCTCTGCTCCGAGAGCGGATTGAGCATCAACTCCCATTCGCCATTCTGGCTGCTACTCAACAGCTCATTCAGCACGCAGCGAATACCGTCCAACTCCGGCGTGTCGCCGTAGACGAAGTTTTCCAGCACGTTGAGGCTGTCGCGGTTGGCCAGCACCAGGCAGTCGGATGGCTGGCCGTCACGCCCGGCGCGGCCGATTTCCTGGCTGTAGTTCTCGGTGGATTTGGGCAGGTCAAAGTGCACCACGTTGCGAATGTCTGACTTATCGATACCCATGCCGAAGGCGATGGTGGCGACGATGCAGTTAATCTGCCCGGCCATAAACTGGCGCTGGATCGCCTCGCGCGCCTCATGCGGCATGCCGGCGTGGTAAGCGCTGGCGGCAAAGCCACGCTGACTGAGCTGCTCGGCCACCTGCTCGGCGGTCTTCTGCTGGGTAACGTAAACGATGCTCGGTTGCCCGGGCTTGGCCCCCAGCCATTCGCTCAGCCGGCGCTGCTTGTCGCGCCCAGCCACCGGCTCGACCAGTAGATTGAGGTTGGCGCGGTAGAAGCCGGTGGTGACTACGTCGTCCATGGCAATCGCAAATTTGCGCTGCATGTCGGCGATCACCGGCGGCGTGGCTGTGGCGGTGAGCAGCAACACCTGAGTAATCCCAAACTGGCGCTGATAGTCGGGCAATTTGAGGTAATCGGGCCGAAAATTATGACCCCACTCAGAAATACAGTGCGCCTCATCGACCACCAGCAGGGAGATCGGCACCTGGCTGATGAAGTTGCGAAAACGCTCATTTTTCAGACGCTCGACCGAAATCATCAGAATTTTCAGTTCGCCGCTCTTAGCCTTGCCCATGGTCTCGTTGGTCTGCTCGCGGCTCTGCGCCGAATCGATGCTGGCCGCGCTGATGCCACGGGCATGCAGGAAGGCCAGTTGATCCTGCATCAATGCCAGCAACGGCGAGATCACCAGGGTCAGGTGCGGCAGGTGCAACGCCGGCAACTGGTAACACAAGGACTTGCCCGAACCGGTGGGAAAGATCGCCGCGGCCGAACGACCCGCCAACACGGCACTCACCACGCGCTCCTGGCCGGGGCGCAGTTGCTGAAAACCAAACACGCGCTCAAGGGTACTCATACCTGCCACTCCATTGACCGCCACTGCGGTAAAAAACAATTAAGACCTACAACCTGACGAGCTATTACCAATCCAACTAACAGCGCGTGCAACACAGGCGTACAGTCAAACCATGCAAATAAAAAAGGAGATGAGTATGCAGGTATCTGGTTTCAGCGGCAGCTTGCCGGTTATCCACTAGATCGCTCACCACCAAGGCCAGATGGCCGCGCAGCATAGACCCCGGTCGAACCGGAGTAGCTGACGCGAACAACGGGCCGATGCGCAATCTGGCGGAAGAACTCAGGTTCGCCGTAAGTTGTGCCAGACCATAGACCTAACGCTGCCATACAACTCGAAAGCGCCAGCGGCCACTCACGACATATCGACACCTACCTGGCACTAGCCAGTCATGCTGAAGTCGACAGTCGCAGACAAAGGCCCTGGAAATCGCCTGAGTTGCCAACCCCGTTAGCCCTGTGGCCCGAGACAGCCATATAGCCACACCTTAGGCCGTGCAGAGCGGCCACCTGAGCAAGAGTGCAACACGCAATACTCGCAATACTCGCAAACGTGCCTGATCTCTAAGCAGATACGCACCCAAAGCCGCCTTCGGGCGGCTTTTCCGTATTTGCCGTCCCTATTCGTTAGAGAGGCGCTTTAGCCGCGAAAACCCTCAATAGCACGCCGCTAAAGCGCCCCCAATAGATTGCTGCTTAATTATTCACACATAAAAAAACCGCCGATTAAGGCGGTTTTTTCAACGCAGCTGTTACAGCTTAGAGCTGTGGGCCGGCGCTCTTGATGGCATCGCTGACATCGAACTTCTGGAAGTTCTCGATAAACAGCTTGGCCAGGCCTTTAGCAGCCTCGTCGTAGGCGTTCTTGTCTTCCCAGGTATTGCGCGGGTTGAGCAAGTTGGTTTCAACACCGGGTACCGACTTCGGCACGCTCAGGTTGATGATCGGCAGCTGCTCAGTTTCGGTACCGATCAACGCGCCGCTCTGGATGGCCGCGATCACTCCGCGAGTGGTCGGAATGTTAAAGCGCTTGCCAACGCCGTAGCCGCCGCCGGTCCAGCCGGTGTTAACCAGGTAAACCTTGGAACCGAAACCACGGATACGCTTGATCAACAGCTCAGCGTATTCGCCAGCCGGACGCGGGAAGAACGGCGCGCCGAAGCAGGTGGAGAAGGTCGACTTGATGCCGCCGCCGCTGCCCATTTCAGTGGAGCCAACCAGCGCGGTGTAGCCCGACAGGAAGTGGTAAGCCGCCTGTTCTTCGCTGAGGATCGAAACCGGCGGCAGTACGCCAGTCAGGTCGCAGGTCAGGAAGATCACTGCATTCGGCTCGCCACCGAGGTTTTTCTCGCTGCGCTTCTCAACCAGCTCCAGCGGGTAAGCCGCACGGCTGTTCTGGGTCAGGCTGTCATCGGCATAGTTCGGTACGCGGTTTTCGTCGAGAACCACGTTCTCCAGTACGGCGCCGAACTGGATGGCTTTCCAGATCACCGGCTCGTTCTTCTCGGACAGGTCGATGCACTTGGCGTAGCAGCCGCCTTCGATGTTGAACACCACGCCAACGCCCCAACCGTGCTCGTCGTCACCGATCAGGTAACGGCTCGGGTCGGCCGACAGGGTGGTCTTACCGGTGCCGGACAGGCCGAAGAACAGGGTTACGTCGCCATCTTCACCGATGTTGGCGGCGCAATGCATTGGCAGCACGTCAGCATCTGGCAGCAGGAAGTTCTGCACGCTGAACATGGCTTTCTTCATCTCGCCGGCGTAACGCATGCCTGCGATCAGGACTTTCTTGGCGGCGAAATTGATGATCACGCAGCCATCAGAATTGGTGCCGTCACGCTCAGGCACACACTCGAAGTTGGCGACGTTGAGCACTTGCCACTCGTCCTTACCCGCCGGGTTGTACTGCTCCGGATTGATAAAAAGGCAACGGCCGAACAGGTTCTGCCAGGCGGTAGCGGTGGTCATTTTGACCGGCAGGTAGTGGGCGTCAGCAGAACCTACATGAACGTAGGAAACGAAGCTGTCTTGCGCGTCGGAGAACGCCTGAACGCGGTCCCACAGGGCATCAAACTTGTCGGCGGGGAACGGACGGTTGATCGCGCCCCAGGCGATTTTCGCCTCGGTGCTCGACTCTTGCACGATGAAGCGATCAGCCGGAGAACGACCCGTACGATGGCCTGTACGAACGACTAGGGAGCCGTTGGCGGCCAGTTCACCTTCACCGCGACGAAGGGCTTCTTCGACCAGTTGGGCGGCGCTGATGTCGGTGTGCACGGCGTTGTTGGCTTGCGTCATGTGGGTCCCCGTCGGCCATATGGCCGAGTCTTCCGAACGTTTTGTAGTAGAAAGTAGAGCACTACTACAGCGAAAAAAGTGCGCCGGATTATGCCAGAAAAAGCCGACTGCGGGTGCAGCCTCTGATCAGATCATTCCGGCACGGTTTACGTGCGATTTGCCCACTAATCTGCTTACGATCTAGCGAGCTAGAGCCCTGCAAGGCAAAAAACGAGCATAACTCGCTTCACTCGCCCTTCGGGTCGCGCTAAAGCGCGTTAGCCGCAAGCGGCTTGCCGAGCCTATTTTTAACGCAGCAGGGCCGACGCGCAGCAGATCGTAATCAGTGGCGCGTATCCGATGGCGCATCACTGCTGCCATCGATAAACAGTTGCAGCACATCGGCGGCATCGAATAGATAGCGCTCATTGCAGAACTGGCAATCAATTTCCACCTGGCCCCCATGCTCCTGCATCAGCGCCTCAGCATCGGCTTGGCCGAGGCTGATCAACGCACGACTGGAGCGCTCCCGCGAGCAGCTGCAACCAAACTGCAGGGCGCGAGGGTCGAACAGGCGCAGCGCTTCCTGATGGTACAAGCGGTGCAGCAAGGTTTCGTTATCCAAACCCAAGAGCTCTTCAGCCTTCACCGTGTCCGCCAGGGCAATGGTGTGTTGCCAGCTGGCTTCACGCTCATCCGCTTCGGTCAGGCGGTCGGCCGGCAGTTGTTGCAGCAGCAAACCGCGAGCACGTTGCCCATCGGCGCTCAACCAGAAACGCGTGGGCAGCTGTTCGGAGGTGGCAAAATAATTGGTCAGGCAATCCGCCAGGGTGTCGCCTTCCAAGTCAACAACCCCTTGATAACGCTGCCCGGCTTTCGGGTCGACGGTGATGGCCAGCACACCATCAGGCATCAGCCCACGCAGGCTGGCATCGGCGGCAATCTGTTCAGCGTGATAGCGGGCGATACCACGCAACTCGCCCTCGCTGGAGCATTCGACCATCAGCAACGGCAGAGCACCGGAGGAGCGCGCCTGAAGAATCAGCAGACCTTCAAATTTCAGGGTGCCGATCAGCAACGCGGCGGCCGCCAGCAACTCACCGAGTAGCTGGGCAACGGGCTGGGGGTAGGCATGTTTGGCCAGCACGTGGCTGTAACTGTCGGTTAAGCCGACCAGTTCACCGCGTATATCGCTGTCATCGAACAAGAAGCGTTGGGAAAAATCAGGCATGCCAACTTCACTGAATGTGATTCGGCCCGCGATTTTAGGCGCAAACGCCCCTCCGACCAAGCGCCTCTTATCTATCAGCCTTGCGGGGAAAGGCTATCGATAGCCATCGGCATCACAGTTAGCGACAAAAGGTAGGGCGAATCTTTGCAATATAAGCAGGGAATACCTAGCATGCCCGCCGCCTTAATCCCTTACAGATGACAAGGATGCCATTGCATGCCCCGCTCTTTTATCAACGACCAATGGCGTGTACGCCCATTGCTGGCTAGCCATATTGTCGCCCTGCTCCTGCTGACCAGCTGGCTGTGGGCACCCAGTCGTGCCCTGTGGGACCAGTTCGATCTGCAACTGTTTAGCCTGCTCAATCAGCCCGTGCATGCCGCCGGCCTGTGGGCCAAAACCTGGGCTATTGGCAGCATGCGCCCAGTGGATATGGGCGTTGGCGTGCTGATGTTGGCCGTGATGCTAAAAGCCAACTGGGTGTTCAGCGGCGTACAGGTGCGCAAAGCGCTGTATGCCTTCCTGGCTACGTTGGTTGTCATGCTGCTGTTTCGCGTTGGCTTCGCGGAGCTGGTCAAACTGATGGGCTGGCAGCGTCCGAGTGCATCGCTGGTAGTAGAAGGCGCCGCGCGCCTGACCGAAATTTTCCCGGGCTGGGAAAAGCGCTGGGACATGAAAGACAGCGCCACCCGCAGCTTCCCCGGCGATCACGCCTCGGTGCTGTTGATATGGGCGATGTTTATCAGCCTGTTTGCGCGCAATTGGAATTTGCTGCTGGTCTGGGTAATGGCCGTAGTCTTTATGCTGCCGCGCTTGGTGGCCGGCGCGCACTGGGGTTCGGACGCCCTGGTGGGTGGCGTATTCCTCGCCCTGCTGGGCCTTGCGTGGGCCTGTTTCACACCCTTTGCCTACAAGGCCAGTGAATGGCTGGAAAAAGTCACCCTGCCGATTACTCGCCTGCTGGCCAAGGTACCGCTACTCGGCCGATTGAGCATTATCCGCGGCCATTAACCTGGCCCCACGGCGGTTTGCCTGAGCCAACCGCCGTACTACTCCTGATGATCGCGAAATTGATGCAACTGCCGGCGCTGCTTTTTGCTGGGCCGGCCATCGGTTTGCATACCCAACGCCCCCGCTTTGCGCTGCGCGGCAGCCAGCTCACGGCGCTCGATGCTGTCAGCGGTCTCGGTATACAGCGCCTGCGCCTCGGGTGCACCACGGCGCACAGTAGATAACGCCTGGACCACCACACTGCGCTCCTCGAAGCCGGTGCGTATCACGTAAACATCACCGACTTTCGGCTCTTTACCCGGCTTACAGCGCTCACCGCGATGATGCACTTTGCCACCCTCGATGGCGGCCTTGGCCAGCGCCCGAGTCTTAAAAAAGCGCGCCGCCCACAGCCATTTATCCAGGCGAATCTTATCGTCGTCTTTATCGTGCAACCCCATTAGCCCCATACCTGTCGTTTTAACCACGCCCATACCCGACAATCACAAGCACTCTCCGCCGGCACCACAACCCTACGTAACTCCGCACGATGGGGTAGATCATCTGGAGTCTTCAAATCCCAAGTCAGCCCCAAGCGCTGTAGACCAAGAAGCACCCACCAGCCCGGATCCCATTCCCCAGAGTGAAGACCAAGGCGG
This sequence comes from Pseudomonas leptonychotis, assembly GCF_004920405.1. Taxonomy (NCBI): domain Bacteria; kingdom Pseudomonadati; phylum Pseudomonadota; class Gammaproteobacteria; order Pseudomonadales; family Pseudomonadaceae; genus Pseudomonas; species Pseudomonas leptonychotis. The sequence continues at coordinate 1,349,455 of NZ_RFLV01000001.1, forward strand.
GCAGAGCCAGGATAAGCATGGTGATTGTTATGCCAGCTCTCCCCCATAGTCAGAAAGGCGGCGAATGGCACATTGAACCCCTGCACGCTGGCCCCATCGACCACATGGTGTTGTTCGCCATGACGATGAGCGAAATGACCAATTAACCAATGGCCAAAGACCCCGGCCGTAACTCGCGCACACACGCCCCAGAACACCCAGCCCCAACCGCCGAGAGCATAAAAAAGTAGTGCCAAGGGCAGTTGCTGGACCATCCAAGTGCGTTGCAGGAAACGGTAGAAAACATCATCACCAGCACGCGCTTCGACGCAAATAGTCGGCGGGTTACTTAGACGCAGCTCGCAATGCAATTGCCACCAAGCATCCAGCAGCGGTGAACGACGGTGGCCAAAAAAATCGTGACAATCTTTCTGCCTCTGCGCGAAGTCTCGCAGATCGTGGGTACGTAAAAGCCCCAATGGGCCGGACAGGCCAACTAATACTCCGCAATAAACAAGAAAGTACTCCAACCACTTGGGGCACTGAAAACTGTCGTGAATCAGCTTGCGATGCATTCCCAGTGAATGCCCGAGCAACAACACAAGCACAGTCGAGCTTGCAAACAAGGCAAACGCGGCCCAAGTAAAGGTCAGTGAACCGCCCACAATTGCCGCTAAAGCCATGCCGGTGAACCATAGCGAGCGGATCGGCTCCCAGCGCACCTCGCCGTGCACGACATCAGCCCCTTGCTGCACGCGATGGCTCTTAAGACTTTCTGGTACCACATCCATATGCACCTCTCGGCCTGAACGGCCGCAGTAGATTATTTTTTACTCAAGTCCTCGCCTTCACGCTTCAACTGACTGCCCGTGGGGCAGACTTCAAAGGCAAAGCCAAGAAGGGTATTAAGCAGACTGTCCGGATTAAGCCGATAGAGCAGAAACTGCCCCTTGCGCTCACTAACTACCAAGCCGGCGGCTGCGAGAATCGACAGATGTCGAGAGATCGCCGGAGCACTCATTTCAAAGCGGCTCGCGATCTCTCCAGCCGTCAACTTTTGGGCCGAGAGGAAAGCCAATATCTGTCGGCGCGGCGTAGACGCCAACGCTTCAAAAACGCGGTCTGCAGTCATCATCGAATAGTTCATTTAACCAATGAGTTAAATGCTTATATTCTATTAACTCTGACCTGACAAATCCTTTTGGATTGGTCGCAGCGTAGTGATGCGGTTGTCACTCGACCTGTCTAGAATGCCCGCAACATCTGGAGAACCGCTTACCTTTGAAAACTTTTGACCAACTTGGCGTAATCGGCCTGCGTGAATGGATCAATCTGCCGGAATTGGGCATGGTCGGCCTGCGGGCCAAGATTGATACCGGGGCCAGCACTTCCTGCTTGCACGCCAGCGATATCCAGCCGTTCGACCGTGATGGTGAACCCTGGGTGCGTTTTACCGCGCACATTGGCACCTTGGTGCAACGCCGCCATCGTTGTGAAGCGCAACTGGTTTCGGTCAAATCCATCAAGAGTTCCAATGGCCACACGCAGTCACGCTATGTAATCCGCACCCTCCTGACCTTGGGTGAGCGCGAGTGGCCGGTGGAGTTCACCCTAACGTGCCGCAAGACCATGCGCTACCGCGTATTGCTTGGCTCCAAAGCCTTGGTCGATGGGCAGTTGTTGGTCAACCCGGCACTGACTTATGTGCAGAACAAACCCACCCTTGCTGACCTTTCTGGTGCCCAATGAAGATCGCCGTGCTGTCGCGCAACCCGCGCCTGTATTCCACCCGACGCCTGGTCGAAGCCGGTCAGGCACGGGGCCACGAAATGGTGGTGGTCGATACCCTACGCTCTTACATGAACATCGCCAGCCACAAGCCGCAGATCCACTATCGCGGTAAGCCGCTGGAGGGTTTCGATGCGGTGATTCCGCGTATAGGCGCGTCGGTAACCTTCTACGGCTGCGCCGTACTGCGCCAGTTCGAGATGATGGGCGTGTTCCCGCTCAACGAGTCGGTGGCCATCAGCCGCTCACGCGACAAACTGCGTTCACTGCAACTACTCTCGCGGCGCGGCATAGGTCTGCCAGTAACCGGCTTCGCCCACTCCCCGGATGACATCGCCGACCTGATCGACATGGTTAACGGCGCGCCTCTGATCATCAAACTGCTGGAGGGCACCCAAGGCATCGGCGTGGTGCTGTGCGAAACCCAGCAGGCTGCCGAGTCGGTGATCGAGGCCTTTATGGGCCTTAAGCAGAACATCATGGTTCAGGAATACATCAAGGAGGCTGGCGGCGCGGATATCCGCTGTTTGGTCATCGGCGACAAGGTGATTGCGGCGATGAAGCGTCAGGCCAAGCCCGGCGAATTTCGCTCCAACCTGCATCGCGGCGGCAGCGCCAGCCTGATCAAGATCACCCCGGAAGAGCGCATGACCGCCATTCGCGCCGCCAAGGTCATGGGTTTGAGCGTGGCGGGCGTGGACATTCTGCGCTCCAACCATGGCCCGCTGGTGATGGAGGTGAACTCATCTCCGGGCCTGGAAGGCATCGAAACCACCACCGGCAAAGATGTCGCCGGGATGATTATTCAGTACATCGAAAAAAACGGCGGCCCACACCTGACGCGAACCAAGGGCAAGGGCTGAGCCGGCTATAGACGAACACAGAGCAAGGATGCCGAAACGCAGACTCAAACCTATAGCTGATGCTGTTGCATCCAGGTCATGAAATCCGCCTCCCGCAACGGTCGGCTGAAGTGATAACCCTGCCCCAGTGAGCAGCCATGCTCACGCAGACAATCAAGCTGCCACTGGCTTTCGATGCCTTCGGCAATGCATTCAAGGCCCAGATTACGGGCGATCACTAGGATGGTTTGCACCAACATCAGGCCGCTACCGTCCTCACCGTCCATGTCCCAGGTAAAACTGCGATCGATCTTCAAGCGATCCAGTGGCAGGCGTTTGAGGTAGGTCAGCGAGGAATAGCCGGTGCCGAAATCATCGATGGCGAAACGCACGCCCAACGTCTTGAGCGCCTGCATATTGCTGATGCACTGCTCAACGTCCTCCAGCAGCACACCTTCGGTGATCTCAAGTTCCAGCGCCGTGGCCGGCACTTGATGGCGTTGCAGGCACTCACTGATGCGCGCCACACAACTGCGCTGACGCAGCTCACGCGGGCTGAGGTTGACCGCCAACATCATCTGCGGCCATTGCGGTAACCAGCGCGCCAGCGCAGCACAGGCCTGCTCCAAGACCCAAGTACCCAGCTCTTCGATCAACCCGGTTTCTTCCGCCAGCGGAATAAAATCACCGGGCATGATTTCCCCCCGATCCGGGTGCACCCAGCGCAACAGCACCTCAGCCCCAGTCACGCGTTCGTTGCTCAGCGCCAGCTGCGGCTGGAACACCAGGCACAGCTGGTTACGCTGCACCGCTTGGCGCAGCTCGCTTTGCAATTGCAGGCGTTGATCGATGGCGGCCTGCATCTCTGGCGCAAAGAAGTGCAGGGCATTGCGTCCGCCCTGCTTGGCCCGGTACATGGCGGTATCCGCCTGTTTGAGCACATCAGAGGCCACCTGCGCGCCGAAGGGGTGCAAGGCGATGCCAATGCTGGCGCTAATCGACAGCTCATGACCATCCACCCAGCAGGCGCCTACCAGACTTTTCAGCAGTTTTTCCGCCGTGCGCGCGGCCGCTTTGGCGGCCAGCTGCGGGTTACTGTCGAGCCCTTCGAGCAGCACCACAAATTCATCGCCGCCCATCCGCGCCAACGTGTCTTCGGCGCGTAAACCACTGGCCAGGCGCGTGGTGACTTCACGCAGAAGGCTGTCGCCAACCAGATGGCCGAGGCTGTCGTTAACCGTTTTGAAGTGATCCAGGTCGATAAACAGCAGCGCGCCCAAGGTGTTTTCGCGCTGCTCGCGGTCCATTGCATGCTGCAGGCGGTCGAGCAACAAGCGACGGTTGGGCAAACCGGTCAGCTCGTCACTGAAGGCCAGCCGTTCGATTTCGCGCTGATAACGCTGGCGCTCGGAAATATCAGTGACACTGCCGCGAATCAGCACCGGCTCACCGGGCATACGCACTAGGCGCACCTCGCAGGGTATTTGCCGGCCCGCGCTGTCACGGTGTAGCCACTCAAATACCGGGGCTTCACCCGCCAGCGCCCGGCGCAGATAGACTTCGCCAAGCTCAGCGGTCAATTGGCCATCGGCCTGTTTGCTCGGGCTGAGGTCAAACACCCGCTTGCTGGCTATCTCCTCACGGCTGTAGCGCAGCAGGCGCAGGGCGTTCTCATTGCACTCCATCAGGTTGCCGTTGAGGTCAAACAGCATGATGGCCTCGGGCGCATGCTCGACGATGGTGCGGTAGCGCGCCTCGGCCTGCAAACGCTCGCTGATGTCCTCGACCAGTAGCAGGAACATGCGCACCCGCCCGTTACTGTGGCGCACCACGCGCAAACTGACACGCGCGTGCACCAGGCTGTCGTCGGGGCGGCGAAAGCGTTTTTCCAACTCGAAACCTTCTCGGCTGCCGCTCAGTACCTGATCAAGCAACGAATGCTCAACCTGCAAATCATCTTCCAGCGACAGTGTTTCCCAGGTGCACGCCAGCAACTCTTCGCGGCTGCGCCCGAGGATGCTGCACAGCTTGTCGTTGACCTCCTCCCAGGCAAAGCTCTGGCTGGTCAGGGCCATGCCAATCAACGGCGCTTCGAAGAACAGCTGTAATCGTTCATCACGCTCACGCAATTGTTGCTCGGCGTATTTACGTGCGCTGACATCCTGCAACGCCCCATACACCCGTACCAACTCCGCACCATCGCGCTCGGCGATGCCGCGAATACGCAGCCAACGGCTTTTACCCTTGGCGGTTAACAAACGTACTTCGATATCAAATTGCTCAAGGCCATCAATCAACTGCTGCAATGTTTTCTCAGACAGTACACGGCCGCTGGCATCCAGATAACTCAAGGCGCCATCCATGTCAGGCGCACCGTTTTTTGGATCCAACTCATAAATTCGAAAGCAACCAGCACTCCAGTCCATGCTCTTGTCGGCCACGTTCAGCACCCACCCACCCAGGTTGGCAATGTGCTCGGTTTGGCTGAACAGGTAGCTCTGCTTAAGCAGCTCATCACTCTGTGAGCGCACCTGGGTCGCCAGTTGCTCGCGCGCCGTCACATCGCTCTGCAGGGCCACAAAATGGCTGATGCCTTGGTCGTCACGCATGGGCGCGAGGGTAAACTCATTCCAAAACTGCTGGCCGTTCTTGCGGTAACTGCGCAACACCACATCGCAACCGATGCCTTCGCGCACCGCCTGCTGCAAGCGGCTAAGGCCCTGTTGTTGCTGGTCATCACGGAGCAGAAAGTTCCAGTTGTTACCCACGGTCTCTTCACGGCTGTAGCCGGTAATCTGCTCGAAGGCCGGGTTGCAGTAAATCAGGGGTAAAGCGGGCTGGCGGGCATCGGCGATGATCACGCCTAACGGGCTGGCTTCCAGCGCCAGATTGGCCAGCGCCAATTGCTGCTGCATCTGCGCACTGCGCGCCAGCGCCTGTCGCAGGTCACTCAGGCTGCGCCCCACCAGCAAGGTGGCGAGCATAAACAGCAGCACACTGAAGTGCAGCTCCAAGCGCTGCGGGTCGAGCCAGGCCTCGGAGTCCCCCTGGCCGCGCAGCAACGGCAGAATCAATACAATCGTCACGCTCAACACCGCACCGCACAGGCCGCCGGCAAAACCCCACACCAGCGCCAGGGCGAGCATCATCACGCCCACCAGCGGCAAATTTAAGATCAGCGGCAGTGAACCAAGCAGCCAGGGCAAGCCAAGTAGCAATAGCAACAGCAGCGGCCAGGGCGGTAACTGGCGCAGTGCCTCGGGCACCTGCTCGCACCCACTGAGTACCGGCGCGGCTAACCAGCTGCGACGACGCATCCAGGGCGTCAGGTAAACCAGCATGGGGGTGGCGATGGCTAACGTCGTCAGGCTATCGGCCAGCCACAACGTCACGCTGCCCGAGGAAAAACTCTGCAGCGTCGCGTGCCCCGACAACCAGAGATTACCTTGCACCCCCAGCGCCATGGGAATAACCGGCACCAACACCCCAAGCGGCACAAAGCGCAGTAAATGGCTGAGGTCGGGCAAGGCCGGATCAAATGGTCGCAACCGCAGCAGCAGCCAGGCCAACGCTACGCCGAGGGTTTCTGGCAGGGCATAAAGCGGAGCCCACTGCCACTCCAGGCCCCAGAGCGGAGTGGACAACATGGCATTGAGGTGCACTGCCAGCAGCACCCGCGGGCCCCACCACAGGGTCAAGACCAGCGCCAGCGCAAATGGCGGATACCAGAGCGCAGCCCCATCGGCGAACTGAGACGCCAGGGAAAGCCAGGTGGTCAGATGGAGTAATGGCAGCGGCAGCAGCCAAGTCCATAGAGGAAGACGGTGGGGAACTGCAGGCATGCTGACCTCATGTCATCGCGCTGATAAAGCATAGTTCAGCGTCGTGACAACAGTATGCCGTGCGCGCTAGGCCGCGTCGCGCGGTAGCAACAGCCCCAATGGCAGACACACCCGCGCCTCCAGCCCGCCGCCAGAACGGTTGCGCAGCTCGACACTGCCGCCATGCAGCGCAGCGATGCGCTTGACGATGGCCAACCCCAACCCAGCACCCTGTCCGCCGCGGGCACGGTCGCCACGGATAAAAGGATTGATGATGCTGCCCAGCTCGGCGGGGGCAATGCCCGCGCCGCGGTCCAGTACGCTGAGTACGACGTAAGGTGCGCTGTGATCACCCGCCAGGGAAACTGCCACTTCTACGGCATTGCCGCCGTAGCGCAGGGCGTTCTCGATCAGGTTGACCAGCAGGCGCTTGAGCGACACCCGGCGCAGCGGAAAGACCGGCACAGGCTCTAGGCACAGGCGCACCATTTCCTGCTTCTGGTTGTAGGGCGCGACCACCTCACGAATCAGTTCGAGCAGATCGAGCTGTTCCAGCGGTTCGTCACGCCCGTCGCGGATAAAGGCCAGGAACTGATCGAGGATCGCGTCCATGTCCTCGATATCGCGCACCATATCTTCGGTCAATTCAGAGTCGGTGTGCAGGAACTCCATGGACAGGCGCAGACGGGTCAGCGGCGTACGCAGGTCATGCGACACCCCGGCGAGCATCAGCTCACGCTCGCGCGCGGCTTGTTCGACGTCCTCAGCCATCTGGTTAAACGCCCGGTACACCTCGGCCATCTCACTCGGCGTATCGCTGACTGGCAGGCGCACGCTCCGCCCTTTACCGATCTGCCGGGCGGCGAATACCAGGCGCTTGAGTGGCGCACTGAGCTGACGAACGAAAATCCACGCCGCCGCCGTCGACAGCAGGCCAATGGCGAGGAACCAGCCGAGCACACTCCAGATACGTTGGCCGCGCAGCGGATGCGGATACAACGGTACCCGCAGCCAGTCATCACCCAATGCCGGCGCATGCACCCACAGCGCCGGCGGGCTCTTGGCACGCACCCGCACCTCGGTTTGCGGCCCCAGCTCGGTTTGCATTTGCCGGGAGAAAATCTCGCTGTAAGGCCAGTGCTGCTCGGTAGCCGGCACCTGCTCATGCGGCACCCGCGTCAGCCCTGCCGCCTCGGCAATGGTGGCGCGGTCTTCTAGGTCCGCCGCCCAGTAGGCGCGCAGGGTCAACGCTGCACCGTGGCTGTACTGGCGGTCGACCAGCACGTCCTCGTTCATCATCAGGTAAACCAGGGTCAGCGCCTTGGAGAACAGCACCACGATCAACACCAGCCACAGCGTGCGGGCGAAGAAACTTTGCGGGAACCAGAGGGGGGTTTTCATTGATCAGCCTACCGGCGAGTCGGAGAGACAGCGCTGTCGCCAGAGATGCCATAGGCTTTGGCCCATCCACGACAAGAAAAAGCCTATCGCAGCACATAACAGCAAGAGCATGAAGCGGTATGGGTGAGCCCAAGAACCGAATGGATTGAACAGTGCCGTGAGAGCCATGGCGAAAACCAACCAGGCCAGTATCGCCGACCTAACGCGCTTCGCTGGCCAATACAACGCGACAACATTTTGCAACAGCACCAACAGGGCAAATATGTAGGTCGCAAGATAGACCGCAATACCCCAGCCCACGCCGTCACGTAGCGTCCGCCCTCTCTCCGCCGCGATTACAACGGCAGAGTCATGCAGCCCTAAGAACAACAAAACAGACGCAACGCTCATTAACAGAACCTGGGCGACTGTTAAGCAACGCAGCCTCACACCTGCCTCACTATTTATTGCCATCCGGCACAAACACATAGCCCACGCCCCAGACCGTCTGGATATAGCGCGGTTTGGACGGGTCCGGCTCGATCAGCCGGCGCAGACGCGAGATCTGCACATCGATGGAGCGCTCCAGGGCGTCCCACTCGCGGCCGCGGGCCAGGTTCATCAGCTTGTCGCGGGTCAGCGGCTCGCGAGCATGCTGCACCAGCGCCTTGAGCACCGCGAACTCCCCGGTGGTGAGCATATGCACCTCATCACCCTTCTTCAGCTCACGGGTGGCCAGGGACAGTTCGTACTCGCCGAAACTCACGCTTTCATCCTCGGCGCCTGGCGCTCCAGGTACGACCGGAGCCTGGCGGCGCAACACGGCCTTGATCCGCGCCAGCAACTCGCGCGGATTAAACGGCTTGGCCAGGTAATCGTCAGCGCCCAATTCCAGCCCTTGAATGCGGCTGGCCTCATCGCCCTTGGCGGTGAGCATGATGATCGGCACTTGGTTGTTGGATTCGCGCAGGCGGCGGCAGGCAGACAAGCCGTCCTCACCTGGCAACATCAGGTCGAGCACCACCAGATTGAACAGCTCGCGCGACAGCAGACGGTCCATCTGCTCGACGTTCTCGACCGCTCGCACGCGGTAGCCTTGCTCGTCAAAGAAGCGCTCAAGCAGGCGGCGTAGACGCGCATCGTCGTCAACGATCAGGATTTTTTCGCCTTCAACAGGAAGTGCAGTGCTGCTCATTCAGGGCTCCTTGACCGGGCACCCACCGAGCGCGGGCGCGCTGGCGGTGTGCAAGTGTCGGCATTATGGCTCAGGAGCCGCAGCCGACGTGCAGCCCATTGTTAGCAGATTTTTCCCGAGCGGTTCCCGGTGCGTTGCCGGGCAGTGTTTATAATGCGCGGCTTTCGTGTCTGGCCCGTGGTCTGCGTGGCCGGTTTTTCGTTTCAGTGTGGGTAGCTTTTTATATGCTCAGCATCAACAACCGCATCGCCGAAGAACTGGGCGTACGCCCACAACAGGTCGCCGCCGCCGTAGCGCTGCTCGATGAAGGCTCCACCGTGCCGTTTATCGCGCGTTACCGTAAAGAGGTCACCGGCAGCCTGGATGACACCCAGTTGCGCAACCTGGAAGAACGCCTGCGCTACCTGCGCGAGCTGGACGAGCGCCGCACCAGCATCCTCGCCAGCATCGAGGAGCAGGGCAAACTGACCCCCGAGCTGAGCCGCGAAATCAACCTGGCCGAAACCAAGACCCGCCTGGAAGATTTGTATCTGCCGTTCAAACAGAAGCGCCGCACCAAGGGCCAAATCGCTCTGGAAGCCGGTCTCGGCGAGCTGGCTGACGCACTGTTTAACGACCCGACCCTGACGCCCGAAACCGAAGCCGAACGCTTTATCGATGCGGAAAAAGGCTTTGCCGACATCAAGACCGTGCTCGAAGGCGCCAAATACATCCTCATGGAACGCTTCGCCGAGGACGCCAACCTGCTGGCCAGCCTGCGCAGCTACCTGAAAGACAACGCCATTCTCAGCGCCCGCGTAGTCGCTGGCAAAGAAAACGAAGGCGCCAAGTTCCGCGATTACTTCGAACACGACGAAAAGCTCAAGGGCGCGCCGTCACACCGGGCCCTGGCGATCTTCCGTGGGCGTAACGAGGGTATTCTCAGCGCCAGCCTGAAAGTCGGCGATGAGCTGCCAGGCAGCATGCACCCCTGCGAAGGCATGATCGGCGAGCGCTTCGGCATCAGCGCCCGTGGCCGCGCCGCGGACAAATGGCTGGGCGAAGTGGTGCGCTGGACCTGGAAGGTCAAGCTCTACACCCACCTGGAAACCGACCTGTTCGGCGAACTGCGCGAAGCGGCGGAAGACGAGGCGATCAACGTTTTCGCGCGCAATCTGCACGACCTGCTGCTAGCCGCCCCAGCTGGCCCACGTGCCACCCTGGCACTGGACCCAGGCCTGCGCACCGGCTGCAAGGTCGCTGTGGTGGATGCCACCGGCAAAGTCTTGGAAACCAGCACGGTTTACCCCCACGCACCGCGCAATGACTGGGACGGCACCCTGGCGATCCTCGCCAAGCTGTGCGCCAAGCACGCCGTCGATTTGATCTCCATCGGTAACGGCACCGCCAGCCGCGAGACCGACAAACTGGCCTTGGAGCTGATCAAGAAGCTGCCGGGCCTGAACCTGACCAAAGTCATGGTTAGCGAGGCCGGTGCCTCGGTGTATTCCGCCTCGGAACTGGCCGCCAAAGAATTTCCGGACATGGACGTGACGCTGCGCGGCGCCGTGTCCATCGCCCGCCGCCTGCAGGACCCGCTGGCTGAGCTGGTGAAAATCGACCCGAAATCCATCGGTGTTGGCCAGTACCAACATGATGTGTCGCAGCTCAAACTGGCGCGCAGCCTGGATGCAGTCGTCGAGGACTGCGTAAACGCGGTGGGCGTGGACGTGAACACCGCCTCCGCCGCCCTGCTGGCACGTATCTCCGGCCTCAACAGCACGCTGGCGCAAAACATCGTGGCGTTCCGCGATGCCAACGGCGCGTTCAATAGCCGTGCCGAGCTGCTCAAGGTGCCGCGCCTGGGCGACAAAACCTTCGAACAGGCCGCAGGTTTTTTGCGCGTGATGAACGGCAGCAACCCGCTGGACGCCTCCGCCGTGCACCCGGAGACCTACCCGCTGGTGCAGCGCATCGCCGCCGATACCGGTCGTGATATCCGCTCGTTGATCGGCGACTCGGGCTTTCTCAAGCGCCTCGACCCGAAACAGTTCACCGACGACACGTTCGGCCTGGTGACCATCGGCGACATCCTCAGCGAACTGGAAAAACCCGGCCGCGACCCACGTCCGGAGTTCAAGACCGCCGAGTTCCAGGAAGGCGTAGAAACCCTCAACGACCTGCAACTGGGCATGATCCTCGAAGGCGTGGTAACCAACGTCACCAACTTCGGCGCCTTCGTCGATATCGGCGTACACCAGGACGGCCTGGTGCACATTTCGGCGCTGTCGGAAAAATTCATCAAAGATCCACACGAAGCGGTCAAGGCCGGTGAAGTGGTCAAGGTCAAGGTGATGGAAGTCGACATCCCGCGTAACCGCATCGCCCTGTCGATGCGCATGGGCGACACCCCCGGCGAGAAGGTCGAAGGGCCACGTGGCGGCTCACGCGGCAACGGCAAACCGGGCAGCAATGCACCACGCACTGAACGTCACTCCAGCCAGGACAAACCCGCGCCGGCCAGTGGCGGCATGGCGGCGTTGTTTGCCAATGCCAAGCAGCTGAAAAAGTAGGTTCGCGCCAATCCTGTAGGGTGGGTTGAGGTGCGCAGCACCGATACTCGCCCTACGGCCTGCGCGTCGCCCTGACGCACAAGCGCAGCGCTCAGCTATAACCCTCCTCGCCCGCCTCGGGTTATAAAGCGCTATCGGCCGGTTCAATCCGGTTTTCTCGCCCCCTTGTAGAGCACGTGTGGCGCCCCCATATTGAGGCGACCGATGCGTGAAGGAATGCAATCTTGAGCGACCTGTTCTCCCGCCGCCTGGCCCAGCTTGGCGAATGCGCCAACCTTTCCCTGCTGTCCCAGTGCCTGCACGGTATCGAGCGCGAATGCCTGCGCGTTGATGCGGACGGCCAGCTCGCGCTGACCCCGCACCCGGCTGCATTGGGCTCGGCACTGACCCACACGCAGATCACCACCGATTACTCCGAATCTCTGCTGGAGTTCATCACCCCAGCCGAAGCCGATCCGGCGGCAACCCTGGCCGAGCTGGAGCAGATTCACCGTTTTGCCTATAGCAAACTGGACGGTGAATACCTGTGGAGCCCGTCGATGCCCTGCGCCCTGCCGGACGAAGAGACGATCCCGATCGCCCGTTACGGCAGCTCGCACATCGGCGAACTCAAATACGTCTACCGCAAAGGCTTGGCCCTGCGTTATGGCAAAACCATGCAATGCATCGCCGGCATCCACTACAACTTCTCGCTGCCGGAAGCGCTGTGGCAATTACAGCAGCAGGCCGAAGGCAATACCTGCAGTGCACGAGATTATCAGTCGGCGCGCTATATCGCCCTGATCCGCAACTTCCGCCGCTACAGCTGGCTGCTGATGTACCTGTTCGGCGCTTCGCCGGCGCTGCACAAAGGCTTTATGCGCGGCAACCCGCATCAGCTGCTGGAGCTGGACGCCGAGACACTCTACTTGCCTTACGCCACCAGCCTGCGCATGAGTGACCTGGGCTACCAAAGCAATGCCCAAGCTGGCCTGACTCCGTGCTACAACGACCTAACCAGCTACACCGACAGCCTGCGCCAAGCCGTCGGCACGCCCTACCCGCCTTATGTGGAGATCGGCGCAAAGCAGGACGGCGAATGGTTGCAGCTCAACACCCATATCCTGCAGATCGAAAACGAGTACTACTCCAATATCCGCCCCAAGCGAGTCACCCATAGCGGTGAACGGCCGATCCAAGCCCTGATGGCCCGTGGCGTGCAGTACATTGAAGTGCGCTGCCTGGACATCAACCCCTACTTGCCGCTGGGTATCGACCTCACCGAGTCGCGCTTCCTCGACGCCTTCCTGCTGTTCTGCACGCTGCAAGACAGCCCGCTGCTGGAAAGTGCCGAGTGCCATGCCTGCACCGACAACTTCCTCGCCGTGGTCAAAGAGGGTCGCCGCCCAGCGCTGCATTTGCAGCGTGATGGCCAGCCCGTAGCACTGCAAACCTGGGCCAGCGAACTACTCGAACAGATCATGCCGCTGGCTGAGTTGCTCGACCAAAGCCAGGGTGGCAACGCCCACAAGCTGGCCATGCAGGCGCAACAGGCTAAGGTCGACGACGTCAGCCTGACGCCGTCTGCGCAGGTACTTGCGCAGTTACAGCAAGGCCTGAGCTTTACCGAGTTCGCCTTGCGCCAGAGCAAGCTGCACGCCGAGTACTTCCGCAGCCAGCCTCTGAGCGCCGAGCAACAAGCGGCCTTCGAGGCCAGCGCCGCCCAATCGTTGCTGAACCAGGCCGAGCTGGAGGCGCAGGAAGAAGGCGACTTCGACTGCTTTGCCGCCGCCTACCAAGCCAGCATCCTCGCCCCGGCTAACTAATCAGGCGACTGGCGAACATAACCGGCCTACCCCCCAGGCCGGTATTTCGCCAACTGCATCACATAAACTGCCAGCGGTGGCAAAAGCGAGATCAGCGGCGCAGCCCTGCGCGGCCTATGCGGCTAGCATTGCACAGGTATATCCACTGCGAGCTGCCACCATGGCCTGCGCCGACCTCAACACGGAAGATGACCAGCACTGGAGCCTGGAAAGCCTTAACAAGGCTTACCAACAAGGCTACATGGCAGGGCTAACCGGGCAAACCAACACCCCGCGTGCACTCGCCGCCGATGTGCTGGTTGCCGCCTGGGAAGCCGGCTGGGACGACGGCCACGAGCAATTCGAGCTGCACAAACGCTACAGCGCCTGATCCCTCGCCTTACCCTCACCTGCACACATCCTGCACGCCCGTGGCCCTTCAGCTGCGCAGCGGCGTATCGCCTTGCCTTAGCTCTGTACTCCCCTCGCATCGCGTTAATTCGATTTTTATTCGACATAAATCGACAAATAATCATTATCAGACTGAAATTCTGCTTTAAAAGCCGATTTTTATCGGATATAAATAGGCCACTCACTGCCATGACTCGCCCGCGAGGCATGGCACAGTCGCAGGCCTCTGCTAGTGTCAGATGACCGCCCCAACTGCTCTTGAGGTGCCAAACCATGCCCCGTATCGTTACCGTCGCCGCCACCCAAATGGCTTGCTCCTGGGACGCCGCCGCAAATATTGCCAATGCCGAGCGTTTGGTGCGTCAAGCCGCCGCCAAAGGCGCGCAGATCATCCTGCTGCAAGAGCTGTTTGAGGCCCCGTACTTCTGTCAGAAGCCCAACCCGGATTACCTGCAACTGGCCACTCCCGCCGAGAGCAACCCGGCGATCCTGCACTTCCAGAAAATCGCCAAGGAGCTGCAAGTGGTACTGCCGATCAGTTTCTATGAACTGGCCGGCCGTGCGCGCTTCAACAGCATCGCAATCATCGATGCCGACGGCAGCAACCTCGGGATTTATCGGAAAAGCCACATCCCGGACGGCCCTGGCTACCACGAGAAGTACTACTTCAATCCCGGCGACACCGGCTTCAAGGTGTGGAACACCCGTTACGCCAAGATCGGCGTGGGCATCTGCTGGGATCAGTGGTTCCCCGAGTGCGCGCGCAGCATGGCGCTGCTCGGTGCCGAGATTCTGTTCTACCCGACCGCCATCGGCACCGAGCCGCATGACCCGAGCATCAGCTCGCGCGACCATTGGCAGCGCGTGCAGCAGGGTCACGCCGGAGCCAACCTGATGCCGCTGATCGCCAGCAACCGCATCGGCCGTGAAGACCAGGGCGACTACCACATCAACTTCTATGGCTCGTCGTTTATCGCCGACCAATTCGGCGCCAAGGTGCAGGAAGCCAACGAAACCAACGAGGCCGTGCTAATGCACAGCTTCGACCTGGACCAGCTGGAGCATATCCGCAGCGCCTGGGGCAGCTTCCGTGACCGCCGTCCGAACCTCTACGGCCCGCTAAAAACCCTCGACGGCCATCTGGCCTGCGAGTAAAAACGCCTCGTAGGATGGGTTGAGACGCGCAGCGTCGATACCCATCATTACCCTCGATGGGTATCGACGCTCGCTCCATCCGCCCCTGCTCAATGTTTTTGGTGAACCTATGACAACCCTGACCACTACCCCTCGCGCCGACGGTTTCCGCATGCCCGCCGAATGGGAGAGCCACAGCCAAACCTGGATGGTCTGGCCCGAACGCCCTGACAACTGGCGCCTGGGCGGCAAACCCGCGCAGGCTGCCTTTAGCGCAGTGGCCAGGGCGATTGCTGAATTTGAACCGGTCACCGTGGGCGTGTCCGCCGGCCAGTACGAGAACGCCTGCGAGCGCCTCGCTCACGCCAATATCCGCGTGGTCGAAATCAGCACCGACGACGCCTGGGTACGCGACACCGGGCCGACCTTCGTCACTAATAACAGCGGCGAAGTGCGCGGTGTGGACTGGGCGTTCAACGCCTGGGGCGGCCTGAATGGCGGCCTGTACGCCAACTGGGTGCGTGACGATCAGGTGGCGCGCAAGATTCTGCAGATCGAAGGCTGCGCGCGTTATCGCACCGATGAGTTGATCCTCGAAGGCGGCTCAATCCATGTCGACGGCGAAGGCACATTGATCACCACCGAGGAATGCCTGCTCAACCCCAACCGCAATCCGCACCTGAACCGCGAGCAGATTGAGCAGTACCTGGCCGAGCATCTGGCCATCGACACGGTGATCTGGCTGCCAGACGGCCTGTTTAACGACGAAACCGACGGCCACGTCGACAACTTCTGCTGCTACGTACGCCCGGGTGAAGTGCTACTGGCCTGGACCGACGACGCCACTGACCCCAATTACCCGCGCTGCCAGGCCGCCATGCGCGTGCTGGAAAGCACGCGTGATGCCAAGGGCCGCCAGCTGATCGTGCACAAGATGCCGATCCCCGGGCCGCTGCATGCCAGCGATGAAGAATGCGCCGGGGTCGACTTGGCCGCAGGCACTCAGGAGCGTGACCCATCGATCCGCCTGGCCGGCTCTTACGTCAACTTCCTGATCGTCAACGGCGGCATTATCGCGCCCACGTTTAATGACCCCAAAGACGCCGAAGCCGAAGCAATCCTCCAGCGCCTGTTCCCGCAGCACCGCGTAGTCATGGTGCCGGGCCGGGAAATTCTGCTGGGCGGCGGTAACATCCATTGCATCACCCAACAGCAACCCGCGCCGCAGCACAGCTAAGCGCAGATGCCCGGCTACGCTGGGCATTTAACAACCTATCAGCAAGCGGCGAGGGTGCCCGCGCGCAAGCAAATTCCCGCGTTAGGGTGCGAGTGTTATTCTCGCACCCATGAAATCACCCTTGCCCTCTTCCAGCGACAACGTCTCCCAACACAGCCTCTCCGACTCCAATGCCATCATTCAGGCGCTGGGCGGCGGCAAGAATAAACGCGCGCGTAAACTGCTGGCGCGCATGCACCCCGGAAAAATTGCCGCGCTGCTGGAGCGGCTGGACACCGAGCAACGTCTGACGCTGTGGCAGCAGATTGGCCCCGAGCTGGAAGAACGTACCCTGCATCACCTGAGCCCTAGCCTCAGGGCGCAGTTAGCCGGTGATTCTGCCGAGGCCAGCCTTGCCGCCAGTGACGAGCCAGGCAACAGCCAGCTGGAAGCCGTACGCCAGGCGTTGGCCCAGGGCAAACTCAAGCGGTTAGGCAAGTTACTGCACCGTATGCATCCCGCCAAAGTCGCCGGCTTGCTGGAAGCCATGCCACCTGCAGAGCGCAACCGCGCCTGGAGCATGGTCGAGACCGAGCGCGCGGGCAAAGTGCTCACCTATCTGCATGACGAGATCCGCACCGCGCTGGCGCTGGAACTCGATCCTGAGGACCTGATCGCTGCCACAGCCCAGCTCGAACTGGATGATCGCGTCGACCTGATCCAGGCCTTGCCGGCCAAACTGGGTAACCAGTTACTGCATGCCAGCAGCACGGCGCAACGTCAGCAGCTTGAGTCGATGCTGTCCTACCCTGAAGATTCGGCCGGCGGCTTGATGAACGCCGACCCGATTCAGGTGCGCGCCGATGTCCAGGCCGGGGCCGTGTTGCGCTACCTGCGTCTGCTCGAACGCCTGCCGCCGCAAACCGACTTGCTGATGGTGGTCGACCGTAAAGGCCACTACCAAGGCGCCCTGCGCCTGAGCGAGTTGGTCACGGCGGAACTCGACCAGCGCGTCAGCGAGTTGATGCACCACGACATCATCGGTATTGCCGTTACTACCAGCGGTAACGAAGTGGCCCGATTGTTTCAGGACCACGATCTGCTCTCCGCGCCGGTGGTCGATGAGCATAATCGGCTGCTCGGACGTATCACCGTGGACGATGTGATCGACCTGATTCGCGAAGACTCCGACCGCGCCCTGATGCACATGGCGGGCCTCGACGATGAGGCCGACATCTTCGCGCCGGTACTGGTTAGTGCACGCCGCCGCGCCCTGTGGCTGGGCATTAACCTGCTCACGGCCTTCGGCGCCGCCTGGGTTATCGGCCTATTTCAGGCGACATTGGAGCAACTGGTGGCCCTCGCCGTGCTGATGCCGATTGTGGCCAGCATGGGCGGTATCGCCGGCAGCCAAACCCTGACGTTGGTCATCCGCGGCCTGGCCTTAGGGCAGGTGCAGAAAGGCAACATCCGCATTCTGCTCAACCGCGAACTGGGCATCTCCATCCTCAACGGCATGCTCTGGTCAGTGGTGATCGCCTTGCTGGCCGTGCTGTGGTTCGGCAACTGGGGAATTGGCGCCGTGCTCGGCGCCGCCATTCTGCTCAATTTGCTTTGCGCCACACTGGCTGGCTGGGGGATTCCGCTCCTGCTCGACCGCATGGGCATTGATCCCGCGCTGGCCGGCAGCGTGATTCTGACCACGGTCACTGATGTGATCGGCTTCTTTGCCTTTCTTGGCCTGGCGACCATTCTACTGCTCTAGGCGCCTGCTATTGCGGCGTCAGTGCACGCACTGCACACACGGGGTCTAGCGTGCACAGCGCCTGATAGTGGCTGATAAACACCTGCCCGCCAAAGCGTTCGAGAAAGTCCGAACGCAGCAACCTATCCATCACCGGCCCTTTGACTTCAGACAGGTGCAGCTGCACCTCGGCACTTTGCAACTGTTCGGCAATTGCTTCGAGGGCGTCCAGCGCACTGGCATCAATCTGATTGACCCCTGAGCACATCAACACCAGATGACGGACCTCAGGACTCACGGCAATCAACTCGCCGATGCGGGCCTCCAGGTAGCGTGCGTTGGGAAAATACAGGCTTTCATCAACCCGCAACGACAGCACACTCGAGCTCTGCACTGTGTCATAGCGCTGCACATTGCGAAAATGCTGGCTGCCCGGCACCTGCCCGACAACGGCCATATGCGGCCGGCTGGTACGCCAGAGGAACAGCAACAGTGACAGGGCGACGCCGAGCATAATGCCGGCTTCCACACCCTGTAACAGCACGCCGAAGAAGGTGGCTAACTGCGCGCAGCCTTCCGCTTTCGAGTAGCGCCAGGTGTGGCGGAAGGTCGGCACATCAATCAGGCCAAGCACCGCCACCAGAATACTCGCCGCCAATACCGCCTGTGGCAGATGGCGCAATACCGGGGCCAGGCCGAGCACCGCGGCCAACATCAAACCCGCCGCAAAAATACCCACCAGCGGCGTAGCCATATTGCTTTGCCGGGCCACCGCAGAACGGGAAAAACTCGCCGCCACCGGCATCCCGCCGCTAAAGGCCGAGGCCACATTGGCTGCGCCCTGGCCCAGCAGTTCCAGATCAGGGCGGATCAATTGGCGCTTGCGCATAGCCAGGCTTTGAGCAATGGAGATGGACTCGATAAACCCCACCAGAGCAATCAACAACGCGGCCGGTAGCAGCTCACGTAGCAGGCCCAGCTCCAGGTTCGGTAAACCCAACGTCGGCAGCCCCGACGGGACCTGCCCCACAACTCTGACCCCATAGGCCTCCAGCTGCAAAAGGCCGCCTACGGACATGGCCAACAGCATCACCAACAAGGCACTGAGCTGCTTCAGCCGCAGTGCCCAAGCAACTGACACGCCCAACAGGCTCAGATTGCGCAACACCACCAGCGCCACCAAGCTCACCACGCCCAGCAGCAGGGTCGGTTTATGTAGCGCCGGCAATTGGGCGTATAACGCGGGAAGCACCTGCGGCAAGGTCAGACCGTCAACGGACACCCCCAGTAAATAACGCAGCTGGCTCACCGCAATCAGCACTGCCGCACCACTGACGAACCCAGAGATCACTGGATGGCTGAGAAAGTTGGCAATAAAGCCCAGGCGCAACAGCCCCATCAACAACAGCAGCGCACCGACCAGCAGCGTCAGCCCGATCGCGGCCGCACTGTAAGCTTCGCTACCGGCCACCGCGATCGGCGCTAATGCCGCCGCGGTCATCAGTGACAAGACCGCCACCGGCCCGAATGACATGGCCACCCCAGGGCTTGCACCGATCAACGCATACACCACCAACGGCAAGATACTCGCGTACATCCCCGCCACCGCTGGCAAACCGGCTAATTGCGCATAGGCCAAGGCTTGCGGCACCAGTAACAGGCAGATCAGGCAGGCCGCCAATAGATCGCGGCCTGCCTGACCACGGTCGTAGTTGCGCACGGTGTTGAGTAGCGGCCACTTATAACGCATTCAACGGTACCTTGAGGTAGCGCACGCCATTGTCTTCGGCGGGCGGCAGGTGGCCGGCGCGCATGTTCACCTGCACTGCCGGTAACATCAGCGCAGGCATGCCCAGGCCCGTATCACGGGCCTCGCGCATGGCAACAAACGCGTCTTCATCAATGCCCTGATGCACGTGCACGTTGTTCGCACGCTGCTCCGCCACCGTAGTTTGGTAACGATGCTGCTCACGACCTGGAGCCAGGTAATCGTGGCACATAAACAGCCGGGTGCTGGCTGGCAAGGCAAATAATCGGGTAATCGAGCGGTACAGGATCCGCGCATCACCGCCGGGGAAGTCGCAACGCGCGGTGCCGTAATCGGGCATAAACAGGGTGTCGCCGACAAACGCAGCATCGCCGATCAAATACGTCATGCAGGCGGGAGTATGCCCCGGTGTGTGGATAGCACGAGCGTTCAAGGAGCCGATTTGAAAGGCCTGTTCATCCATGAATAACTCATCAAACTGGCGACCATCGGTGGCGAACTCACTGCCGGCGTTAAACAGCTTGCCGAACGTGTTTTGCACCACGCGAATCTGCTCACCAATGGCCAGTCGGCCACCCAGGGCCGCCTTGAGATAAGGCGCAGCCGAGAGGTGATCCGCATGCACATGGGTTTCCAGCAACCACTGCACACTTAGGCACTGCTCACGCACATAGCTGATCAGCTTATCGGCACTGCTGTAGTCAGTGCGGCCGGCCGCCGCGTCATAATCCAACACCGAGTCGATAATGGCGCACTGAGCGGTGGCAGGGTCGCTGACAACATAACTGTAGGTCGACGTAGCATCATCGAAGAACGCTTCAATAGTGGCTGGCATAGAACCTCCAGAGAGACTGATACAGGTTTAGGATGCCGACTCACGCGCAGCGGTTCGGCGCTGCAACAGCGCAAACAGCAGCATGCCGGCGAGCATGGCAAGGACAAACAGCAGCACCTGCCAACGCCCAGTCAGCAAAATTGCCACAGCCGGCCCTGGGCAAATACCAGCAATGCCCCAGCCGATACCAAACAACAAGCTGCCGCCGATCAGTCGGCGGTCCAGCTCACGCTTGACCGGTAACTGCATAGGCGCGCCCAGCAGGCTGCTACGTTGAAACCGTGCCCAACTGAACGGCAAAAACGCCACGCCAATGGCCGCCACCATCACAAACGCCAACGAAGGATCCCAAGCGCCGCTCAGGTCGAGAAAGGCCAGGACCTTGGCCGGGTTGGCCATGCCCGCCGCCAACAAACCGATACCGAAGATTATTCCGGCGATAAAAGCCGTCAGTTTGCGCATCTTCAAGCCCCCCAGAGATGACGTAAAACAAACACCGTGACGAAGCCGGCGCCCATAAAACTCAGGGTGGCAGCCAGCGAGCGCGGCGATAGCCGTGACAGCCCGCAAACGCCATGACCACTGGTGCAGCCTGAGCCATAGCGGGTGCCAATACCAACCAGGAAGCCGGCCACTGTCAGCGCCAGCCAGCCGCTGTTGATCTGTATTTCAGGCAACCGGCTAAACAACTGCCACAGCACGGGGGCAAGCAGTATTCCCAGTAAAAACAGGGCTTTTTCCCCACGCCCCTCACCGGGCGCTAACAGACTGCCAAGCAGGCCACTGATACCCGCCACACGGCCATTCATAACCGCGAACACACTCGCAGCCAGACCAATTAACGCGCCGCCGAGCAGTGCGCTCCAGGGCGTGAAGTTGTACCAATCAATACTCATCATTCGGTACCTGCGCAGAAGTGCTGATAGAGCGTGTTGATCACCGCCAACGCGGCCGGGCTGCAGATACGGTAATAAATCTGCTTGCCCTCGCGACGCGTTTCCACCAGCCCCTCGCGACGCAACACCGCCAATTGCTGAGACAACGTCGGTTGCTGAATGCCCAACAGGTTTTCCAGTTCGCTCACATTCAGCTCGCCTTGAGAAAGCTGGCACAGCAGCAGCAGACGGTCCGGATTACTCAAGGCTTTAAGCAGCTGCCCTGCCGCATCGGCATTGCTGCGCAGCTGCTGAATATCTAACAGAGGGTCGTTTGGTTGCATGGCGCACTGCTCAATTAAGACAAAAACAATCTATTCTTTTATATATTGAATAACAAGCATCCATACCCAACTCAATAGCCTTGCTCAGGCGCATTTCTCAAACCTCAGGACGACGCTAAACGTTAACCATCAGCGTTTTCAGAGCATAAAAAACCCGGAACAGGGTCCGGGTTTTTTATGCTCTGCTTGCCGGCTGTTTAGCCGGCAGAAGCTGCCATCACAGCAGCGGCAAGGTGTAGCTGACAATCAGGCGGTTTTCATCGATGTCGCGACCGAAGTTGTTACGCATGGTCGCGTTGCGCCAGCGCACACCCAGGTTCTTTAGCGAACCCTCCTGGAACACGTACATCAGCTCGGTGTTGCGCTCGCGCTCCTTACCCTCGGAAACGTTGCTGCCGCGGTCGATGTTATCGCCGCTCAGGAAGCGCGTCATAAAGGTCAGGCCAGGAATGCCGACGGAGGCAAAGTTGAAGTCGTAACGCGCCTGCCAAGACTTCTCGTCTTTGTTGGAGAAGTCACCGATTTGCACGTAGTTGACCAGGAACGGGTCGGTGCCATTGATGTAGGCAAAGCCCGTGTCGCCACTCATTTTCTGGTAACCCAGACCAAAGCTGTGGCCTTGGATGCCGTAGGTCAGCATGGCGCCGAACGCATTGTTGTCGACGTTGCTGCGGCCGTCATCGGTGGAGCGCGCATAACGCACATCCGTTTTCAGGGATTGCTTGTCGCCCAGCGGCAGCACGTGCACCAGGTTGAACGAGTTCTGCTTGTACAGATCGTCCAGCTCGGAGTGGTAGTAAGCCGCCGTCAGATCCGCGTTGATCTTATAGGTGCCGCCCAGGTAGCTGAACTTGTCAGTGGTTACGCCACCTGTCGTGGTAATACCACGGGTACCGCCGTTAGCGCCGCTGCTGGTGTTGATGCGCATGTCTTGGAAGTCGCCCGAGTTACGGTCGTTCACTTCACGAATGCGCGCGGCATCCAAGGTCAGGCCTTCAATTTCCTGGGACAGCACTTGACCGCCGGAGAATACCTGCGGGGTCAGACGGCTGTCGCTGGACGCAATAGCCATGTTCTTGAACTGCATGCTGCCGACTTTCAACACACTCTTGGAGACTTTGACTTTGGCAGCGACCGCCAGGTCGGACGAATAATCCTGCGAACCGCCCGAGGAACGATCCGGGGTCAGCAGACCACTGCCTGCGGTGCCGTCGCCGGAATCCAGTTTGAAACCGAGCATGCCGATGGCGTCGAGACCGAAACCGACGGTGCCTTCGGTGTACCCCGACTCAGCCCGCAGGATAAAACCCTGTGCCCACTCTTCGCTTTTGGACTGGCCAGTGCCTTCGCGGAAGTCGCGATTGAAATAGAAGTTACGCGCTTCAAGGGTGGCTTTGCTGTCACCGATAAAATCGGCAAACGCCGCCTGGCTCAGAGACAGGGTGCTGGCTGCGACGGCCAGGGCGAGGGAGGTCTTTCTCATTATGATTTCTCCAGTTGTGTGTGGGTTGCACATCGGTGCGGGTACTGTCTTCAGCCCATGAAGCGGCAGGCGCACACCGAATTCGGGGAGGCAGTACAGGGCCAGGCCGCAGCTCAGCGGCGGCCCTGCACTGGCCAAAATCAGGGGCGTAGGTGAAGACAGTCAGCGCGAACTGAGGAATGAGGACATAACAGCGGGCAGATACAGGTCATGGCGCAGGTCTCTTCATTTTTATTGTCGGCCGATGATTCTGGCCGTTATGAACGGAGCCCTACGCAGATACTGTGCCAGCCTCCCCAAACTGCTTGCAGAGCCCGTTGTTACGCGGCTCTCATGACTAACAAGGGAAGGATTGGAGCGGACGGGGAAGCGCTGATGAGCGGTTTCTTGCCGATGCTGCAAAACACATAGGCGGGTTATCGCCAGCCCTCTCGCGCTGCAGCAGCGCGCGCCATCAATCGACTACGATTTGATTCTTGCCCTGACGTTTGGCCTGGTACATGGCTGCATCGGCGCGGGCATACAAGGCATCGAGGCTGGTGTCTTCAGGCCGTAGATGGGTCAGGCCCTGACTCAGGGTCACGCCAAAGGTCGCGCCCTCATGGTTAAAACTCAGGCGGCGCACATCACGTTGCAAGCGTTCAGCAATCTGCTCGGCCAAGGCCGGCTCGCAGCGCGGAAATAACGCGGCAAACTCCTCCCCGCCGATACGGCCGAAGAGATCGCCACGGCGCAACGTGGTTACACCGCTATAAGCCAAACGCTGTAACACCTGATCGCCCATCTGATGACCATGGCGGTCGTTGATCTGCTTGAAGTCATCCAGATCGAGCAGCAAAAAGGCCAGCGGACTGCCGTATTCAAGGGCTTGCTCGAACTCACGTTGCCCGCACTCGAAGAAATGCCGGCGGTTGCTGCTCTGGGTCAGCACATCGGTGGTGGCCAGACGGTGCAGCTCGCCTTCCAGTAGCTTCTTCTCAGTAATGTCTTCGGCGATCCCAACAATGATAGGCGGCTTGCCCGGGGCACTTTCACGGCTGACAAAACACTTGTCGCTCAGCCAGCGTAATTGCCCATCCGCGCGAATGATGCGGTATTCGCGCGCCTCAACCGCTCCGGTTTCCAGCACTTGGGCCAGGCTTTCGGCGGCGTACTCCATATCATCCGGGTAGATGCTGTTGTGCCAGTTTTCATAGCCGGCCATCAGCATCGCAGCGGAACGACCGAAAATCCGCTCATAGGCTGGGCTGACATAAATTATCCGCTGGGCATTCCAATCAAGCGCCCACAACACTGCATTTACGCCACCTAGCAGGGTACTGAACAACTGCTCACGTTCCTGCAAGCGCGCGACCTCACCCCGTGTGTGTAACAACGCCAGGGTCAGCTCTTCATGCTCAAGCTGATGCTTGCTGATTTCGTCCATAAGTACCGCCGAGCTACTCAGAGTTTTCACAAAAAAGCCCGCCAAATAGGCGGGCTCTTATGACAAGGCGAACAGTTACATAGTTGCAGCCGGCCGCAGCGAATAGGTTTTCAACTGCTCGGCAAATTCACGCAACGACTGGATGCCACTGGCCTCGGCGTCACTGACCCAATGCTTGATGGCTTCCAGCATGTCGTGGCCATTGCTGCTGGTTTTGACCCAGATCTGCTGCAAGGCCAAGCGTTTTTCGTAGATCACTTTGAGCGCCTGACTTTGCTCCAGCATGCGCTGAATGCGTGCGTGGTGGCCTTCATCGAGCAGGCTCGGTTCACGCGACAGCAAGCGCTTGGCACGGTGGAAGTGATGGCGCACTGAGGCATCGGCCTTGGCCAGCTCTTGCTGCACCAGCGGCGCAATCACCAATTTGCGGTACTGCGCCATGATCTGGAAACGGTTGTTGAGGATCGCCATGGCGGTGTCCATGTCCAGACTGCGCTTGCCCTCAACTCGGTGGGCGATGGGCGCAACCCGCTGCACTTTGGCCAATCCACAAGCACTGAACAATTGAATCCAGGCCCAGCCCATGTCGAACTCCCACTTCTTCACCGACAGCTTGGCTGAGTTCGGGTAGGTGTGGTGGTTGTTATGCAGCTCTTCACCGCCAATCAAGATGCCCCAGGGCACTAGGTTAGTCGCCGCATCACGGCACTCGAAGTTGCGGTAGCCGACCGCGTGACCAAGGCCATTGATCACGCCCGCCGCCCATACCGGAATCCACATCATCTGGATCGCCCAGACGGTCATACCGAGCACACCGAACAGGGCCAGGTCGATCGCGCCCATGATGACGATACCGCCCACCGGAAAGCGCGAGTAAAGGTTACGTTCCAGCCAATCATCTGGACAATTCTTGCCGTAGATACGCAGGGTTTCCGGGTTTTGCGCTTCTTCGCGGTACAGCTCGGCACCGGTCAGCAGCACAGTACGCAGGCCTTTGACCACCGGGCTGTGTGGGTCATCGATGGTTTCGCATTTAGCGTGGTGTTTACGGTGGATGGCCGTCCACTCACGGGTGTTCTGCGCCGTGGTTAACCACAGCCAGAAACGGAAGAAATGCTTAAGCGCCGGGTTCAGCTCAAGCGCGCGGTGCGCTGAGTAGCGGTGCAGATAGACCGTGACGCTGACGATGGTCACGTGCGTCATCAGCAGCGTGACTGCGATCAACTGCCAGACCGACAGGTCAAGTAAACCGTTGTACCACATGGATCGTGTGCCTCGTGCAGAAGGAAGGACGCCGCTGATTTTTAGCACACGCCGAGAGCCATTATCCCTGACCCGGGTCAGAAAACCAGTTGGTCTTTCGCATAAGAATGCCGTGTGCTTAGCAGCATCTATACTGCCGGTCTTAGGCAAGGGACTGACCCTAACCCCATGAATACTCCGCAACACGCTTGGCGCCTGGGCTGCCGCTGTCGGCTGACTACGGCCTTGAACCGCTTGGTGGGTACCTACCCGCCGGCGGCGACCGTGCTCATGACCATTATTTCGGGCATGCTCAACCGACAAAACCCGAACAACGGGGCAGCCCATGAGCGCTAAGCGTCGCGACGACGGACTAAGGCATAACACATGCGTGTAATGATTCTTGAGGATGACAGCTGGATCGCCGACCTGCTCAAGCAGATCGTTCTCAGCCTGCGCCCCAGCTGCCAAGTGGTATGCCTGGACAACATCGGCGCCGCGCTGCACGAATGGCAGCAACGCCCGGTCGACATGGTTATATCCGACTGGAACCTGCCGGATGGCCCTGGCACGCGCTTGCTCGAACAGGTTCGCCGCGACAACAGCAGCACCCCGCTGGTGGTGATCACCGGCCGTTCGGACCGCGCCAGCGTGCTGGCAGTCCGCGCGTTGAAGATCAACGCCTTTATCAGTAAACCGTTCCAGGCGGCGCATGTGGCCACCAGCCTGGAGGCCTTGTTGCCGCCAGACATGGATGAGCAACAACCACTGCCTGAGACCACGCAGGACGACTTACTTACGCACTTGCACAGTCTGCCCAGTAGCGAACTGCAACTCCCCCTCAAGGCGCATGTACGCGATCGTCTGGTGCAGAGTTTCAAAGGCGAGCCCATTGATCTACGTGAGCTGGCCAGCGAATGGCAGCAAGACCCTGCGCTGAGTGCGCGCCTGCTCAGCGTAGCCAATAGCAGCGCTTACAACGCAGCCGGTAAGCCTTGCTCTAACTTGCTCGAAGCCCTGCAAAAGCTGGGGGCGAACAACAGCCTCAACTTGGCCATGAGCCTGGCGCTGCGCCAATCCAGCGCATTGGAAAACCCGATCCTGAGCCTATTTGCCCAGGCCCACCTGGACAGCACTGAGCAATTGATCGAGCGCAGCACCAACCTTGCCCGCCAATGCGCCATTGACCCGGCGCCGTTCCATTGCGCGGCCCTGCTGCACCGCATGGGCGAACTGTGCGTGCTGTACCAAGCACAGGTGTGGCAAGACAGCGGCCAGAGTTTCAGCGAAGACCAGGTCATGCAGGCCATTGATCAGTTCAGCGGCCCCTTCGCCATCAGCATCAAGGCGCAATGGCAATTGCCGATGCACCTGCGCGAACTGATCGGCGCGTGCTACAACCTGCCGAGCCATAACGTCAAACGCGAAAATATCCTGATGCGTCTAGCGGCCTGCGAACTCGACACAGAACCCGACGATCCGGAATGTGCACGCTTGCGGCGGCTGGCGGGGCTGGCTTGAGCGCCCATGTTGCTGCGCCCAACTGTAATGGGGCTGACTGATGGC
Organism: Pseudomonas leptonychotis; assembly: GCF_004920405.1. Classification (NCBI taxonomy): domain Bacteria; kingdom Pseudomonadati; phylum Pseudomonadota; class Gammaproteobacteria; order Pseudomonadales; family Pseudomonadaceae; genus Pseudomonas; species Pseudomonas leptonychotis. The sequence continues at coordinate 1,376,840 of NZ_RFLV01000001.1, forward strand.
TAAACCGCTCAAGGCCACGGCGATTCACTGGATAGTGGGGCTCGGCAGCCTGGGGCTGGCGGTTTTCTTTAGCGTGCTCGGCAACGTTGCCCTAAAACAGCAGGACACCTTCTGGAACCTGCAAATCACCAAACAGCATGAGCTGCAAAGCCTGACCCTGCGCAACAGCCAGCAGCAGCTGCAACAGCAAGCACAATTGCTGGCCGAAACCATCGCCGCCGACGCCTGGCTGGTCGAGCTGGTGCGCCAGGCCTACGTACAGCGCAGCAGCGAGCAGGCCGATGAGCTGAGCCTGACGGCTATACGCAACCAGTTGTTCACCCGCCTGGCGCCGCGCTGGCGCAACTTGCAAGGCATGCGTCCGTTCGCCCTGTATGTGCACCTGGCGCCGACAGCCGAAGTGCTATTGCGGGTACATGAACCCCAGTGGTTTGCCGACTTTCCCGCTGCGCAACGGCCTATGCTGCTCGACAGCCTGGGCCAATCCTCACCTACCGCAGGCCTGGCAGCCAATGGCCAGAACCTGAGCATGCGCGCCATTGTGCCGCTGTACGTGGAAAGCGCAGAGGGCCGCCTTAATGTCGGTGCGCTGGAGGTCAGTCTTGACGTGCTGAGCAACTTGCAACAACTGGACAACGAGCTGGGTGCCGGGGTTGCCTTACTGCTCAAGCAGCTGACACAGGGCCCAGGCCGCGGCGGTGAGGCGCTACGTGCCACTGTAGAGGGCCATGAGTATTGGCAACTGGCAGGCTTTTCCCAAGTGCAGGTGCAGCATTGGCACGCGCAGCACCAGCTGCCGGCTCCCGAAGCCGGTGACACCTTTAAGCTGCTCGATGATCAAGGCCGCACCTTCCTGCTCAATCAAGTGCGCCTGAGTGGCTACTCACCCGGCGCAAACGGCACCGACAGCCCCGTGCTGGCGCTGACGTGGCGTGATATCAGCGACCTCTACAGCCTTCACCAACAAGACCAGCGCTGGCTGGTAGGCAAATGGTTGCTAGCCTGGCTCGCTGCCGAAGCGCTGCTGCTCCTGCTGCTGCAGGCCACGCAACACAGCAGCCAACGCGTCATGCGGCGCCATAACGCTGAGCTGCAGGATAAGCAGCAACAAACTGAAGAGTCGCGTCAGCTGCTAGGGCTGATCGCCGAGGCGCAAGCGGCCTATATCAACCGGCATAACCAGCGCGAAGCCTTCGAGTCACTGCTCGGGCGAATCCTCGACGTCAGTGCCAGCCAGTTCGGCTTTATCGGTGAAATTTTACAAGACGATGCCGGTGCGCCCTTTCTGCGCACCTTTGCCATTAGCAACATCGCTTGGGATGCAGAAACCCGCGCGTTCTATGATACCCACGCAGCTCAGGGCCTGGAGTTTCGCAGCCTCGACAGCCTGTTCGGCCAGGTTATTCGCAGCGGTGAGGCGTTGATCACTAACGACCCGGCCAACCACCCCAAGCGCGCCGGCTTGCCGCCCGGGCATCCGCCGTTAAAAGCCTTTGCTGGCCTGCCGATTCACGCCAACGGCGAGCTGCTCGGCATGCTCGGCCTGGCCAATCGCGAAGGCGGGTACAACGCCGACTTTGCCACCCAGTTGCAGCCCCTACTGATTACCCTGGGCCAGCTGTTTGACGCGCTACGCCGTGACAGCCAACGCGAACTGGCCCAGCAACGCTGGCAACGCCAGCAGGCCGCCCTGCGCGCACTCAACGAAATCGCCGCGCTACCTAGGTTAAGTACCAAAGAGCAGCTGCGTCAGGCCCTGCAACTGGGGGCAGAGTTCTATGGCATGCCGATCGGCATCATCAGCCAGATCGACGCGCAAACCTATCGGGTGATGGTCAACGTTTCACCGCCCGGCAGCCTAGAGGACGACCAGTGTTTTGCCCTGGGCGACACCTACTGCAGCATTGCCATGCACAGCAATGATGTACTGACCATCGCGGCCATGGGAGAGAGTGAATATGCCGCGCACCCTTGCTACCCGCTATTCGCCCTGGAAAGCTACATCGGCACCAGTGTCTGGGTCGCCGGCCAACGCTTCGGCACCCTGTGTTATGCCGCCAGTGAGGCCCGCAGCACCGCGTTCGATGATGCGGATGAAGAGTTCATGCGGCTGTTCGCCCGCTGGGTCGGCGCCACGCTGGAACGCCTGCAGCACGAAGAGCAAACCCGTGAGGCGCGGCGTTTCCTGCAAGCGGTGCTCGATTCGGCCACGGGGGTGAGCATCATTACTACCGACACCGAGGGCCTGATTACCTTATTCAACACCGGAGCAGAACGCCTGCTGGGCTACCGCAGCGACGAAGTGATCGGCCAGCACAGCCCGGCGCTGTTCCACCTAGCGGAGGAAACTCAAGCCCGCAGCGCCCAACTCAGCTTCGAGGAAGGCTGTGAGATCAAGAATTTTGAAGCACTCACCTGGATACCGGCCAAGGGCGAACCGGAAACCCGGCAGTGGACCTATGTGCGCAAGAACGGCGAACCGCGCATCGTCAACCTGACTGTCAGCGCCATGCGTGACAACCACAACAACATCAGTGGCTACCTGGGTATCGCCAGTGACATCAATGAACTGCAACAGGCCACGCGCGCACTGCAGAAGAGCGAGAGTCGCTTCCGTGGCCTGGTGGCCAACCTGCCAGGCGCGGTATACCGCTGCCGCAGTGATGCGGATTGGACCATGAGCTACCTGAGCGATGAGATTGAGCTGTTGTGTGGCTACCCCGCGCACGAGTTCATCAACAATCGCGTGCGCAGCTTCTCCAGCGTGGTGCACCCCGACGATCTGCCGATCACCTTCCGCGCGGTGGCCGCCATCGAACGCCAGGAATCTTTTGAACTGACCTACCGTCTGCTGCACGCCAATGGTCACAGCGTCTGGGTGCGGGAAAAAGGCCGCGGTGAATACGACAACCACGGCAAGCTGCAGTGGATTTCCGGGTTTATCTGGGACATCAGCGACCGCAAGGCCGTCGAAGACCAGTTACAACTCAGTCAACAGCGCTTCAGCAACGCCTTCAGCATTGCGCCCCAGGGCATGGCCCTGGTGTCACTGCAGGGCGAGTGGATGGAAGTTAACGACCAGCTCTGCGACATGCTCGGCTACAGCCGCGAACAACTGCTCAGCAGCACCTTCCAACAGATCACCCACCCCGACGATCTGGATGCAGACCTGCAGCACATCGAAGAATTGCTCGCCGGAGAGATCAATACCTACCAGATGGAAAAACGCTACCTGGACAGCCAAGGCCGCATCATCTGGGTCTTACTCAGTGTGGCGCTGGTACGCAACCGCGATAACCAACCCGTGCACTTCGTCTCACAGATTCAAGATTTCAGTGAACGCATTGCCAGTGAAATGGCCGTGCGCGAGCGCGAGGACTACCTGCGTACGCTGCTCGACAACGTGCTCGACGCCATCATCACCGTCGATCAACAGGGCTATATCGAAACCTTTAATCGCGCCGCCGAGCACATTTTCGGCTACAGCCATCTAGAAGTTTCCGGGCACCGCGCCACCCTGCTACTGCCGGAACCGCAGCGCTCGATGCGCGCCCGCTACCTCAGCCACTTCCTGAAAACCGGCATTCAAAAAATGCTCGGCAAAGAGGTTGAGCTCACCGCCATGCGCAGCAATGGCGAATCCTTCACCATCGAATTGGCCGTCTCGCAGATCAGTTACCAGGGCGAGCGACGCTTTATTGCGGTGATCCGCGATATCGAGGAACGCAAACGGACCGAGCGAATGAAGAATGAATTCGTCTCCACCGTCAGCCATGAACTGCGCACCCCATTGACCGCCATCTCAGGCTCCCTCGGTCTGATCAATGGCGGCGCACTGGGTGAGGTGCCAGCGGGCATGCAACACATGCTGCAGATCGCGCAGGACAACAGTCAGCGTCTCAACCTGTTGATCAACGACCTGCTCGACATGGAAAAACTGGTGGCCGGCAAGATGTTCTTCGAACTGCAGGATGAGGCGCTGCAGCCGCTGCTCGAGAAGGCCATCTTAGAAAATCAGCCCTACGGCGACCGCCACCACGTTCAACTTGAGCTGCACGGCCCTGCGACCCCAGCGCGCGTGCGGGTCGACAAACTGCGCCTGGCCCAAGTGCTGGCCAACCTGCTGTCCAATGCGGCGAAGTTCTCACCCCGAGGCCAACGTGTGGACGTTCGCGTGCAGCAACACGACGACGCGTACGTACGCGTCAGCGTGACTGACCACGGCCCCGGTGTACCGGAAAACTTCCAACCGCGAATATTCAGCAAATTCTCCCAGGCCGACGCCACTGATACTCGGCAAACAGGCGGCACCGGCCTGGGCCTGGCAATCAGCAAAGAAATCATCGAGCGCATGGACGGGAAGATCGGCTTTGACTCGATTGAGGGCCGGGGCAGCACCTTCTGGTTCGACCTTCCCATCAGCGTCGCCACAACACAGGAAGCCAGCCTATGAATAGGCGTCCGGGTCACCCTCTAACCCCGCATAATGAATCCAGTCGCCTGGCGGCCCTGTTGGACTTCGAGGTGCTGGATACGCCCGCCGAGCAGATGTTCGACACCATCACAGCACTGGCCGCGCAGATATGCGGCACGCCCATCGCGCTGATCTCGCTGATCGACGCCGAACGCCAGTGGTTCAAGAGCCGGGTCGGTCTGGATGCCAGCGAAACGCCGCGAGAAATAGCCTTTTGTGCCCATGCGATCAACGGCGATCGCCTGTTCGAGGTGGACAACACCCTGCTGGACCCGCGCTTTTGCGCTAACCCGTTGGTCACCGGCGACCCGGATATTCGCTTCTACGCCGGTATGCCCCTGAGCGATGGTCAGGGCCACAACCTGGGCACCCTGTGCGTGATCGACCGTCAGCCACGCCATCTAAATGACGAGCAACGCCACGCCCTGCGCCTGCTGGCCGAGCAGACTGTGCAACTGTTCGAGCTACGCCTGCAAGCCCGTCGCCAGCGCGAGCAAGCCGCCCTGCACAAGGCCATGTTCCGCAGCGCCGGCACCGCCGTGCTGGTCACCGACCTGGACGGGTTGATCCAACAAACTAGCCCCGGCGTGGCCACCCTGCTCGGCTATAACCCCGAGCAATTGCAGGGCCAGCCTTTGGAGCTGCTACTGGCTCAGAACAGCGATCAACTGCCCGATGATCCGCAGCGCCCACAACTAGCAACATTGGCAGGCCAAGGCCAGGTGCATGAGGTGCAGTTACGCCACAGCAACGGTCAAAGCGTGCCGGTGCTGCTGACCCTGGCCCCGATCAGCCTGGAAGCTCAAGCTCCTATGGGTTACCTGTGCATCGCCCATGACCTGAGCGACCGCGAAGAAGCCCTGCAACGTCTGCACAAAGTAGCGGCCCACCTACCCGGCATGGTCTATCAATTTATCCAGCGCGCCGATGGCAGCAGCTACTTCCCCTATGCCAGCCGAGGCATCGAGATAATCTATGGCCTGACGCCGGAAGCGGTCAGCCAGGATGCAGCGCCGGCATTCGCCCTGATTCACCCCGATGATTTGCAGGTAGTGACCGAGAGCGTCGCCCTGTCGGCGGTCTCCCTGCAGCCCTGGTACCGCGAGTACCGCGTGTTGCACCCACAACGAGGGCTCATCTGGGTCGAGGGCCGCTCCACGCCACAGCTCTTGGACAATGGTGCAATCATCTGGCACGGCTTTATCAACGATATCAGCGAACGCAAGCATATGGAGCGGCTAAAGAGTGAGTTCGTCTCGACCATCAGCCATGAACTGCGCACCCCGTTGACCGCAATCGCCGGCTCCCTTGGCCTGGTCAATGGCGGCGCGCTGGGCCAGGTGCCTCAGGCCATGGCCGAAATGCTGCACATCGCCGAGCTGAACAGCCAGCGCCTGCGCCAGCTGATTGATGACTTGCTCGATATGGACAAGCTGATTGCCGGCAAGATGGACTTCAACCTGCAGCTGCTGGAACTCGACACCCTACTGACCGAATGCAGCACCAGCCACCAAAGCTTTGCCCAGCATCACGGTGTGCAACTGCTGCAGGTGCCCGGGCCGCCCCTGCAGATCGTGGCCGACTCTTTCCGCCTGCAGCAGGTGCTGAGCAACCTGCTGTCCAACGCCCTGAAATTTTCCCCGGCCCAGGGCGTGGTGCGCCTGTTCAGCCAGCTGCACGGCAATTGCGTACGTATCCAGGTCAGCGACCAGGGGCCCGGCATACCAGCGGACTTTGCCGGGCGCATGTTCGAGAAGTTCTCCCAGGCCGATGCCAGCGACCGTCGACAGAAGGGCGGTACCGGCCTTGGCCTGGCCATCAGCAAAGAGCTGATCGAACATATGGGCGGACGCATCGGCTTCGATTCAGCACCCGGCCAGGGCAGTACCTTCTGGATCGAACTGCCTCTCGACGCGGCAGCTGAGGCATGAAACGCATCATTAAACCGCTGCAGGCCCGACCACGATTGCTGCCCCTGCTGGTACTGCTGTGCAGCTGCATTGCCACCCTGTTTGCCTGGTACAGTCTGCGCCAGAGCCAACAGGCTGCCGCCGAGCTGCATTTCCAGCAGCTCAGCGTGGAGGTACTCGAAGCCATCGAAAAGCGTATGGGCAACCACCAGCAGATCCTGCTCGGCGGCGCCAGCTTGTTCGAGGCCAGTGAGGCGGTCAGCCGCGAGGAGTGGCAGCGCTATATCCAGCGCCTGGAGTTGAGCAGCAACTATCCCGGCATTCAGGGTGTGGGTTACAGCCAGGTGATCCGCGCCCACCAGCTGGCCGAGTTCGAGGCAGCGCGCCGCGCCGAGGGCTTCCTCAACTTCGCCGTACGCCCGCCAGGCCCTCGCGAGCTGTACACCTCAATTCTCTATCTGGAGCCGTTTAGCGGACGTAACCTGGCCGCCTTTGGCTATGACATGTTTTCCGAGCCGGTGCGCCAGGCCGCCATGCTCAAGGCTGCACGCAGCGGCCAGGCCCAACTTAGCGGCAGAGTCACCCTGGTTCAGGAGACACACGGCCCAGTGCAGGCCGGGCTACTGATGTATGTGCCCATCTATGAGCCCGGCAGCCCGCTGCGCAGCGAGCAGGAGCGGCTGCAAGCCTTACAGGGCTTTGTCTACAGTCCCTATCGGGTCAACGACCTGATGAGCGGCATACTCGATGGCCGCGAGCTGGAGCTCGACTTCGCCCTGTTCGCCGGCCCCCAGCTCGACCCCGAGCAGCGCCTGTACCTCAGCCACCCACGCCTGGAGCAAACCGAAGCGCCCCCTAGCCAGGCCCAGCTTCAGCTCTTCGGCCAGACCTGGACTGCGGCCTTCTATGCCCAGCCTGGCTACTACGCCAGCTTTCAGCAGGGTCAAAGCAGCCTGCTGATTCTCGGCGGCGCCATCAGCCTGCTGTTGTTCTTCCTCGCCCGCACCCTGGCCATCGGGCAGCAACAAGCCCTGGCTCTCGCCCATGACATGACGGCTCAACTGCGCGCACAGCAAGACGAGCTGCGCCGCAGTGATGCGCGTCTGAATCGGGTACTGCAGGGTGGCCATGACGGCTGGTGGGATCTGGATATGACCCGCCGCAGCTTCTTCGCCTCGGCCCGCGCCTGGCAGATGCTCGGCTACCCCGACGAAGGACCGCAACCGCCCCTGGGCAGCTTGCAACAGCTTGTGCACCCCGATGACCTGCGCGCCTTGCAGCACCAGCTGCAACCGCCACCCGGCCAGCAGGAGCACCACCTGAACCATGAGTGCCGCCTCTTGCGCCAAGACGGCCAGAGCCTGACGGTGTTGCTGCGCGCCCTGGTGCAGTGCACCAGCGAGGGTCAGGTACTGCGGATCAGCGGCACAGCCATGGACCTCACCGAGCAAAAGCGCATCGAGCAGTTGAAGAATGATTTTGTCTCCACCGTCAGCCACGAACTGCGCACCCCGCTGACCTCCATCGCAGGCTCCCTGGGCCTGATTAACGGCGGCGCCTTTGGCGCGGTACCCGAGGCCATGCGGCCGATGCTGAAGATTGCTCAGCAGAACAGTCAGCGCCTCGGCCATCTGATCAACGACCTACTGGATATGGACAAGCTCGCAGCAGGCAAGCTCAACTTCGAGCTGGGCAGGCTTGACCTCGAAGAACAGCTGCACGAAAGCCTGCAGGCTAACCAGTCCTATGCCAATCAGCATGAGGTTGAATTGATTCTGGATACCACCCTCCCCGCCACCATTCGCGCCGACGCCATGCGCCTGCAGCAAGTGCTGGCCAACTTCCTTTCCAACGCCATCAAGTTCTCCTGCCCAGGCAGCCAGGTGCATCTGCACAGCACCTTGCGTAATGGCCGAGTGAGGATCAGCGTCAGCGACCAGGGGCGCGGAATACCCGAGCATTTTCGTGGCCATATTTTCCAAAAGTTCTCCCAGGCCGAGAGCGGTGACCAGCGGCAGAAAGGCGGCAGCGGCCTGGGCCTGGCCATCAGTAAGGAACTGATCGAGCGCATGGGGGGCCAGGTCGGTTTCGATTCCAAAGAAGGCCAAGGCAGCACCTTCTGGTTTGAGCTGCCCGTGCTGGCCGACAACCTGCCAGCGCTCAGCCGGCAACAACCGAGCATTCTGGTAGTAGAGGACGAGGAGGACATCTCCCACCTGCTGCAGCTGCTACTGCAGCGCGCCGGTTATCGGGTGCTACAGGCCCATAGCCTGGCCCAGGCGCGCCAGTTGCTGGCCAGCGAAGTCATTGCCGCCATTACCCTGGATCTGCGTTTGCCCGATGGCAACGGCCTGCAGCTGATCAAAGAACTGCGTCAAGATCCGGCCTGCCAAGGGCTGCCCATTCTGGTGATCTCCGCCGCCAGCGAGCAGGGACGCCTGACCCTGCAAGGCGGCCTGCAGGGCATCGACTGGCTGGACAAACCTATTGACCCGCGACGCCTGCTCACTAGCCTGCACCAGTCACTCAAGGGCCTGACGGACAGACCCCGAGTGCTGCATGTTGAGGATGATGCTGATCTGCAGCGGGTGATCGCCGAGCAGGGCCGCCCACTGGCCGATTTCATTGCTGCGTCTAACTTGGCCGAAGCCCGCAACCATCTGGCCGCAGGCGGTCTAGACTTGGTGTTGCTGGATATTGAACTGCCCGATGGCAACGGCTTGGAGCTGATCGAGGAGATTCATCGCCTGTATCCCGGCTTGCCGGTGGTGATATTGTCTGCCGCAGAACTGTCCACCGAACAACTCAATCGGGTCGAGGCAGCCCTGGCCAAATCTCGCACCGATACACAGCACTTCCTCGACGTACTGGCCCGCCTGCTGCCAACCAAGGAGAGTCACCATGCCTGAACTCAAGCGCATCCTGCATGTGGAGGACGACCCTTCGATCCAGGCTGTGGCCAAAGTTGCCCTAGAAGCCGTGGGTGGCTTTCAGGTACTCAGCTGCTCATCCGGACAAGACGCGCTGGATCAATTGCAGGGCTTTGCCCCGGACTTTATCCTGCTGGATGTGATGATGCCGGACATGGATGGCCCACAAACCCTGGCGCGCATCGCTCGGCTGATCGATATCAACCTCGTGCCGGTCGCCTTTATGACCGCCAAAGTGCAGCCCGCAGAAATCGCTCATTACCGCAGCCTCGGCGCTCGCGACGTGATCATAAAACCCTTCGACCCCATGCAGCTGGCCGCACAAGTGCGCAAAATCTGGAGCCAGGCCCATGAGTGAAGGCAAGAGCGCGGCCGATGAGCTGCAACAACACCTGCAACGGCTGAGTAATGCCTTTGCCTTGCGTTTGCAGGAAGAGCTGCCGGCGCTGGGGCAGGACGCCGAGCGCCTGCTGCATGCCGCCGAGCAGCACGAACAGTTGCAACACCTGCAAAGCCTGCGTGACCAGTTACACAAACTCGCCGGGGCCGCCGGCACCTTCGGTTTCAGCAGCCTCGGCCAACGCGCTCGCGAATTGGAGCAAGAGGCCGATCAATGGCTGCAAACCCTGCAGCAAGAACAGCAAAGCCTGCAGGATTTCATTGGCAACCTGCAGCAACTCGCCACCCAGCAGTACCAGGCCGAAAGCACCCAGGCGCCCGCTACCCAAGCCGCCAAAGCCCCTCGCCCCAGCAGCAATGCCCGGCGCATCTACATCCTCGAAGATCAACTGGCGATTGGCGAGAACATGCGCCTAACGCTAAACAACTTCGGCTACCAGGCCGAGCACTTCACCCGCATCGTCGACCTCGACGCGGCACTGCAACAGCAACTGCCGGACGCACTGATCGTCGACGTTAATTTGCCCGACGAAGAACTTACCGGCCTGGCATATGCCGCCAGCCTGCAACAGCGCTTGGACGAACCCCTGCCGCTGCTGGTGATCACCACCCAGAACGACTTCGCCACCCACCTGGAAGCGGTGCGGGTCGGAGCCATGGGCTTCTTCACCAAACCGGTGGATATCCCCCAGCTGGAGAACCGTCTGGAGCGCTGTTTTTCCCAACAACAGGGTGAACCCTACCGGGTATTGATCATCGACGATGACCGCGAACTGGCCAGCCGCTTCAGCCTGATCCTGCGCGGGGCCAATATGCTGGTGGAAATGCTCCACGAGCCCGCCGATATCTTCGAATGCATGCGTGACTTCAACCCCGAAGTGGTACTGCTGGATGTCAGCATGCCGGATTGCACCGGCCCGGAGCTGGCACAGATCATCCGCATGAACGACGAATGGCTGCGCGTGCCGATCATTTATCTGTCCGCGGAAACCGATATCGGCCGACAGATGAACGCGTTGATCAAGGCCGGTGACGACTTCGTCACCAAACCAATCTCCGACAATGCCTTGGTCGCCGCCGTCTTCTCCCGCGCCCAACGTGCACGTCTGCTGAGCAACGCCCTGTCGCGCGACAGCCTGACCGGCCTACTCAAACACGCCGACATCAAGGAGCAGGCAGCGGTCGAGCTGGAGCGCGCCCAACGCAGCGGCAAACCCGCCAGCGTGGCCATGCTCGATATCGACTTCTTCAAGAAGGTTAACGACAGTTACGGCCATGCCGCCGGTGACAATGTTATCCGTGCCCTGGCCAACCTGCTGCGCCAGCGTTTGCGCCGCATTGATAGCCTGGGCCGTTACGGCGGCGAAGAATTTCTGGTGGTATTGCCGGACTGCCCAGCAGATCAGGCAAAACGAATTCTCGATGAAATTCGTCAACGTTTCGCTGAATTGAACTTCATCGCCAGCGGCAGTGAGTTTTCAGTCACCCTGAGCGCCGGCATCGCCTCCACCGCAGACGCCCCCACCAGCTCAGGTGATTTCTTGGAGAAGGCCGACCGCGCGCTCTACGCCGCCAAACATGGCGGTCGTAATCAAGTGCGTTAGACCCGCCCGCTATGGCTGCAGCAGAGCACGATGCTTACGCCTTGAGGTCAGCTAAACCTATTACCTGGGCGGTTAATAGGCGTCGCCGCTTGGTTTTGTGAAATTTATAGCGTAGATTTTCATGAAATTATCTAAATAGAATTTCATGAGGCGCGCCATGTTCAAGCAATCCGCCCAGCACATCAGCACCTACTACGCCGGCACCTACCCAGGGCAGATCCCCCTGCGCCCGCGCCTGCAGGAGCCGCTGCAATGCGACGTGCTGATTATCGGTGGCGGCTTCAGCGGCCTGCACAGCGCGCTGCGCCTGGCGCTGGCCGGCAAGAAGGTGGTCGTGCTGGAGGCCAGCCGCCTGGCCTGGGCGGCCTCCGGACGCAACGGCGGCCAGGCACTGCCGGGCTGGTCTTGCGACATGCCGCCGTTCGAGAAAGCCCTCGGCCTGGAGCGCGCCCGTCGCCTGTGGGACAGCATGGTCTGGGCCGCCGAGGAGATGTGCGAGCTGCCCAAGCGTCACAACTTCGACATCGACTACCGCACCGGCGCCATCTACACCGCCGTGCTGCCGCGCCGGGTCAAACAGTTGCAAGAGAGCCTCGAAGAAGCCGAGCAGAAATACGGCTATTCGCAGCTGAGCTTTATCCCTAAAGAACAGCTGCCGGAGTGGATCGCCAGCCCACGCTATCTGGCTGCCCTGCACGACGCTGGTGCTGCTCACCTCAACCCGCTGAAACTGGCCCAGGGTTTGGCAGCGGCCATCGAAGCGGCTGGCGGGCAGGTTTTCGAGCAGAGCAAGGCGCTGGAATACCGCGAAAGCACAGACGGCTATGTCGCGCGCACCGAGCACGGCGAAGTGCGCAGCGACGTATTGATACTGGCCTGCAACGCCTATATCGACCGCCTCGACCCGCAGTTGGCGAAGCGCCTGCTGCCGGTCGGTTCTTACCAAGTCGCCACCGCGCCGCTCGACCCCGAACTGGCGCGCTCGCTGTTCCCCCGTGGCACCTGCGCCATCGACAACCAGTTCGTACCCGACTACTTCCGCGTCACCCCGGACAACCGCCTGCTGTTCGGCGGCGGCTGCACTTACCTGGGCGGCATCCCCAAGGATGTGCCGGCAGCCACCCGGCCATATCTGGAGCGAGTGTTCCCGCAACTGCGCGGCGTGCAGATCGACTACGGCTGGGGCGGGCATATCGACTGCACCATGCACCGTACCCCAGATGTCGGCCGCAGCGGGCAGAAGTACTGGCTGCAGGGTTTCTCCGGTCACGGCATCCTGCCGACTCTGGCCGCCGCCCGCGCCGTCAGCGACGCGATTCTCGGCGACACCAGCCTACTCGACCTCTATCAAGGCCTGCACAACCCGCGCTTCCCCGGCGGCGACTTGCTGGCGGCGCCTATCGAAGCCGTCGGCAAAGCCTGGTATCGACTGCGCGATGTGATTTGATCCCGTAGCCCGGATGCAATCCGGGACCACCCTCCCCGGATTACATCCGGGCTACGCCATAAGGAACACACGATGGACATGCAGGAAGAAGTCGAAGGTCTGGCGATCCTGATACGCGATCTGCGTAAGCATAAGAACCTCACCCTGGGTGAGCTGGCTACGCGCATCGACCGTTCGGTGGGCTTTCTCTCCCAGGTCGAGCGCGGCCTGTCGCGGCCTACCGTGGCGGACCTCACCGCCATCAGTGAAACCCTCGGCGTGCCGACCACCTATTTTTATAGCCTGAGCAAGCCGCGCGCCGTGCCCTGGGTGACCCGCCCAGATGAGCGCCGCACCCTCTACTACGCCGGCGGCATCACCGACGTGTTGGTCTCCCCCAGCATCGCGGCCGGGTTCTCCATGCTCGAAAGCTTTCTGCAACCGGGCGCAAGCAGCGGCGAAGGGCACTTGAATGACAGCGACGAGCAAGGCGGCTTTGTCCTCGAAGGCGAACTGACGATCTGGTACGGCGACGCCGCCGAGCCGGTCACCCTCGGCCCGAATGACAGCTTCCAGCTGCCGCCGCATGCGCAGTTCCGCTACGCCAACCTGACCGATTCCCCCACACGAGTCCTCTGGGTCTTCAACTGAAATTCAGCCAAAACCTACTGCGCTCGGCCAGGCTGCGTTGAAAGCAGGCTCGGACTGCTCATTTACTATTTGTAAACTCCGCGTCCTCGCCTGCTTTCGCCTTGCCTGACCTTCGCTCGTGACGGTTTTGATCTGAATTTTTAAGTATCTATGAAAGCAAGAGCAAAACATGAACACAGCATTTCCCGACCTGCTTAGCGAAGTCCGCGCCTTTCGCGCGGCTCACCCAGACGTGCGTTATGTCGACCTGATCAGCCTGGATATACCCGGCCACTTCTACGGCAAGCGCTACCCCCTCGACATGCTGGAGAAAGTGGCCGCCGGCGGCCCGCTGAAAATCCCGCAGAACTGTGTGCTGCTGGGCGTTCAGGGTGGCCTGCACCCGATTGGCGACTATTGCTTCAACGACGGTGACCCAGACGCACCGCGCCGTCTGATCCCCGGCACGCTGAAGCCAATGCGTTGGGAGAATCAGCCTTTGGGGCAGATGCTGATCAGCTCGGATGGTACCGAGGCGCCGATCGAATTCGAGCCGCGCGAGGTGTTGGCCGGCGTACTCAAGCGTCTGGCCGCGCGGGGTATTCGCCCGGTGGTGGCCTTCGAGCTGGAGTTCTACTTGTTCGACCGCAAGCTGCAAGACGGCCTGCCGCAGTTCCCCCGCGACCCGCTGTGCGGCGATGAAGATGACCAGCCGAATATGCACATCGAGCGCCTGTCACGCTTCTCCGATGTGCTGCATGAGATCGTCGACGCCGCCAATGAACAGGGCGTGGACGCCAACGTGATCACCGCCGAACTCGGCCCCGGCCAGTTCGAGATCAACTTCGGCCACTGCGACGATGGCCTGCGCGCCGCCGACTGGGCCGCCCTGTTCTGCCGCAGCACCCGTGGCGTCGCACTCAAGCACGGCCAGCGCGCCAGCTTTATGAGCAAGCCCTACCTGCACGCGCCCGGCAGCGGCATGCATGTGCATGTCAGCCTGTATGACGACAATGGCCACAACCTGCTGGCCGCCGACGAGCAGCGCCCACTGCGCCATGCTGTCGCTGGCTGCCTGGAATTACTGCCGCACTGCATGCCGATCTTTGCCGCTAACCACAATGCCTTCCGCCGCTATGGCGCCATGGTCAACGCCGCCAGCCGCGCCAGTTGGGGCTATGAAGATCGCGATGCGTGCATCCGTATTCCCGAATCAGACGGCAAGAACCTGCGCATCGAGCACCGCTTGGCCGGCGCCGACGCCAATCCTTATCTGGTTTTGGCGGCCATTCTCACCGGCATGGAGCATGGTCTGGATGCCGGTAAAGAGCCGATCACCCCGCTCAACGAAGATCGCAGCAGTGGCATCGACTTCCCCCAAGACATGCTCAGCGCCGTCAGCGCCATGCGCGACCACCCTGTGGTCAACCAGGGCTTGGGCAGCGAGTTCGTGATGGTCTATTGCGAGAACAAGCGCCAGGACCATCTGGCCTTTATGCAGGAAGTCAGTGCGCGGGAATATCGCTGGTTTCTCTAGCGGACAGCACAGCCATGTCGTAGCCCGGATAAGCCCTGGCGCAATCCGGGAACTGCCCCGGATTACGCTGGAGCTTATCCGGGCTACAGGCTGTCAGACCGCGATTGTGCCGCGTGCCCATTGCCTCAGCAGCGGACGCGCGACTCAACGCAACAGATACACCGCCAGCCCCGCCAAGGCCGATACCAGCAGCACTTCCATCACCCCACGCTTAAAGCGCAACAAGGCTAGCGCCGCAGCCGCTGCGATTAACGCCGAAGGCCAATCAAAGCTGCCTGCAAAGCCCTGCGGCCAGAGCACGTGGTAGGCAAAGAACAGCGCCAGATTAAGGATCACCCCCACCACTGCCGCGGTAATCGCCGTCAGCGGCGCGGTGAATTTCAGCTCGCCGTGAGTCGACTCCACCAGCGGCCCGCCGGCAAGGATGAATAGAAAGGACGGCAGAAAGGTAAACCAGGTAACCAGCGCCGCCGCGACCGCGCCGCTGACAAAGCCCGAGTCGCCGCCGAACACTGGCTGCAGGTACGCGCCGACAAAGGCGACAAACGCGACCACCATAATCAGCGGCCCCGGCGTGGTTTCGCCCAAGGCCAGGCCATCGATCATCTGCGTCGGCGTCAGCCAGCCGTAATGGCCGATGGCGCCCTGATACACGTAGGGCAACACCGCATAGGCGCCGCCGAAGGTCAGTAAGGCTGCCTTGGTAAAGAACCAGGCCATCTGCGTCAACGTGCCATCCCAGCCGTAAAGCGCCGTCAGCAGGCCCATCGGCAGCAACCAGAGCAGCGCGCCGACCAGCAGTAACAACGCTAAGCGCGACGCACGAAAACGCGTGTGCGCCAGCGGTGGGCTGTCGTCATCAATCAACGCCGCCCCATACGACTTATCCGACGCCGCATGCCCGCCGCCCAGGCTGAACTGCTGCGGCAGCAAGCGACCACCGAGGTAGCCGAGCAGCGCTGCGCCGATCACGATCAACGGGAACGGCACATTAAAGGCAAAAATGGCGACAAAAGACGCGCCGGCAATGCCCCACAGCCAGTTGTTCTTCAGTGCCCGCGAGCCAATGCGCCAGGCCGCCTGCATGACGATGGCGGTAACCGCCGGTTTGATTCCGTAGAAAATCCCCGCCACCAGCGGCACATCGCCATAGGCGATATACAGCCAGGACAAACCAATCAGGATAAATAGCGACGGCAGCACGAACAGCACCCCGGCCAGCACTCCGCCCCAGGTGCGGTGCAGCAGCCAGCCAATATAGGTGGCCAGCTGCTGCGCTTCCGGCCCTGGCAGCAGCATGCAATAGTTCAGCGCATGCAGAAAACGCCGCTCGGATAGCCAGCGGCGCTTCTCCACCAATTCCTGATGCATGATCGCAATCTGCCCGGCCGGACCGCCAAAGCTGATCAGGCCGAGCTTGAGCCAGAACCAGAACGCTTCGCGCAGGCTCACCGCTGGCGGCGCAGTGGATGTAGCTGATTCGGACATGGGGCAACTCGCAGCCATAAAAGCGGTCGCACTATAGCGCGCCTTGATGACAATTTAAGCCTGCTGCGCTCAAGCTCAGACGCGGATTTCCGTATACTTGGCAGCGCTACGCCCTCCTTCAACCTGCCCGTGAAGCCCTCTGTGAAAATCCGCCACTCGATAGTAAGCCTGCTGCTGATCTGCAGTTGCGTTGTAGTTGCATCGAACACCCAAGCCGCCGCCCCCAAGCAACAGGAGCTGGCGGCCGGAAGCGCCCTGCTGGTCGACCTGCAGACCAATCAAGTGCTTTTCGAGCGCAACGCCGACAGCGTGGTGCCCATTGCCTCGGTAACCAAGTTGATGACCGCCATGGTCACCCTGGATGCCAAGCTGCCGCTGGATCAGATACTGCCGATCATGATTCGCGACACCCAAGAAATGCGCGGGGTGTTCTCCCGCGTACGGGTAGGCAGTGAACTGAGCCGCCGCGACATGCTGCTGCTGGCCCTGATGGCCTCGGAAAACCGCGCCGCAGCCAGCCTGGCGCACCACTACCCGGGTGGCCACGCGGCCTTTGTCGCGGCGATGAATGCCAAGGCCCGCGCCCTGGGCATGAAGAGCTCGCGCTTTGTCGAGCCCACCGGGTTGTCAGAGCACAACGTCTCCAGCGCCCGCGACCTGGTGCTGATGCTCAAGGCCGCCCGGCAGTACCCGCTGATCAGCCAATTCAGCACCACCTCGGAAAAGACCCAGGCATTCCGCAAACCCAACTACACCTTGGGCTTTCGCAACACCAATAACCTGGTGCGCAAACCCGGCTGGAGCGTGCAACTGAGCAAAACCGGTTACACCGGCGAAGCCGGCCGCTGCCTGGTGATGAATACCGTGATGAATAACCGCCCAGTGGCGTTCGTGGTGCTGGATGCTTTCGGCAAATACACCCACATGGCCGACGCCAACCGCCTCAAGCGCTGGCTGGAAACGGGCAAAGTCACCGCCGTGCCGCCCGCCGCCATCAGCTACCGCCAGCAGAAACTGGCGCAACGCCAGGCCCAGGCCGCGCAGTAAACAAAAAGGCCCGCAACAGGTGCGGGCCTTTTTGCTATCAGCGCGCCGCTCAGCTGTTATTCAGCCCGAGCAACGGCTGGCGCATGCCAAATACCAGAAAGCGCGCCAGCTCTGGGAGCGGCAAGGCTTTGCTGATCAAGTAGCCTTGCACTTGGTCGCAACCGTACTGGCGCAGCAGCGCCAGTTGTTCAGCATTCTCCACGCCCTCACCGACCACCTGCAGATTGAGGTTGTGCGCCAGGTTGATCATCGCCCGCACCAGCTGCCGATTCTCCGGGCGCTCACTCATGCCGCCGACAAAACTTTTATCGATTTTCAGCAAGGTGATTGGCAGGTTATTCAGGTGCACGAAAGACGAGAAGCCGGTGCCAAAATCGTCGAGGGAAAAACGCACCCCGAGACGAGCCAAGGCCAACATGGTTTGTTGCACCTGATCGCTGCGGCGCATCACTGCGGTTTCTGTTAACTCGAACTCCAACCACTGCGCGTCCACACCGCGCTCTTCGATCAGGCGGCTCAGGGTTGGCAGCAACTGGCTGTCCTGAAACTGGCGGAATGACAGGTTAACCGCCATATGCAGCGCCGGCACGCCGCGCCCACGCAGCCATTGCATGTCACGCAAGGCACGCGAGATCACCCAGTAGCCGAGTGGCACGATCAGGCCACTCTCCTCGGCCAACGGCACGAATTCGTTTGGACCCAGCAGGCCATGCTCGCGGTGCTGCCAACGCACCAGCGCTTCCAAGCCGACGATACGCCCGGTCTGTAAACACAGGCGCGGCTGATAATGCAGCTCCAATTCATCACGGCGCAGGGCACGACGCAGCTCACTCTCCAGGTCAGCCTGGTTGCGGGCGCTGCGGTTGATCCGCTCGTCATAGATATGAAAGGTGCAGCCCTGTTGGCTCTTGGCCTGCTGCATGGCGATATGTGCGTGCCACATCAATGGGTCGGCGCGGCTCTCGGCACGGGAATGGACCAGGCCCAGGCTGCAGCCGATCAGCAGGCTTTCGCCGTCAATCCAGTAAGGCTCACCGAGAGCCTCGGTAATCTGCACCGCCAGGCGTTCGGCGCGCTGCGGATCACGGCGGCTGTCGAGCAACAAGGCGAACTCATCGCTACCCAGGCGCGCCACTTGATCGCCGGCCTGCAACTGCGCCTTGATCCGCGCGACCACTTGCAACATCAGGTGATCGCCACCCTGATAACCGAGGGCATCGTTGGCGTGGCGGAAATTATCCAGATCAAGATGCCCAAGCGTCAGGCCACGGCCTTCGTTTTCGGCCAGGCGCGCAGCGAGCAGGGTCTGAAAACCCTGACGGTTGGCAATCCCAGTCAACGCATCCTGCTCGGCCAGGCGGTGCAAGGTGTCATTAAGGTGGCCGCGCTCACGCGCATAACGCAGGCAGCGGCGCAGCACCTCGCCGCTGAGCTGGTCGCGCACCAGCCAGTCGCACACGCCCTCAGGGACCGCTTCGGGCTCAGCATCCAACAGCAACACAGTAGGAAGCGCACAGCGCCCGGAAGAAGGCAGGTACTTGGCGGTGGTCAGCAGGATGGCGTTACTGGGCTTATCGAACAGCGCGCTAGCTGCCTCCCATGACGGTGCGGTAATCAGTGCATAGCCACTGCCGAGCGCACTCAGGCGTTCACGCAGCAACTGTGCCCAGCCCGGCGTTTCCGCCAGCAGGAGCAAGCGTAATGGTTCGACGAACGCGGACAAACAACTTCCCCCACAGCACAAATAAAGAGCATTGAAACCGCTCGGATGCGTCGTAATCGACGTCTAATCACGCACATCCTTGTGTCAGTGGCGCGCGCCCTGCGGCATGGCAGGCCCCGAAAGTGGCACCAGAGTACTGGATTAGGAAAATTAACCAAGCCTGGCGGTTTGCCATTATGTGCACTGCAACACACTTCCAGATGGTCGCGGCAGAAAGCCTCAGGCCTGTTAAAATGCGCGCCCATTCCGCCTGACGATTGATTCAATGTCCCGACTGAACCCCCGGCAGCAGGAAGCCGTGAACTATGTCGGCGGCCCTCTTTTGGTGCTCGCCGGCGCAGGCTCCGGCAAGACCAGCGTGATCACGCGCAAGATCGCCCATCTGGTGCAGAACTGCGGCATCCAGGCGCGTCATATCGTGGCCATGACCTTTACCAACAAGGCGGCGCGCGAGATGAAGGAGCGCATCGGCAGCCTGATCAAAGGCCCCGAGGCGCGCGGCCTGACCGTATCGACCTTCCACAACCTGGGCATGAACATTATCCGTAAGGAATACGCGGCACTGGGCTACAAGCCGGGCTTCTCGATTTTTGACGAAGGCGACATCAAGGCGCTGCTGTCGGACATCATGCAAAAAGAGTATTCCGGTGATGACGGCGCCGACGAGATCAAGAACTACATCGGCAGCTGGAAGAACGAGCTGATCATGCCCGAGCAGGCGTTGGCTGCGTCGCGCAACCCCAAGGAACAGACCGCCGCCATCGTCTACCTGCACTACCAGCGCACGCTCAAAGCCTATAACGCGGTGGATTTCGATGACCTGATCCTGATGCCGGTGAAGCTGTTCCAGGAACACCCCGACATCCTGGAAAAGTGGCAGAACCGCATCCGCTACCTGCTGGTCGACGAATATCAGGACACCAACGCCAGCCAATATTTGCTGGTGAAGCTGCTGGTGGGCATGCGTAACCAGTTCACCGTGGTCGGCGACGATGACCAGTCAATCTACGCCTGGCGCGGCGCGCGCCCGGAAAACCTGATGCTGCTCAAGGATGATTACCCGTCGTTAAAAGTGGTGATGCTGGAGCAGAATTACCGCTCCACCAGCCGCATCCTCAAATGCGCCAACACCTTGATCGCCAACAACCCCCACGCTTTCGAAAAGCAGCTGTGGAGCGAGATGGGCATGGGCGATGAGATCCGCGTGATCCGCTGCAAAAACGAAGATGCCGAGTGCGAACGGGTAGCCCTGGAGATTCTCACCGAGCACCTGCGCACCGAACGCCCCTACAGCGACTACGCGATCCTTTATCGCGGTAACTACCAAGCCAAGCTGATGGAGCTGAAACTGCAGCATCACCAGATTCCCTATCGCCTGAGCGGCGGCACCAGCTTCTTCGCCCGCCAGGAGGTGAAGGACCTGATGAGCTACTTCCGCCTGCTGGTTAACCCCGATGACGACAACGCCTTCCTGCGGGTGATCAACGTACCGCGCCGCGAAATTGGCTCCACCACCCTGGAAAAACTCGGCAACTACGCCACCAGCCGCAAGATCAGCATGTACGCCGCCGCCGGCGAGATGGGCCTGGGTGAAAGCCTGGACGCGCGCTTTACCGAGCGCCTGGCGCGCTTCACCAAGTGGATGGACCGGGTGCGCCAGGAGTGCGCGCAGAACGATCCCATTGCGGCGATCCGTAGCATGGTGATGGACATCGATTACGAGAATTGGCTGCGCCAGAACGCCTCCAACGACAAGGTCGCCGACGCGCGCATGGGTAACGTCTGGTTCTTGGTCGAAGCGCTGAAGAACACCCTGGAGCGCGACGAAGACGGCGACATGACCATCGAAGACGCCATCGGCAAACTGGTGTTGCGCGACATGCTTGAGCGCCAACAAGAGGAAGAAGAAGGTGCCGACGGCGTGCAGATGATGACCCTGCACGCCTCCAAAGGCCTGGAGTATCCCTCTGTTTACATCCTCGGCGTGGAGGAGGAAATTCTTCCGCACCGCTCCAGCATTGAAGCCGACACCGTTGAGGAAGAGCGGCGCCTGGCCTACGTCGGGATCACCCGCGCCAAGCGCAACCTGACCATGACCTTCGCCGCCAAACGCAAGCAATACGGCGAAATCATCGACTGCGCGCCGAGCCGTTTCCTCGATGAACTGCCACCCGAGGATCTCGCCTGGGAAGGTCTGGAAGACGCCGCGCCCGAGGTCAAAGCCGCCACCGGCAACTCGGCGCTAGCAAATATGCGCGCCATGCTTAAAAAATAGCTGGGAGCTATTTTTAACGTCGCTTGCGACGGCCCGTAGGGTGGCCGCCAAGGATGGCAGGCCATAAAAAATAGGCTTGTTCAGTAACCCGACGCAGAGCGAGCAGTCGCAGGGTGGATGGCGCTTCATCCATCCACCAAATCGCAAGGGTGGATGGATGAAGCGCCATCCACCCTACATAACTCTGGTAGCCCGGATGCAAGCCAGAAAAACCGCCCCGGATTGCATCCGGGCTACGTTGATGATGAGAGGAACACGCGTGGAAACGCTGAAACAGAAGATTCGCGATGAAGGCTCCGTACTCTCTGAGCACGTGCTCAAGGTCGATGCCTTTCTCAACCATCAAATCGATCCCGCGCTGATGCAGCAGATCGGTCATGAGTTCGCCCAGCGCTTCGCCGGCCAGAACATCACCAAGATCGTCACCATTGAAGCCTCCGGCATTGCCCCAGCCGTGATGGCCGGTCTGGAGCTGGGTGTACCGGTAATATTCGCGCGTAAGTACCAATCGCTCACGCTCACGGACAACCTGTACATCTCCAAGGTGTTTTCCTTCACCAAGCAGACCGAAAGTACCTTGGCCATCTCGGCCAAGCACCTGACCGCCAAGGATCACGTACTGCTGATTGATGACTTCCTCGCCAACGGTCACGCCGCCCGCGCCCTGATCGACCTAATCGGCCAGGCCGGCGCAAGCATCGCTGGCATCGGCGTGGTGATTGAGAAGTCCTTTCAGCGTGGCCGCGCCGAATTGGACGCCCAGGGCTATCGGGTTGAGTCGTTGGCGCGCATCGGCTCGCTCAAAGACGGCCAGGTCAGCTTTATTGACTGACCCACTGCGCGCCTCACGAAGCGGGCTGCCCCGACGCGGTGGCCTGCAGGCCCGCTAGAATCAAGCGCTGATACAGGGCTTCACGCACCCCCTCGGGCGCCTCCAACCCCATGCGGGTCAGGTGCAGAGGAAAGGCCTCGGGCGCTGGCGCATCGAGCGTGGCTTTGCCCAACTCCAGTACCTCGCTGAGCTTGAAATGCCGTTTGAGCCAGGTTAACGCCCGTACCAAGTCACGCTCTTCAGCGCTGAAATCACTGCCCAGCGGGTATTCGCTAAATAGCGCGGCGTGCTTGCGCTGTAACGCATCCAGATGTTCAGGCCGGTTATCGCAGAAACGCGGTGGTAACTGAAAATCTTCGGGTAACTTGCCGGCCTGCTGCGCCTGCTCGATCAGCTGCGCCTGAAAGCGCGAGTCGCTGATGCACAACAAGGCCTCAATCACCTGAGCATCGGTTTTACCGCGTAAATCGGCGATGCCGTACTCAGTGACCACGATGTCACGAAGGTGCCGTGGGATGGTGGCGTGGCCGTAATCCCAAACGATGTTCGAGCTGACCGTGCCGGCGCTTTCACGCCAACTGCGCAGCAGCAGAATCGAGCGTGCATCATCAAGCGCATGAGCCTGGGCGACAAAGTTGTACTGCCCGCCTACGCCGCTGAGCACGCGGCCGTCTTCCAGCTGATCGGACACCGCCGCGCCCAACAGCGTGACGGTGAATACTGTGTTGATAAACCGTGCCTCGCGGCGCTGCAAACGCTTGAGCTCTTCCTGTTGATACAACTCATTGATAAAGCGGATGCCGGCCATGGCATAGCGGCTTCGTTGCTCTGGCGGCAGCGCCCGAAGCCGTTGGTAAAACTGCTGCGGGCCGAGGAAAAAACCACCGTGCAACACCGCACCCTCTCGCGCCGCGCCCAGATAGGTGGCCAAGCCAGCCTGCGTGCGAGGGTCGTCAAGATCGCATGACAGCTGTCGACCATCAGGCAAACGTATCTGTGCGCCGTCCAGGGCAATAGCACCGTTAAGCAAACCGCTGCTCTGTAGCCATGTCAGCAGCGGCTCATCCAGCTGCTTTGCGATGCCAGCTGCGCGCAAGGCTTGCACGCTGTGAGGGCGACCTTGCTCATCCAGCGCGCCGGCCGCCGCCAACTGCTGCACCCGCAAATCGGGGTAAACCGCCCGCCGCACTACACCGGCCTCGGCCAGCGCCAACAGGCCGTTGACGAACATCTCGCTGCAGCCATACAGGCCCCGGGCAAATGCCTCAAGACCACCAACTTTGCTGATCATCTGCGCCCAGTGTCCCTTCTGCAGTGCTTCCAGCACCGCCCGGTAGCCGGCGTTGTCAGCCTGACGTGCCAATAGCGCAGCGGTCAGGGCATCGCCGATGGCGCCGATACCAATCTGCAACGTACCGCCATCTCGGACCAGGGTGCTGGCGTGCAAACCAATGCAATGATCCTGCACGCTCACTGACAGGTTCGGGGTGGAGAACAGCGTAGTGCACTCGCTGTCGGCAATCTGCAGGTCGAACGTAGCGCACGGCACTTGGGCGGTGCCGGCCATGTAAGGCAACGCCTCATGCACTTGCGCCACGCAGAGAATCGTTTCACCGGCGGCGCGGCGCTGCTCCAGCAGGGGCAACAGGTCGAGGGTGATATCCGGGTTGCAGCTCAGGCTCCAGTAGCCAGGGTGTGCGGGGTCGGTCGCGACCAGTTGCGCGATCAGGTTCAAGCCTTTGTCATTCAGATCGCGCGCCACATGGCTGTAGTTGCTACTGATGTAATCCTGCTGGGCCGGTGCGCTGTTGAGCAGGCTACCCGGCTGCAGAAAGAACTGCTCGACACGCACATTGGCCGGCAGACTGTTGCCGTGCAGGTCGGCGAGAAAGTCCAGCTCGGGGTAATCGCCGTAGACTCGCTCAACAAACGGCTCAAGAAACCGCTGCTGCAACCCTTCAGGCGCACGGGGACGCCCCAGGCAGAGAGCGGTATAAATTGTCAGCTGGCGCTCGGGCAAGCGTTTAAGGCGTGCATACAGTGCATTGACCCAGCGGTTCGGCTTGCCCAAACCCAGCGGTAAGCCAAGGTGTATTGGCCCCTCAAGGGTCTGGAGGACATGGTCAATACTGTGCTCGATCGAACAGACCTTGGGCATTTGGCTCTCCTGGCGGCCTTATGGCGAATGCAGTTTGGACCATCACGTCCTCCACGTTGCTGCACTGCCGGGCAGAAAATGCAAAAAGCCGCCCGAGGGCGGCTTTTTCATCAGCAGGGTCGGCTTACAGGCCAGACATCTTCTGGATCGCGCCACGTAGCTCATCATCCGAGCAATCGGCGCAGGTGCCTTTCGGCGGCATCGCATTGATACCCGAAATGGCTTTAGCCAGGATCCCGTCAAGACCGCCCTCTGCATCAGCACGAGCTTTCCAGGCAGCGGTGTCACCAATTTTCGGCGCACCCAAGATACCCGGGGTATGGCAAGCGCCGCAGTGCTTAGTAATGATGTCATCAGCAGTACGCGCAGCACCGCCAGCGGCAACCGCAACTGCACCCACGCCTTTGCATTCTTCACCCATTACGCAGACTTGACCTACCGGCTTCAGTCGCTCGGCAATCGCATCGTCGGTCGTGGCCTGAGCAGTCACTGCCCACAGGGCCAACACGGTAGCCTGAGCTACCAGGATCTTTTTTATCAGGTTCACGGTACACCCTCATCGTGGCTAGTCTCGCTCGCGGCCACGGTTTCGCGAGCGGGGGTCAGTATAACGGCAAGCTGCGGCCGCCGAAACAACCCGTATTGTCGCAGGGTTATCTAGAAATTCGCCGGAGTGGTGGCGCTGATTAGGCGTGCCGGATGCTCGAACGGATTACGAAAACGGTGCGGTTTGCTGCTCTCGAAGTAGTAACTGTCGCCTGGTTCGAGAATAAACACCTCACTGCCGACGGTCAGTTCTAGCTTGCCGGAGACCAGCATGCCGGCCTCTTCACCTTCATGGGCGTACATCTCGTCACCGGTGTCAGAGCCACTCGGGTAAGTCTCATCGAGGAAGGAAATAGCCCGGCTCGGGTGCGCCTTGCCCACCAATTTCATGGTGATAGCACCGCTGCAGATATCAGTAAGTTCGGCGGCTCGGTAGACCACCTGGGCCTGGTTATCCGGTTCCACATCCAGGGAGAAGAACTCCACCAGCGACATGGGGATACCTGCCAACACCTTTTTCAACGAACTGATCGAGGGGCTTACGCTGTTCTTCTCGATCATCGAAATAGTGCTGTTAGTGACGCCCGCCCGTTTAGCGAGTTCACGCTGGGAAAGGCCTTTGAGTTTGCGAATGGATTGCAGTCGTACACCGACGTCCAATGCTGGAGCCCCCTTGGGATAGATACGGAAAAGTCGCCGTATCATCGCATAGCGTTCGGAATTTACAACACTCGTGTTCAAACTCATCTACAAACGCGCGTTTAAC
This sequence comes from Pseudomonas leptonychotis, assembly GCF_004920405.1. Lineage (NCBI taxonomy): Bacteria > Pseudomonadati > Pseudomonadota > Gammaproteobacteria > Pseudomonadales > Pseudomonadaceae > Pseudomonas > Pseudomonas leptonychotis. Next base: position 1,402,585 of record NZ_RFLV01000001.1, read on the forward strand.
CCCCGAGATAGAGCAGCGGTGCTCGACGCAGATTGCAAAACAACTGATAAGGAATACTGCCTGCCTGAGTGGCCACGTCGCTGGCCAGCACCTGCTTGCCCCAGAGTTCGACCCGGCTGCCCAAGCCCGCCTGGGGTACGTCGGTCAGGTCCACCGTGAGCATGTCCATCGACACCCGGCCGATCAAGCGAGTCAGTTGGCCGTCCACCGCCACCGGCGTTCCTGTCGGTGCGTGGCGCGGATAGCCATCGGCATAACCCATGGCCACCACACCCACACGGGTCGGCCGCTCACTGACAAAACGCGCGCCATAACCCACCGGCTCGCCAGCCGGCAGCTCGCGCACGCTAATGATCTTCGACTCCAAGGTCATCACCGGCTGCAAGCGCGCGGCCACGGCCTGCGCCTGCTCAAACGGGGTAGCGCCATACAGCATGATGCCAGGGCGTACCCAGTCACTTGGAACGGCCGGCCAACCGAGCACAGCCGGCGAGTTACGCAGGCTGACCTCGGCGACAAGGCCCTGACGGGCCTGCTGGAAGACGGCCAGTTGTTCTTCGCTACGCGGGCAATCCAGCTCGTCAGCGCGGGCGAAGTGGCTCATCAAAACGATTTTCTCCACCTTGCCGCTGGCCAGCAGGCGCTGATAAGCAGCCTGATATTCCGCTGGATGCAGGCCGACACGGTGCATGCCGCTGTCCATCTTCAGCCACACCGTCAGCGGCGTGCGCAGGGGGCTGCGCTCGATCACCTCCAGCTGCCACAACGAATGCACCACACACCACAAATCATGTTGCTCAATCAGCGCTAATTCATCGATCTCGAAGAAGCCTTCCAGCAGCAGAATTGGCCCGCGGATGCCGGCCTCACGCAGTTGCAGCGCTTCTTCGATACAGGCCACGGCAAAACCATCGGCATCATTCTGCAACGCCTGCGCACAGCGCACCGCACCATGACCGTAAGCATCCGCCTTAATCACCGCCAGCGCCCGCGCGCCAGTCACCTCACGGGCCAGTTGGTAGTTGTGACGCAAGGCGTTGAGGTCGATCAGGGCACGAGCAGGACGCATGATGTTCTCGGCTATCAGCAGTGTTTAGGCTTTGAAAATGGCCCGAAGAATCGCCGCCAGAGATGGTCGGCTATAAAAAAGCCCGGTGTGATCGCCGGGCAAACACCTATTGCAAATGGGGCAGCCGACTAAAGAGCGGCCACGATGGTCATTTCCACCAAAACTTCCGGCTTGTACATCTTGGCCTCGACGCAGGCCCGCGCCGGTGCTGCACCCGGCGCGACCCAGGCATCCCAGACCTGATTGAGACCGGCGTAATCGCGGTCCATGTCCTTCAGGTAAATGGTCACGGAGAGGATCTTCGACTTATCGCTGCCGGCCTCGGCCAAAAAACGGTCGGTACTGGCCAGGGTTTCGCGGGTTTGCTGCACGATGTCGCCACTGTAATCATCGGCCAATTGGCCGGCCAGATAGACCGTGCCGTTATGGATCACGATCTCGCTATGACGTGTTTCAGTGTGCAGGCGCTGTACTGACATGTTTATGAGTCTCCTGGGTGCGGCTGTAGCGGGAAATATCCAGGCCTTCGGCGCTGATCTGCGGGCGCTTTTTCGCCATCAGGTCGGCAAGCAGGCGACCGGAGCCACAGGCCATGGTCCAGCCCAGTGTGCCGTGGCCGGTGTTAAGGAACAAATTGCGCAAGCCGGTGGCCCCCACAATCGGGGTGCCGTCCGGGGTGGCCGGACGCAGGCCGGTCCAGAATTCAGCCTGGCTAAGATCGCCGCCTTGCGGGTAAAGATCGGCGGTGATCATTTCCAGGGTTTCGCGGCGGCGCGGATTGAGGCTCAGGTCAAAGCCGGCGATTTCCGCCATGCCGCCGACGCGGATGCGGTTGTCGAAACGGGTGATCGCGACCTTGTAGGTTTCATCAAGGATGGTCGAAGTCGGCGCCATCGCGGCATTGGTGATGGGCACGGTCAACGAGTAGCCCTTGAGCGGATACACCGGCGCCTTAATGCCCAATGGCTTGAGCAGTTGCGGGCTGAAGCTGCCAAGAGCCAATACATAGCGGTCGGCAGTTTCCAGCTTGCCGTCGATCCACACGCCATTGACCCGGTCACCCACCGCCTCGATGCGCTGGATGTTCTGACCGAAGCGGAACTCCACACCCAACGCCTTGGCCATATCGGCCAGTTTGTTGGTGAACAGCTGGCAATCGCCGGTCTGGTCATTCGGCAGGCGCAAGGCACCGGCCAGCTTGTCGGTCACCGCCGCCAGGGCCGGCTCAACGCGGGCAATGCCAGCGCGATCGAGCACTTCATAAGGCACACCGGATTGCTGCAGCACGGCGATGTCTTTCGCGGCGTTATCCAGTTGCGCCTGGGTGCGGAACAGCTGGGTGGTGCCCAGGCTGCGGCCTTCATAAGCGATTCCAGTTTCCGCACGCAGTTCATCGAGGCAGTCACGGCTGTACTCAGACAGACGCACCATACGCTCCTTGTTCACCGCGTAACGGCTGGCGGTGCAGTTGCGCAGCATCTGCGCCATCCACAGGTATTGGTCGATATCGGCGGTGGCCTTGATCGCCAGCGGCGCGTGCTTTTGCAGCAACCATTTGATGGCCTTCAATGGTACGCCTGGCGCTGCCCATGGCGAGGCATAGCCAGGGGAGACCTGGCCGGCGTTGGCGAAGCTGGTTTCCATGGCCGGGGCGTTCTGCCGATCGACCACCACCACTTCAAAACCCTGACGCGCCAGGTAATACGCACTGGCTGTGCCAATCACACCGCTACCGAGAACCAGAACCCGCATGTCACTCTCCTCGTCGCGACCGAGCACGACGGATAATTCTTGAGATCACAATTGATCGCAGTATAGGAAGAGATGACCAGTGCTTTTCACTATATAACTAGCTATATTTGGCGACAATTATTGGCAATATCGCTTTCTATAGAGGGGTATCCACCATGCGCACCCAGCATCAGAGCCGCCGCGAACTGGACAAGATTGACCGCAACATCCTGCGTATCCTGCAAGACGATGGGCGCATCAGCTTTACCGAACTGGGCGAACGCGTCGGCCTGTCGACCACGCCGTGCACCGAACGGGTCCGCCGCCTGGAGCGCGAAGGCATCATCATGGGCTACCACGCGCGCCTCAACCCACAGCAGCTCAAAGCCAGCCTGCTGGTATTCGTCGAGATCAGCCTGGACTACAAGTCCGGCGACACGTTCGAAGAGTTTCGCCGCGCCGTGCTCAAGCTGCCGCACGTGCTGGAGTGCCACCTGGTGTCGGGGGATTTCGATTACCTGGTGAAAGCACGGATTAACGAGATGGCCAGCTACCGCAAGCTGCTCGGCGATATCCTGCTCAAGCTGCCGCATGTGCGCGAGTCGAAGAGCTATATCGTTATGGAAGAAGTGAAAGAGAGCCTGAGCCTGCCGATTGCCGAGTAACCCTCGGCAATCGGTTTCTGTGGGAGCGGCTTTAGCCGCGATGCGCTGCCGGGCTTTCGTAGCTGAAGCCACTCCCGCAAGAGCAGCGACGTAACCTACACCAGACGTTGGCGGGTGCTGGCGATCAACTGGTGTACATGCGCTTCCACGGCCGGCTCGATCATCTGCTCCGGCCCCTGACCACGCGGGCACGGCAGGCTCGGCGTGGTGCCGAACAACCGGCAGATCAATGGCCGCTGCTCGTACACCGTGCAGCCTTGCGGGCCGAGGTGCACGCAGTTGTACTCGGCCAGGGCGGCGTCGTGCTCGGCGTCGCTTTTCACCGGCAGGCGCGACATTTCTTCGGACGACGCGGTGACCGGGCCACAGCAATCGTGACAGCCCGGCACACAGGCGAAACTGGGGATCTGCAAACGTAGTTGGTCGATCTTGCGGTTAGTACAGCTCATCAACAGCGCTCGGTAGAAAACTCGCGCATCTTAACCGCCAACCCCTGCTCTGCGCCGGCAAACGACGATCGGCGCCCAGGAAAAACAGTTTTTACCGCCTCCCCCCTTGGCTTGTGACAAGTAGCGCGCTTATCCTGCGTCAAATTTTAACAACACATAAAACAGGATTTCGCACATGAACGCCCGCGTTCACCAGCCGCAACAGCCAGCCGTGCACAACGATCAGCACGCCCCCTCCTACTACGCCGCCACTGCCAACCAGCAGCTGGCCTATCCGCCGCTGGCGGGTGAGGAGCTGGCCGATGTGTGCATTGTCGGTGGCGGGTTCTCCGGCCTGAATACCGCCATCGAACTGACCCAGAAGGGCTTCTCGGTGGTGCTGGTGGAGGCGCACCAGATCGGCTGGGGCGCCAGCGGGCGCAATGGCGGCCAGTTGATTCGCGGCGTCGGTCACGGCGTCGAGCAGTTCGCTTCAGTGATTGGCAGCGAAGGTGTACGCCAGATCAAGCTGATGGGCCTGGAGGCGGTGGAAATCGTGCGCGGCCGCGTTGAGCAGTTCAACATCGACTGCGACCTGACCTGGGGTTACTGCGACCTGGCCAACAAACCGGCGCACCTGGACGACTTCGCCGAAGACAAGGCCGAGCTCGAAAGCCTCGGCTATCGCCACGAACTGCGCCTGCTGCAAGCCGAGCAGATGCACCAGGTGGTCGGCTCCGACCGCTACGCCGGCGGCATGATCGATATGGGCTCAGGCCATCTGCACCCGCTCAATCTGGCCCTCGGCGAAGCAGCAGCCGCTGCCAGCCTGGGCGTGCGCCTGTACGAGCATTCGCCGGTTACGCATATCGACTACGGCAGCGAAGTGCAGGTGCACACCACCAGCGGCAAGGTCCGCGCCAAAACTCTGGTGCTGGCCTGCAACGCCTACCTCAATGGTCTCAACAGCAAACTCGGCGGCAAGGTGTTGCCCGCCGGCAGCTACGTGATCGCCACCGAGCCGCTCTCCGCAGCCCAAGCGCGCAACCTGATCCCGCAGAATATGGCCCTGTGCGACCAGCGCGTGACGGTCGATTACTTCCGCCTGTCCGCCGACAACCGCCTGCTATTCGGCGGTGCCTGTCACTATTCCGGGCGCGATCCTGCGGACATTGCCGGCTATATGCGACCGAAAATGCTGCAAGCCTTCCCACATCTGCAAGACGTGAAAATCGACTTCCAGTGGGGCGGCATGATCGGCATCGGCGCCAACCGCCTGCCACAAATTGGTCGACTTGCGGAGCACAGCAACGTGTTCTTCGCCCAGGCCTACGCCGGCCACGGCGTAAACGCCACTCACCTGGCCGGCAAGCTTCTGGCCGAGGCTATCAGCGGCCAGCAAGGCGGCGGCTTCGAGCTCTTCGACAAGGTGCCGCACATGACCTTCCCCGGCGGCAAACACCTGCGCTCGCCGCTGCTGGCGCTGGGCATGCTCTGGCATCGGATGAAAGAGCTGGTCTAACCCACGCAACCCAGCAGGCCGTCTGCGCCCTGCTGCTCGTCAACTCAGGGCCGCGTGGCCTCAACTTAGAGTGTCCAGAACGGACACAAGGCTTCACGCTGCGCCTGCGCGCGGCTCAAGCCGACATCCTTCAGTTGCTCATCGCTTAACGTCAGCAACGCGCGCCGCGTCGCTAAGCGCCGACAGAACAGCCTCCAGCGGCCGACAGCCGAAGTGCTTTTATCTTTCTGACCATACAGATGCTCGGCTACGGCCCCTTGCCGCAGCGCTTCTGGTTTCAGCACCAGCCTTGCATCACTTAACCCGTTCATCGCCTGCTCCTGCCCGAAAGCCTGGTAGGTGTTCATGATGAACGCGCCAATAAAAGCATGACAGATTCAAATAACTACTTTTAAATCCATACAGCTTTGTCATAACACAGTCTGAATGACAGATTTACAGCCCATCTGTACTGGTTTTACCAACACCGATAGCATTGCGAGGTAGCTGTCATGACGCTCTACATCAATCTTGCCGAGCTACTCAGCGACCGCATCGAGCAGGGCTTGTACCGCCCTGGCGATCGCTTGCCGTCGGTGCGCGCCCTAAGCATTGAACATGGCGTGAGCTTGAGTACGGTGCAGCAAGCCTATCGCCACCTGGAAGATCAGGGCCTGGCCACGCCCCGGCCGAAGTCGGGCTACTTCGTGCCGGCCGCGCGAAAAATGCCGGCACTGCCTAAGGTCAGCCGTATGGCTCAGCGCCCGGTGGATGTGTCGCAGTGGGATCAAGTGCTGGAGCTGATCAGCCAGCAACCCGGACACGAGGGCATGCTTCAGCTCAGCCGCGGCCGACCGGATATCGACAGCCCAACGCTTAAACCGCTGCTGCGCTCGCTGTCACGCCTGAGCCGTCGTCAGGACGCCAACAGCCTGACCTACGGCTGCATTTACGGCCACCTGGGCATGCGCGAGCAGATCTCCCGACTGATGCTCGACTCCGGCTGCAACCTGTCGCCTCAGGACATCATCGTCACTACGGGCTGTCACGAGGCACTCTCCGCCGCCATACGCGCCGTCTGCCAGCCTGGCGACATTGTTGCTGTGGATTCGCCGAGCTTTCACGGGGTCATGCAGGCACTCAAAGGCTTTGGCATGAAAGCCTTGGAGCTGCCGACCGACCCCATCAGCGGAATCAGTCTGGAAGCCCTAGAACTGGCCCTAGAGCAATGGCCGATAAAAGCCATTCAGCTGACTCCGACCTGCAACAACCCGCAGGGCTACATCATGCCCGACGCCAACAAGCGCGCCCTGCTGGCCCTGGCTCAACGCTATGACGTGGCGATTATCGAAGACGATGTTTACGGCGATCTGGCCTACAGCTACCCACGCCCACGCACGATCAAATCCTATGACGAAGATGGCCGTGTGCTGCTCTGCAGCTCTTTTTCCAAGACCCTGGCTCCAGGGCTGCGCATTGGCTGGATCGCCCCCGGGCGCTACTTGGAACAAGTGCTGCACATGAAATACATGGGCACTGGCAGCACCGCGCAACTGCCACAGCTAGCACTCACTGAGTACCTTGCAGCAGGCCACTACGAGCCTCACCTGCGGCGCATGCGCGCGCAATACCAGCGCAGCCGTGATGTGATGATCGATTGGGTCAGCCGTTACTTCCCCGCCGGCACGCGGGTCAGCCGGCCGCAGGGCAGCTTTATGCTATGGATTGAGCTGGAAGCCGGCTTCGACAGCCAGCGCCTGAACCGCGAACTGCTGCCGCATGCCATCCAGGTTGCGCCCGGCAGCATCTTTTCGGCGGCCGGCAAATACCGTAACTGCCTGCGCATCAACTACGCCGGCAAACCCACGCCGCAGCTTGAACAGGCGATACGTCAGGTCGGCGAATGCGTGGCCGCTTTACTGACCGAGCAGCAACTCGTGCATAGCGGCGAAGAGACCAGCCTCACGCCCTGACGGCCACGACCTCATTGAACGCACCGCGCTTAAACGCCAGCCAAACAAACACTGCCGCACCAATCGCCATCAATATCGGCAGGGCATGCCCACTGACCCACTGGCTGGCAGCGCCGGTCGACAGCGGCCCGAGCAGGCAGCCGGCGCCCCAGAGCAAGGCGATATGCGAGTTGGCGCGCACCAGCGCATCGTCACGGTAACGCTGGCCGACCAGGATCAGCGACAAGGTGTACAAACCGCCTGCGCTGGCACCGAACAACACCAGCACCGCCCAGATCAGCGGCGTGTGCAGCAATGACGGAATGCTCAGGCTCGACAGCAGCAATACCACCCCGCAGCAGCGAAACAGCGTTTGCCGGGGTACACGGTCAGCCATCCAGCCAATCGGCAGCTGCAACGCGGCATCGCCGACCACCACCGCACTGACCATGATCAACGCCAGCTGCTGGGCAAAACCTTCGCGCACCAGGTACACCGGCAGCAGCGTCAGCACCATCGCCTCAAAGGCGGCAAACAGCACCACCGCCCAGGCGATTGCCGGCGAGGTGCGGCAGAACGCCAAGATGCCGCGTCCGGACGCACTCTGCGCATCAACCTTGGGCGCGCCATCACGCCCCAACAACAGCAGGCTACCGAAGATCAACAAGCCCGCCGAGAACCAGAAACCCCGATCACTTTCCGTACCCAGCAGGGTCAGCAAGAGCGGGCCGCACAGCTGACTGAGCGCAAAACCGGTGCCGTACAGCGCCACCAGGCGACCGCGCAGGCGGTCTTCAACCAGCTGATTGATCCAACTTTCGCCGAGCACAAACACCACGGTCAGGGAGATGCCGATCAGCAGGCGCAGCAGCAGCCACAACGGATAGCTCGGCATCACACTGAGCAAGCCCACCGACACCGCACTGGCCACCAGGCAAAGCCGCAAGGTCTGCGGCGTACCGAACCAACCGGCCAGGCGCCCGGTCAACCGCGCTCCCAGCAAAACGCCAACGGCCGGCATCCCTGCCATCACACCAATAGCAAAAGGGCCATAACCCCAAGACTCAAGCCGAAACGATACCAGCGGCAGCGTCACCCCCAGCGACAGCCCAACGACCACAACAGCCGCACTGACGGCGAAATAGGTTGCCCATCTCATTTGCCCAACTCCCATCCCGTGGAGCGAATCACCAGCGTTAACACCGCAGAAAAAACAACGGCCGAGCCTCTGAGAAGAGGCTCGACCGCCAGTTTGACGCTACCGAGTCGACCACTGGCCGACCCAGACGCTTCGTTTTATAGCTTGATCCAGGTGGCTTTGATCTCGGTGTACTTATCGAACGCATGCAGCGACTTGTCACGGCCGTTGCCCGATTGCTTGTAGCCACCGAACGGCGCGGTCATGTCACCACCATCGTACTGGTTGACCCACATGCTGCCGACACGCAGCGCTTTGGCCGCCAGGTGAGCCTTGGACAGGTTGCTGGTCCAAATGGCAGCCGCCAGGCCATAGATGCTGTCGTTGGCGATCTGGATCGCTTCCTCAGTACTGTCGAAGGCAATGACTGTCAGCACCGGGCCGAAGATTTCTTCCTGGGCGATGCGCATCGCATTGTGTGCGTCATCAAAGATAGTCGGCTCAACATACTGGCCGCCGGTCTCTTCGAGGGTGCGCTTGCCACCACAGAGCAGCGTGGCTTGGTCTTTGTGGCCGGCGTCGATATAACCGAGCACCGCGTTCAGGTGCCCCGCGTCAACCAGCGCACCGACCTTGCTCTCAGGGTCCAGCGAATGACCGGCCTTCCAGCCTTGCATCGCCTCCACGACCATCGGCATAAACTGATCCTTGATCGAGCGCTCCACCAGCAGACGTGAACCCGCGGTACACATCTCGCCTTGGTTAAAGCAGATCGCCGCCGCCGCCGCTTCTGCCGCCGCCTTGAGGTCGGGGGCGTCGGCGAAGACGATATTGGCGCTCTTGCCGCCCGCTTCCAACCACACACGCTTCATGTTCGATTCGCCTGCATAAATCATCAGCTGCTTGGCGATCTTGGTTGAACCGGTGAACACCAGCGTGTCGACATCCATATGCAGCGCCAGCGCTTTACCCACGGTATGGCCATAACCCGGCAAGACGTTGAGTACTCCGGCGGGAATACCCGCCTCAAGGGCCAGCTGAGCCAGACGCAACGCCGTGAGCGGCGATTTCTCGGAGGGTTTAACGATTACCGAGTTACCGGTGGACAGCGCCGGGCCGAGCTTCCAGCAGGTCATGATCATCGGGAAGTTCCACGGCACGATGGCCGCAACCACGCCCACCGGCTCACGGGTCACCAGGCCCAGTTCGTCATGCGGGGTGGCGGCTACTTCGTCGTAGATCTTGTCGACCGCTTCACCGCTCCAGCGGATCGCGCGCGAGGCGCCCGGTACATCAACGCCAAGTGAATCGCTGATCGGCTTGCCCATGTCGAGGGTTTCCAACAGCGCCAACTCTTCGGCGTGCTCATCCATCAGATCGGCGAAACGAATCATGATGCGCTTGCGCTGCGCCGGCGCCATCCGCGACCACACGCCAGACTCAAAGGTAGCGCGGGCGTCGCTTACCGCTAATTCGGCGTCAGCCAGGTCACAGCTGGCCACCTGGCCCAGCACGCGGCCATCGACCGGGCTGATGCACTCAAAAGTGTCACCCGAAACCGCCGCACGGTATTCACCATGCACAAAGGCACGGCCTTCGATCTTCAGATTGTTGGCGCGCTGCTCCCAATCGGCACGAGTCAGGCTAGTCATTCGAACATCCTCTATCGCTAGTAAAGCGCCGCAGGTCGGCCGCTGCGCTGTCAATTATTCTGCATGGGTTAAACAAACCCAATCGTGCCGGCAACACTAAACCAGAGGCCTGAGTAGTTCCAATATTTTTTACAAATACAGGCTAATCCACCTTGTTATGTGCGCTTTATTAAACATAGACTGCCGAAATTAGCATTTAACTGACAACACGCCTGACTGGACCTTCTTATGAACATTGAGCAGATCGTCGACTTCGCCCACGCCACCACCGCCCCTGAGCATTACCGCCCAGCTGCAGAAAAAGTCCTCGCGGGTGACCCCGAACAAAGCGTGCGCAACCACTACGGCAGCCCGTGCGGTCAATTCAATGCAGGTATCTGGGAAGGCGCTATCGGCCAATGGACCATCAGCTACACCGAACACGAGTACTGCGAAATTTTGCAGGGTGTCTCAGTGCTGCGTGACCAAGACGGTAATGCCAAGACCTTACGCGCCGGTGACCGTTTCGTGATCCCGGCCGGCTTCTCCGGCACCTGGGAAGTGCTGGAAGCTTGCCGCAAGGTCTATGTGATTTTCGAGCAGACCAGCAACTGATAGCGATTCATGCGTCACCCTTCGCCCGCCTTGCGCGGGCTTTTTATCGCCGACCATCCCTGGCGGCCACTCTGCAGACCATCACTGCGCAACGCAAAAAATGGCTCCCGGCGTTTTTTATCACCTAGGTTTATCACGCTAAATCGCAGGCAAGAAAAAGCCCGCCATGAAGGCGGGCTTTTTCGGCAAGGAGCCAGATCAATTACTTGATCTTGCCTTCCTTGTAGATCACGTGCTTACGCACAACCGGATCGAATTTTTTGATTTCGATTTTGTCCGGAGTGGTGCGCTTGTTTTTGTCGGTAGTGTAGAAGTGACCAGTACCGGCACTCGAGATCAAACGGATCAATTCACGCATGACTTTCCCCTTAAACCTTTTCGCCGCGAGCACGCAGCTCGGACAGAACGACGTCAATACCACGCTTGTCGATGCAACGCATGCCTTTGGCAGAAACGCGCAGACGGACGAAACGGTTCTCAGACTCGACCCAGAAGCGGTGATGCTGCAGGTTCGGCAGGAAACGACGACGGGTTTTGTTGTTTGCGTGGGAAATGTTATTCCCAGTTACCGGACCCTTACCGGTAACTTGACAGACTCTCGACATGCCTCAGCCCTCTAAAACCACATGCCCAACCCGGCATGGGTTGGCCGCTAATATTCAATCTTGGCGCTCAGCGCCGCGTATCTCGAGGGTCTTACCGGCCGTACCTGAAAGCGCAAGAACCGGGCCCCTACAAAAGAGCGCTGCTTTATACCAGAAAGCTCAAGGCGCAACAAGATTAAACGCACTTTACCTAATCACGCTCGACCACCGTATTCCACTCTCAAGCCAGGCATTGAGGGGGGTCACGCTCATCGACCACTCGTCGCCAAGATTGATTGCCCCGCGAGCGAGTAATGGCCTAGGGTAAAGCTTTCGCACACGCGCCACCTCATTTCAGGAGCTTGTCATGCGCCTCGCCCTCCTACCGCTACTGCTGGTTCCGCTACTGGCTCCTGCTCTGGCCCAAGCCAGCACGCTCAGCGTCTGCACCGAAGCCAGCCCGGATGGCTTCGATGTGGTGCAGTACAACTCCCTGACCACCACTAACGCATCTGCCGACGTATTGATGAACCGCCTAGTGGACTTCGACGCGATCAGCGGCACGTTACAGTCAAGCCTTGCCAAAAGCTGGGAGGTCAGTCCGGACGGCCTGCATTACAGCTTCACCCTGCGCCCAGATGTGAGCTTTCACAGCACCGACTATTTCACCCCCAGCCGCCCGCTGAATACAGATGACGTGCTGTTCAGCTTTCAGCGCATGCTCAACCCGGCGCACCCATGGCACAAGGTCGCGCAGAGCGGCTACCCGCATGCTCAGTCGATGCAGCTACCAAGCCTGATCAACAGCATCGAGAAAACCAGCGAACATAGCCTGCGCTTTAGCCTCAATCGCCCAGATGCGACCTTCCTCGCCACCCTGAGCATGGGTTTCGCGTCTATTTATTCCGCCGAGTATGCCGCGCAACTGCTAGCTGCCGGCACGCCGGACACACTCAACAGCCAGCCAATCGGTACGGGGCCATTCGTCTTCAAACGCTTCCAGAAAGATGCCAGCGTGCGTTACAGCGCCAACCCAACGTACTTCGCGGGTAAACCCGCGGTGGATAACCTGGTGTTCGCCATCACCCCCGACGCCAATGTGCGCCTACAGAAATTGCGCCGCGGTGAGTGTCATATAGCCCTCTCGCCGAAACCGCAGGATGTGCAGGCGATTAGCGGCGATAACACGCTGCAGAGCGCGCGCACCGCCGCCTTTATGACCGCTTTCGTCGGCATCAACAGCCAGCACCCACCACTCGACCAACCCGCCGTGCGCCAGGCCATTAACCTGGCCTTCGATAAAAGTAGCTATTTGAAGGCGGTGTTCGAGGACAGCGCCGAGGCCGCCAATGGTCCCTATCCGCCCAATACCTGGAGCTACGCCAGCGAGCTGCCCGGTTACCCCCACAACCCGGAAAAAGCCCGCGAATTGCTGAAGTCGGCCGGCCTAGCCGATGGCTTCAGCACCACCATCTGGACCCGCCCCACCGGCAGCGTGCTCAACCCTAACCCGAGCCTGGGCGCACAACTGCTACAGGCGGACCTGGGCAAGATCGGCATCAAGGCAGAAATTCGCGTGATCGAATGGGGCGAGCTGATTCGCCGTGCCAAAGCCGGCGAGCACGACCTGCTATTTATGGGCTGGGCCGGCGATAACGGTGATCCAGACAACTTCCTCACACCGCAATTTGCCTGCGCCTCACTCGAGTCTGGGCTGAATTTCGCCCGCTATTGCGACCCGCAACTGGACAAACTCATCAGTGATGGCAAGAGCACCAGCGATCAAGCCCAGCGCAGCCAGCTGTATAAGCAAGCGCAAGAGATCATCCAGCAACAAGCACTATGGTTGCCGCTGGCTCACCCGACGGCTTACGCACTGACGCGCAAGCAGGTCGAGGGGTATCAGGTCAGCCCGTTCGGCCGCCAGGACTTCTCCAAGGTGCGCCTTACGCCTTAGAGCCAACCGTACTCGGCCATCGACAGCGGCTCACCGTCGCCAACGATAAAGTGGTCGATTACGCGCACATCCACCAATTCCAGAGCCTCTTTCAGGCGACGGGTTAACACCCGATCCGCCTGACTGGGCTCAGCGACGCCGGACGGGTGGTTGTGAGTCAAAATCAGCGCCGCAGCATTATGTGCCAACGCCCGCTTGACCACCTGCCGGGGATAAACGCTGGCGCTGTCGATGGAGCCATGAAACAAGGCCTCAAAGGCCAATACGCGGTGCTTGGCATCAAGAAACAGACAGCCGAACACCTCATGCGGCTCATGCCGTAGCAGCGCTTTCAGGTAATCGCGCACGGCCTGTGGGCTTTCCAATGCTGAATCTCGGCGCAATTGCTCGGCCAAATGGCGTCGCGCCATTTCCAGCACGGCCTGCAACTGAGCAAATTTAGCTGGGCCCAACCCCAAACGTTGACTGAACGACGGCAGATCCGCCTGCAACAGCGCGCGCAAACTGCCAAAGTCGCCCAGTAGATGGCGCGCCAGATCGACCGCACTCTGCCCGGCCACCCCGGTGCGCAGAAAAATCGCCAGTAATTCGGCATCGGTCAGGGTGCCCGCGCCCTGGGCCAGGAGTTTCTCCCGCGGGCGCTCTGCCGCCGGCCAGTCACGAATACTCATCACACCTCCTTGTGCATTACCGAGCGCCAAGTCGTCGCACCCAAGCACCGCAAAGCCAAGCCTGGCAGGCACTTGGCAGCGCTACTCCGCTGCAGGCTCTGTGCTATCGTAGCCCAACTTTTGCGTCGCGCCTGGCCTGGGGAGGTGTCGGCGCTGCGCTATAACCTTCTTTGACAAAAGCCAACTTTATAAAAGGCAGGCCTATGCAGCGGCTGTATCGGAAACGCATCATTGTTGGCGTAGGCGGTGGTATTGCCGCGTATAAGAGTGCTGAGCTGATTCGCCGACTCAAGGACCAGGATGCCGACGTGCGCGTGGTCATGACCAAAGGCGGCCGTGAATTCATCACTCCGCTGACGTTGCAAGCCCTGTCCGGGCATCCGGTACACCTTGACTTGCTCGACCCTGAGGCCGAGGCCGCCATGGGCCATATCGAGCTGGCGCGCTGGGCCGACCTGGTCCTGATTGCCCCCGCCACGGCTGATCTGATGGCGCGCCTGGCCCAAGGCGTGGCGGATGACCTGCTGACCACCTTGGTGCTGGCCACCGATGCCACCGTCGCCCTGGCACCTGCGATGAACCAGGCCATGTGGCGCGACCCCGCCACCCAGGCCAACGCGCACCTGCTGCAACAGCGCGGCCTGCACCTGTTCGGCCCTGCGGCTGGTAGTCAGGCTTGCGGTGATATCGGTCTGGGCCGCATGCTCGAAGCCGAACAGCTGGTGCAATGCGCCGCCGACTGTTTCCAGCACCAGGCGTTAACCGGCAAGCATGTATTGATTACCGCCGGACCCACCCAAGAAAATATCGACCCAGTGCGATACATCACCAACCACAGCTCCGGCAAGATGGGTTTTGCCCTGGCTGAAGCAGCCGCAGAGGCGGGCGCTAAGGTCACCCTGATCAGCGGTCCGGTGCACCTGCCCACACCCGAACGCGTTACCCGCATCAACGTCACCAGCGCCCGCGACATGCTCGCGGCCTGTGAAGCGGCAATGCCCTGTGACCTCCTGATCGCCGCCGCGGCTGTCGCCGATTACCGCCCAGAAGTGGTCGCACAACACAAATTGAAGAAAGACCCCAGCAGCGGCGACGGCTTGCTCCTGCAAATGGTGCGCAACCCCGATATTCTCGCCACCCTAGCTACCCGCGCCGACCGGCCATTCAGCGTCGGCTTTGCCGCCGAAACCGAAAACCTGCTGGAGTACGCCTCGCGCAAGCTCAAGGACAAGAATCTTGACCTGATTGTTGCCAATGACGTGGCCAACCCGAGCATCGGCTTCAACAGCGAAGAAAACGCCATCACCATCATCGACCGTGAATTGCAGCAGAGCAGCTTCGCCCAGACCAGCAAAAGCAAAATCGCTCGCCAATTGGTGAGCTTTATTGCAGAACGCTGCACGCGCGACTGACGCCTACTCACTGACCACAGAGCCTGATATGCACGCCTTACAAGCCAAAATTCTCGACCCGCGCCTGGGCAACGAATTCCCCCTGCCGCACTACGCCACTCCAGGTTCCGCCGGCCTTGACCTACGCGCCATGCTCACACAGGAACTGGTACTCGAGCCGGGGCAAACCGTGCTTATCCCTACCGGCCTGTCGATCTACATCGGCGACCCTGGCCTGGCTGCGATGATCCTGCCGCGCTCGGGCCTAGGACACAAACACGGCATTGTTCTCGGAAATCTGGTCGGCTTGATCGACTCTGACTATCAGGGCGAGCTGATGGTGTCCTGCTGGAACCGCGGACAAAGCGCCTTCACCATCGCGATTGGCGAACGTATTGCCCAACTGATTCTGGTACCGGTGGTGCAAGCTCACTTTGAGCTGGTCGAACAGTTCGATGAAAGCCAGCGCGGCGCAGGTGGCTTTGGCCACTCCGGCAGCCACTGATTGCCCCACCCTAATTCCAGGATGAATTGCCGAGGAGACGCTGCATGAAACTCTTCAAGCGCACTGCCAAGGATGCTGAAACGCTGACACCAAGCGCCCAGCTGACCAGTGCCCCCGCTGCCCCGAAAGCACGCAACTCCCGCTTAAATGCCCTGTTGCCTGGCGTGGTGGCGGCGTTACTCGGCATTATCCTGGCCGGCGCACTGCTTTGGTTTGGCCCGCTCAACAGTGCCAATCAACAACAGCTGCAACAGCTCAGCCAGGCCTGGGGCGGCGGCCAAGCCACTGTATTGCAGTCGGCCCTGCAGCAACTGAGCGCAGACACCCAGGCAGCTGCGCGTAACCCACAGTTGCTGCAGGCGGTGCAAAGTCAGGATATCGAGCAAATCCGCGCGGCCGAACGCAACCTCACATACTGGAACGGGGTTGTCGACGCCCACCTCAACGCGCGCAGCCAGGCCGTGCAGGACATGGGCCGCAGCGCACCGATGAACTTTGCGGCGCTGGATATGCTGCGCCGCGTCGAAAATGGGCAAACACCCGCACCAGAAGCCTACAAGGTGGGCCAACGCTGGCTGGTCTACAGCGCCGCGCCACTGCGCCTGAGTGAAGGCGAGCCGCTGCATGGCACCCTGCTGCTGGCCGTAGACCTGGAGCGCCTGCTCACTAGCCTGCCGGTAATGCCCGCAGAGATCGGCCAGATCCAGCTGATTCAGCAGTTCAACAATACCGCCGCTCAGGTACTCGCAGAGCGCGGCCAAGCACAGGGCACCGCGCAGGTATTCAGCACCGGCAACCCCAACTGGACGATCAGCTTCATCCCCGGCTCGTCGCTAACCAACTCGGTGTTATCACCGTTGCTGCTGGCTATAGCCGGACTGCTGGCTCTGGTCGGGGCTATTGTCGGCCTCTACTTGGTGCTAAGCCGCCTGCAAAGTCACTTACACGCCGATGTGCTGCAACTGGGCCAGATGCTCAAGGAACTGTCCGCCGGTAAGGCCGTCAAAGCTTTCAGCCTGAGCCTACCGGCCCTGGATATCCTCGCGCAGAGCCTGGCACGCCTGCCACGCCGCGCTAGCGAACAAGCCCCGGCACCCGCGAGTTCAGGCACAGCGAACCCCGAACGCGCAGCCATGCAGGCGCCTGTAAGCGCCATGGTTGACCCACTGTTTCAAGACACGGACATCCTCGACATCGACATTCTCGACGAAGACCAAGACCTACTCGGCCTCCATGAGCCGACTCCCGCCCCCGCGCAGGTAAAAGCACCGAAGCTGCCGGCCGATATCTTCCGCGCCTACGATATTCGTGGCGTGGTCGGCCGCACCTTGAGTGCTGAAACCGCTTACTGGATCGGTCGCGCTATCGGCTCGCAAAGCATCGCCCAAGGTGAGCCAAACATCGCGGTCGGCCGTGACGGCCGCCTGTCCGGCCCAGAGCTGGCGCAACAACTCATTCAAGGTTTGCTCGATTGCGGCTGCCATGTCAGCGATGTCGGCATGGTACCCACACCCGTGGTGTATTACGCCGGGCACATCCTCACTGGTAAATCGGCGGTGATGCTCACCGGCAGCCATAACCCGCGCGACTACAACGGTTTCAAGATCGTCATCGCCGGCGACACCTTGGCCAATGAGCAGATTCAAGCGCTGAAAACGCGCATCGACAACAATGACCTGGCCAGCGGCGTGGGCACCGTCGAGCAGGTTGACGTGCTGGATCGCTACTTCAAGCAGATTCGCGACGACATCGCCATGGCCAAACCCATGCGCGTGGTAGTCGACTGCGGCAATGGCGTGGCTGGGGTGATCGCTCCTCAGCTGATTGAGGCACTGGGCTGCTCGGTGATTCCGCTGTACTGCGAAGTCGACGGCAACTTCCCCAACCACCACCCAGATCCCGGCAAACCGGAGAATCTGGTGGATCTGATCGCCAAGGTTAAAAGCGAGAAAGCCGATATTGGCCTGGCGTTCGACGGCGACGGCGATCGCGTCGGGGTAGTGACCAACACAGGCACCATCGTCTACCCGGACCGACTGCTAATGCTGTTCGCCAAGGACGTGGTGTCGCGCAACCCCGGTGCTGACATCATCTTCGACGTCAAATGCACGCGCCGCCTGACCCCGCTGATCAGTGGCTATGGCGGCCGCCCGGTGATGTGGAAGACCGGTCACTCGCTGATTAAGAAGAAAATGAAAGAAACCGGGGCGCTGTTGGCCGGTGAAATGAGCGGGCATATTTTCTTCAAGGAGCGCTGGTTCGGCTTTGACGATGGCATCTATGCCGCCGCCCGCCTGCTGGAAATCCTTAGCCAGGACCGCCGCGACGCCGACCATGTGTTCAGCGCGTTCCCTAACGATATTTCCACCCCGGAAATCAACATCGAAGTCACCGAGCAGAGCAAGTTCAGCATCATCGAACGCCTGCAACGCGACGGCGTATGGGGTGAAGGTAATATCACCAACCTCGATGGCGTGCGCGTCGATTACCCCAAGGGCTGGGGCTTGGTGCGCGCCTCCAACACCACACCGGTGCTGGTATTGCGCTTTGAGGCGGAAACCGAAGAAGAGCTCGAGCGGATCAAGGAGGTCTTTCGTGCGCAGCTCTACAGCGCGGCGCCAGACCTCAACCTACCGTTTTGATTGATTAGCGAATACCTACACTGGAGTCCTGCATGACCCTCGAACGTGATGCCGCCACCAACGTCGCCAAAGTACTGTCCGAAGCGTTGCCGTATATCCGCCGCTTCGTGGGCAAGACCCTGGTGATCAAATACGGCGGCAACGCCATGGAAAGCGAAGAGCTTAAGCAAGGCTTCGCCCGTGACATCGTGCTGATGAAGGCCGTGGGCATTAATCCGGTCGTGGTGCATGGCGGCGGTCCGCAGATCGGCGACCTGCTCAAACGCTTGTCTATCGAAAGTCACTTTATCGATGGCATGCGCGTTACTGACACGGCGACCATGGATGTGGTGGAAATGGTCCTCGGCGGCCAGGTCAACAAGAGCATCGTCAATCTGATCAACCAACACGGCGGCAGCGCCATCGGTCTGACCGGTAAAGATGCCCAGCTGATCCGCGCCAAAAAACTCACGGTCAGCCGGCAAACACCGGAAATGACCCAGCCTGAGATCATTGATATTGGTCATGTCGGTGAAGTCACCGGGATCAATACCGATTTGCTTAACATGCTGGTCAAGGGCGACTTTATTCCGGTGATCGCACCGATCGGTGTTGGCGCGGATGGCGAGTCCTACAACATCAACGCTGACTTAGTGGCTGGCAAGGTCGCCGAAGCGTTAAAAGCCGAGAAGCTGATGCTGCTGACCAATATTGCCGGCCTGATGGACAAGCAGGGCGAAGTTCTCACTGGTTTGAACACCGAGCAGGTCGACAGTTTGATCGCCGATGGCACTATCTACGGTGGCATGCTGCCGAAGATTCGCTGCGCTCTGGAGGCGGTACAGGGTGGCGTCACCAGCGCACACATCATTGATGGGCGCGTCCCTAACGCCGTGTTGCTGGAAATCTTCACTGACAGCGGCGTAGGCACCTTGATCTGCAACCGCCGACGTCATTAAGGCACGGGCATAACCGCGAGTCAGGCCGTGATCGCGACTGACTCGCACGCCTTATGCCTGCGGCAAAAACTGACAAGTTGCTTGAGAGCGAATACGCGACGCTGCGCCAGCGGACGATGAGCTACTGGTTGCGGCCCAGCAATACCTTGAGCCGATCACGGTCGGCATTGAAACTGACATCAGCCTCTTTGCGCACAGCCTGGTAGCGCAAAATGTCGCTTTTGAGGCGCGCTTGTTCAGCTTTTTGGTTGTCAATCTGCGCCAAGAGGTGCGCCGGCACTTCACGCCCCGCGCGCTCGTGATCGGCGGCTTGGCTCTGCAGGTTGGCTTGCTGAGTACGCACCGATTGCAGATTGCTGCGCGCCACGCCAATCAGACCATCAAGCTCGGCCAATTTGCGCTGACGAGCACGCTCGACGTCTTCCGGGGTGCTGTACAACCGTAGCAACTGCGCATCAGAACTGGCGCGCGCGCGCTCGGCAAGAATGTGCTTCATTTCTTCGGCACTGGGGGCCGGCGGAATGACTTTGACCACCCGGCCCTGCTCATTCAACACTTCATAGCCCCTACGGATGTGCTCCGGCGGCACACCTTGACGACTTAGTACGGTGATACCCTTGTCATCGACATAGCGGTACAGCTCGGTCGCACCTGCCACAACCGGCAACAGTAGGCCAAGCAACAGCGAACAGCGGGTCAAGACAGATCTATGCACAATGCTGCACCTTATCGACAGGTTAGATTCCGTATTCAGCTCGGTAGGCTTGTACCGCTGGCAGATACTGCTTGAGTTCAGCATTCTCTGCCAGATATTCCAGTACTTGCTCGAGCGACACAATGCTCACCACGGGCATACCGTAGTCGCGCTCAACCTCCTGAATAGCAGAAAGCTCGCCTTGGCCACGTTCTTGGCGATTCAGCGCAATCAACACACCGGCTGCCTGTGCGCCCTGCGCCTGAATGATCTGCATCACTTCGCGAATCGCCGTACCGGCGGTGATCACGTCATCAATAATCAGCACTTTACCCGCCAGCGGCGCACCAACCAGGGTGCCGCCTTCGCCGTGGGCTTTGGCTTCCTTACGGTTGAAACACCAAGGCATATCGCGCTGATGGTGCTCCGCCAACGCAACAGCGCTGGTCGCCGCCAACGGAATACCTTTGTAAGCCGGACCAAACAACACATCAAAATCGATCCCGCTGTCGACTATCGCCGCCGCGTAGAACCGCCCAAGCTGCGCCAGGGCCAAACCGCTATCAAACAGCCCAGCGTTGAAGAAATAGGGACTTATACGCCCGGACTTCAGAGTGAACTGACCAAAGCGCAGAACCCCACGCTCGATGGCAAAACGGATGAAATCACGTTGGTACGCTTGCATGAAAAAGTCCCGGACGGCACGGCTTTACTAGGAATTTAGCTAATAGGGATGAGCTCGGGTATCATACACGCACGTGATTTTTGGGGCCATTTATGCGGATCATCAGTGTGAACGTGAATGGTATTCATGCGGCAGTCGAGCGTGGTTTGCTCAGTTGGCTGCAAGCACAGAATGCCGACGTCATCTGCCTGCAGGACACCCGCGCCTCCGCCTTTGAACTGGACGACCAAGCCCTCCAACTGGATGGCTATTTCCTCTATGCCTGCGATGCTGAAGTACCAAGCCAAGGTGGTGTGGCGCTGTATTCGCGGTTGCAACCCAAGGCGGTAATCAGTGGTCTGGGTTTTGAAACGGCTGACCGCTATGGGCGCTACCTGCAGGCCGATTTCGACAAAGTAAGTATTGCCACCCTGCTTATGCCCTCCGGGCAACAGGGTGATGAGAGCTTGAATCAGAAATTCAAGTTCATGGACGACTTCACCCATTATTTGGATAAACAGCGCCGCAAGCGCCGCGAATACATCTATTGCGGCTCGCTCTACGTGGCACACCAGAAAATCGACGTGAAAAACTGGCGCGACTGCCAGCAATCGCCCGGTTTCCTGGCGCCCGAGCGCGCCTGGCTGGACGAAGTGGTCGGCACCATGGGCTATGTCGACGCGCTGCGTGAAGTCAGCCGCGAAGGCGACCAGTTCAGCTGGTGGCCAGACAGTGAGCAAGCCGAGCTACTCAACCTGGGCTATCGCTTCGACTATCAACTGCTCACACCGGGCATGCGTCGCAGCATCCGTAGCGCGCGCCTGCCGCGTCAGCCGCGCTTCTCGCAGCACGCACCGCTGATCGCCGATTACGACTGGATTCTCAGCGTATAACCAATTAGCGACCACAAAAAAGCCGGCTGAACGCCGGCTTTTTTGTATCTGCGCAACGCTATTTGACCAAGCGCCAAGCAAAGGGATAACGATAGGCCTGGCCTTCATTGGCCTTGATCCCGGCAATGATGGTCAACACCAAGGCCGCAATGCTGACCAGCACCAGCAGCGGAAAGCCGATCACCACAACCATCAGCAGGAAACACAACAACGCGGCCAGGGCCACGCTGATCTGAAAGTTCAGCGCTTCCTTGCCCTGTGCATCGACAAACGGATCGAGATCTTTCTTGATCTGCCAGACGATCAAAGGTCCGAGTAGATTGCCAAAGGGGAAAACCAGGCCGAGAAAGGCTGCGAAGTGGCAGAACATCGCCCACTGGCGGGCCTCAGGGCCGGGAACCGGTTGTGGCGTTTGGGACTCTTCGCTCATGGTGCTTCTCCTGCGTGATGGCTTGTAGTAAAGCTCAATCAGTCAGCCAGAGCTGCTTGTTGCAGTTCGAACAGCTCATTCATACCCTTCTGCGCCAACGCCAACATGGCATTCAGCTCAGCGGGCTGGAAGGGCGCGCCTTCGGCGGTGCCCTGCACTTCGATGAAACCACCGGTGCTGATCATCACTACGTTAAGGTCAGTTTCGGCGGCCGAATCTTCCAGATAATCCAAGTCCAATACTGGTTCGCCTTGGTACATGCCCACCGAAACAGCGGCAATCATCTGTTTGAGCGGATCACCGCCTTTGAGGCCGCCACGCTTTTTGATCACTTTCAGCGCATCGATCACGGCCACCATGGCACCAGTAATCGATGCGGTACGGGTACCGCCATCGGCCTGGATCACATCGCAATCGACATACAGGGTATTTTCGCCCAGCTTCGACATATCCAGCGCAGCGCGCAGCGAACGGCCGATCAGGCGTTGGATCTCTAGGGTACGACCGCCCTGCTTACCACGGCTGGCTTCGCGCTGGTTACGATCACCGGTAGCGCGCGGCAACATGCCGTACTCGGCAGTCAACCAACCTTGGCCCTGCCCTTTCAAGAAGCGCGGTACGCCCGACTCGACGCTGACCGTGCAAATCACTTTGGTATCGCCAAACTCCACGAGAACCGAACCCTCGGCATGCTTGGTGTAGTTGCGGGTGATACGAATCGAGCGCAACTGATCGGCGGCGCGGCCACTGGGACGTTTCATTTAGAAATACCTACTTTGAATAAAAATCTGCCGGCCATTATAGGGCCGTAAGGCTGCGCTGACATGCCGAATTGGGAGCGACCGACGCACTGCGCTACAATCTTGCGCCTTTCATTCCGACTTTTCGCGAGGTTCGCTCCATGATCCACAGCATGACTGCCTTCGCCCGCGCCGAACAGGCGAGCGCCAACGGCACCCTGAGCTGGGAGCTGCGCTCGGTCAACCATCGCTACCTAGAACCTCACCTGCGTCTGCCGGAAGCCTTTCGCGACCTCGAAGGCGCAGTGCGCGAAGCCCTGCGCAATGGCCTGTCACGCGGTAAAGTCGAATGCACCCTGCGCTTTAGCGATGACAACGCCGGCAAAGCGCTGCAAGTCGACCTGGAGCGCGCGGCGCAGCTGGTCGCCGCTGCCGAAAGCGTTGCCAACTTGATCAAGCAGCCCGCCGCACTCAATCCACTGGAAGTGCTTGGCTGGCCAGGCGTGCTAGTGGCCGACGCAGCTGATCCGCAAGCTCTCAACCAAAGCGCTCTGAGCCTGTTCACCCAGGCACTGAATGAATTGAAAAACGGTCGCGGACGCGAAGGTACCGAGCTGGCCAAGCTGCTCAACGAACGCCTCGACAGCATCCTTGACCAAGTAGCTGACTTACGCGAGTTAGTGCCGCAGATGCTGGCCGCTCAGCGCCAGAAAATTCTCGACCGCTGCGCAGAAATGCACGCCGAACTTGACCCGCAGCGACTGGAGCAAGAACTGGTCATGCTGGCGCAGAAAAGCGATGTTGCCGAAGAGCTCGACCGTCTCAATACGCACGTCACAGAAGTGCGCCGCGTACTGAAAACCGGCGGGCAAGCTGGGCGCCGCCTGGACTTCCTGATGCAGGAACTCAACCGCGAAGCCAATACTCTCGGCTCCAAGGCCTTCGATACCCGCAGCACCCAGGCAGCGGTCAACCTCAAAGTACTGATTGAACAGATGCGTGAACAAGTGCAGAACATCGAGTAAGCCAAACGCCACTGCTACTCTTCGAACAACGCGTTCCAGGATTGATCCATGAGCATAACCACCGGCACCCTTTACATCATTTCTGCCCCCTCTGGCGCGGGCAAGACCAGCTTGGTCAAAGCGCTGATCGACAGCGAAGCGCAGATTCGCGTTTCTGTCTCGCACACCACCCGCGCCATGCGCCCAGGTGAAGTGGACGGGGTGAATTACCACTTCGCCAGCCGCGAGCAGTTTCACGCCATGCTCGACAAGACCGAGTTCCTTGAGCACGCAGAAGTCTTCGGCAACCTTTATGGCACCTCGCAGGAATGGGTTAAACAAACCCTGCGCGAAGGGTTTGATCTGATTCTGGAAATCGACTGGCAGGGTGCCCAACAAGTGCGCCGGCTAATGCCAGAGTCGAAATCCATCTTTATCCTGCCGCCGACCCAGGAGGCATTGCGCCACCGCCTGACCAATCGCGGCCAGGACAGTGGCGAAATCATCGAACAGCGCATGCGCGAGGCCGTCAGCGAGATGAGCCATTACGTCGAATACGACTACCTGCTGATCAATGATGACTTCGCCCACGCGTTGAGTGATCTGAAGGCGATTTTCCGCGCCAATCAATTGCTGCAAAGCCCGCAACAGCAGCGCCACAGTGGCCTGCTCAGCGAGTTACTGGTCTGACTTATCACTCGCCGGCAAATCAATGCTTCCCTTAATGCTGGTGATTTTTTAGACTATTCAGTCCGCTCGCCCATTTGGGCCTAGCTCTATTACGCATTTGCTACGAGGAACACCATGGCTCGCGTTACCGTCGAAGATTGCCTGGATCACGTTGAGAACCGCTTTGAACTGGTCATGCTCGCCACCAAGCGTTCGCGCCAACTGGCTACCGGTGGCAAAGAGCCGAAGCTGGCTTGGGAAAATGACAAGCCAACCGTGGTCGCGCTGCGTGAAATCGCCGCTGGCCTGATGAGCTACGACGTCATCGCCCAAGACGAAATCGTCGAAGAAGAGCCGCTGTTTGCTGCATTCGAGGACGAGGCGAACGAGCCTCTGTAAGCCTATGCCGGGTCGACGTCGTCAGGCGCAGAGCTATCTGAATCGGCAAGGGGAAATCCCATGCCGAGCATAGACGCCCTCGCCGACAGACTTTCGACCTACCTCGACGGTGACCAGGTCAACCTGGTCCGTCGTGCTTATTTCTACGCCGAACAAGCCCACGACGGCCAACGCCGCCGCAGCGGCGAAGCCTACGTCACCCATCCCCTAGCGGTGGCGAGCATCTTGGCTGATATGCACATGGACCATCAGAGCCTGATGGCCGCCATGCTGCATGACGTGATCGAAGACACCGGCATCGCCAAAGAAGCCCTGGACGCTCAGTTCGGTGAATCTGTGGCTGAGTTGGTCGACGGGGTCAGCAAACTGACCCAGATGAACTTCGAGACCAAAGCCGAGGCCCAGGCCGAGAATTTCCAGAAAATGGCCATGGCCATGGCCCGCGATATCCGCGTGATCTTGGTCAAGCTGGCTGATCGCCTGCACAACATGCGCACCTTGGAAGTGCTGTCCGGTGAAAAACGCCGACGCATCGCCAAAGAGACCCTGGAAATCTACGCGCCGATCGCCAACCGCTTGGGCATGCACAGCATGCGCATCGAGTTCGAGGACTTGGGCTTTAAAGCCATGCACCCGATGCGCTCCGAGCGCATTCGCGCAGCGGTCAAGCGCGCTCGGGGCAACCGCAAGGAAATCGTCAACAAGATCGAGGAGTCGATCACCCATTGCCTGACACGCGAAGGCATGGAAGGCGAGGTGTCGGGCCGCGAGAAACACCTCTACGGCATCTATCAGAAGATGCGCGGCAAGCGTCGGGCATTCAACGAAATCATGGATGTCTACGCCTTCCGCATCGTCGTCGACAAGGTCGACACCTGCTACCGCGTACTCGGCGCCGTGCATAACCTGTACAAGCCCTTGCCCGGCCGTTTCAAGGATTACATCGCGATACCCAAGGCCAACGGTTACCAGTCGCTGCACACCACGCTGTTCGGCATGCACGGTGTGCCGATCGAGATTCAGATCCGCACCCGCGAGATGGAAGAGCTGGCCAACAACGGCATCGCCGCGCACTGGCTGTACAAATCCAACGAGGAAGACCAGCCCAAGGGCAGCCACGCCCGCGCGCGGCAATGGGTCAAGGGCGTGCTGGAAATGCAGCAACGCGCCGGCAACTCGCTGGAATTTATTGAGAGCGTGAAGATCGACCTGTTCCCCGACGAGGTCTACGTGTTCACGCCCAAGGGCCGCATCATGGAGTTGCCGAAAGGCTCCACCGCGGTCGACTTCGCCTACGCCGTACACACCGATGTCGGCAACACCTGCATCGCCTGCCGGATCAACCGTCGCCTGGCGCCGCTGTCGCAAGCGCTGGAAAGTGGTTCGACGGTGGAAATCGTCAGCGCCCCTGGCGCACGGCCAAACCCGGCCTGGTTGAGCTTTGTCGTCACCGGCAAGGCGCGTACGCACATTCGCCACGCACTGAAACTGCAGCGCCGCTCAGAATCCATCAGCCTCGGCGAACGCCTGCTGAACAAAGTGCTCGCCAGCTTCGACAGCCGTGTCGACAAGCTCTCGCCCGAGCGGGTGCAGGCGGTACTCAGCGAATACCATCAAGAAGTCATTGAAGACTTGCTGGAAGACATCGGCCTCGGCAACCGCATGGCTTATGTGGTGGCGCGCCGCCTGCTCAGCGACAGCAACGAGACCCTGCCGAGCAGTGAAGGTCCACTGGCGATTCGTGGCACCGAAGGCTTGGTGCTGAGCTACGCCAAGTGCTGCACACCGATCCCAGGCGACCCGATTGTCGGCCATCTGTCTGCCGGTAAAGGCATGGTGGTGCATTTGGATAGCTGCAAGAACATTGGCGAAATCCGCCATAACCCAGAAAAGTGCATTCAGCTGTCCTGGGCCAAAGATGTTACCGGCGAGTTCAATGTCGAGCTGCGCGTCGAGCTGGAGCATCAGCGCGGCCTGATCGCCCTGTTAGCCGGCAGCGTCAATGCCGCCGATGGCAACATCGAGAAGATCAGCATGGATGAGCGCGATGGTCGCATCAGCGTCGTACAGCTCGTCGTTAGCGTGCATGACCGCGTGCACCTGGCACGGGTGATCAGAAAGCTGCGCGGGCTGATTGGGGTTATACGCATCACCCGCGCCCGCGGCTGATACATCACACCACTCACATTCGCCGACTTTCAACCCAGCTGTACTTTGACAGTACCTGTGGCTTTCCCCCACCCTAGGCAATCTAACTGGCAGTACGCACTCAATGCGTCATTGCCACGTTTCCCTAAACCGTTTTGTAGGAGTTCCCATGAGCAAGAGCGTTATCACCAGCGACAAAGCCCCGGCCGCCATCGGTCCCTACTCCCAAGCGATCAAGGCGGGCAATACCGTCTACATGTCCGGGCAGATCCCGCTGGACCCGAAAACCATGGAGCTGGTCGAAGGCTTCGAAGCCCAAACCGTGCAGGTGTTCGAGAACCTCAAAGCCGTTGCCGAAGCGGCCGGCGGCTCGTTCAAGGACATCGTCAAACTGAACATCTTCCTTACCGACCTGTCGAATTTCGCCACGGTCAATGAAGTGATGAGCCGTTACTTCGAGCAACCCTACCCTGCCCGCGCCGCCATCGGCGTTGCCGCGCTGCCGCGCGGATCACAGGTGGAAATGGACGCTATTCTGGTTATCGAATAAGTCCCTCAGCGGGGTCATAACCGCCCCGCTCTTTTTGAGGATGCGCCCATGCGCGGTCTATTTGTTGCCTTGATCTCCAGCGCCCTGCTTAGCGGGTGCGCCAGCACGCCACAAGACCCCAGCGGAACATGGGTTAACCAAGCGGTTATCGACGCGGCTGTCGACGATGGCAATCTGCGTGAAGCCCTGCTCGCCTATGGTCCAAACCTGGAATGGCAGATCGACAGCCAGCGCCAACAGGCTCGGTTCAGCAACGGTTTTGAGCGCGGCGAAGGCACCTTTGAACGTCAGGCTGACGGCCATCTAAGCGTGCACTTCCAAGGTGATTTTCACGAGTCGCTGAGCGTCACGGACGGCGAACTGCTGCAGGCGCAAAGTGATGCCTGGCCCGAGCAGCGTTTTGTCCGTGTAGCGGCAGCGGCCGACCCCATTGCGCCACTTGGCAGCAGCTTCGAGCACGCTTTATACAGCGCCTACTTGGGTGGCACCTGGCTGATTAAGGAGGGGCTTGGCGAAGGCGGTTTAGTGGTGTTCCAAGCCGATGGTGGCTTGCAAGGTCTGCCGGGCGCCGAGCGCTATGCGTTGTGTTTAGCCGGTGATTGCGCGGCCATGAGCGGTGAGTTCGACAGCCTCTGGCTGCAACTGGGCGACCAAGGGCAAAGCTGGTTGTTCGAGCGCGAAGGCAATCAGCTGCGCATCTTCCAGGCACTCAATCGTTCACAGATCGATGAAGTGCCTAACTTCTACAAAGGCCAGCAGCGCTGGCTGCTGGTCAAGCGCTAAGCCGCGCTGAACGTTACTACTGCGCCAGAATCGCCCGGTAACCCTCGCGGTAGCTTGGATAGTGTGGCGCCCAACCCAGGGCGCGCGCGCGCGCATTGCTGCAACGTTTGCTGCCAGAACGGCGCACCGTCGACTGCTCGGACCAATGGCTGACATCCAGCTGCTCGCGCAACCATGCCACCACCTCATGCAGCGGCGCTGGCTGGTTGTCGACGCCGATGTAGCAATCCTCCAGCAGCACCCCACCGGCATCGGCCTGCAGCAGATAAGCCAGTAGCCCGGCCGCGTCATCGACATGAATGCGGTTGCCGTACAGTGGCGGCTCACTGACCACCCGACACCCCTGGCGCACCTGCTTGAGCAACCACTCGCGGCCGGGCCCGTAGATGCCGGTGAGCCTTACCACGCTGGCTGGAAGACCGCAGTGCAAGGCCATCTGCTCGGCTTCACGCATGATCCGCCCAGAATAGCTCTCGGCTTCTGCCGGGGAGGTTTCGTCGATCCACTCACCTAGTTGCTGGCCATACACGCCGCTGCTGGAGACAAACAGCAGCCGCTTAGGCCGCTGGCCCTGTTGCGCCAGCCAGCCGAGCACATGGCGCAGGCCATCGACATAAGCCGCGCGATAGCCGGCTTCGTCGTGCTCACTAGCCGCCGCGCAATACACCAGGTAATCCAGCGCCTCGCTCGGCCAGGCGGCCGGGCAGGCGTCAGCATGCAGATCAGCGGCAACCGGACGAATGCCCTCCGGCAGCAACGCCACCGAGCGGCGCAGGCCATACACCGTCCAACCCACAGTATTCAGCTGCTGCCCCAGACGGCCACCGACATCACCGCAACCGGCGATTAGCAGCGTTTTACCCAGCGTCATGCGCATTCCTTGTTGAGGTCACTCACGGCAGCACAGCTACCAATCCAGCCTGCTGCACCAGCTCCAGCAGCGGCTGCGGATACACGCCAAGGGCGAAGGCCAATACCGCCACCACCAGCAACATGATCCCGCCAGCCCGTTGCGCCCAATTAAACGGCGCATCGTGGCGATGCATGTTGGCTTCGGCCATAAACAGGGTGACCATCACCCGGAGGTAATAGAAAACGCCAATGGCGCTGCCGATTACCAAGGCACCCAGCAGCCACCATTGCTGCGATTGCACACCGGCTGCAACCACGTAGAACTTGCCGATAAAACCGGCCGTGAGCGGGATACCGGCCAGCGACAGCATCATCACGGTGAGCACAGCGGTCAGGTACGGACGGCGCCAGAACAAACCACGGTATTCAAACAAGGCATCGGCGTCGCGGCCACTGTAAGGCGTGGACATCAGGGTGATCACGCCGAAGGCGCCGAGACTGGTCAGCACATAGGTCGCCAGGTACACACCCACCGCTTCAACGGCCAGGCCTTTACTGGCGATCAGCGCCACTAGCAGGTAGCCGAAGTGGGCGATGGAGGAATAACCGAGCAGGCGCTTGAGGTTGTTCTGCAACAGCGCCAGCAGGTTGCCGAAGATGATCGAGGCAATGGCGATCAGTGTCAGCAGGTCATTCAACCAACCACCCGCCATCGCCGGCGACATCTGATACAGGCGCAGCAGCACGGCAAATACCGCCACCTTGCTGGCCGTGGCGAGAAAAGC
Source organism: Pseudomonas leptonychotis (assembly GCF_004920405.1). NCBI lineage: Bacteria > Pseudomonadati > Pseudomonadota > Gammaproteobacteria > Pseudomonadales > Pseudomonadaceae > Pseudomonas > Pseudomonas leptonychotis. The sequence goes on from NZ_RFLV01000001.1 coordinate 1,432,614, forward strand.
TGCCACCGGCGCTGGCGCGCCTTCGTAGACATCCGGCGTCCACAGATGGAACGGCACCAACGATAGCTTGAAGGCCAGACCAATCAGCATCATGCCCACGCCTAACTGTGCGAGCATGCTCGGCAGGCCATCGGCGGCCAACTGGGCGCCGATGCCGGCGAACGTCAGGCTGCCCGATTCGGCATACAGCAGCGCCATGCCAAACAGCAAAAACGCGCTGCCTGCGGCCGACAACACCATGTATTTGATGCCGGCTTCCAGCGAGCGTTTGTTGAAGAAGGCGTAGGCGATCATGCCGTAGGTCGGCACTGAGAGCAGCTCCAGGCCGATAAACAGCCCGGCCAGATGCTGCGCGCTGACCAGCACCAGGCCACCGGCAGCCGACAGCAGCATCAGCAGGTACAGCTCTTCACGGTTGCCCGGATAGCCCTTACCGGACTCACCGCCCAAGTAGGCGTGAGTCAGCGTCACGCAGGCCAGGGTCGCGGCCAGCACCAGCGCCATGTAATAGCAGGCGAACTTATCCACCAGCAACAGCGGCGTGACCTGAATAGGCGTGACTTCAAGCGCCGGCAGCAGCGACAGCAGAGCCAGGTTGAGGCCCAGCACCGACAAGCCAAAGGTCAGGGTGTGGTGGCGCTTCCAGGCGATGGCGAGCATCACCAGCACCACGGTGGCGCTGGTGATCAGCAACGGCAGCAGCGCGATGAAGTGTTGAGTCGTCAGTTGCATAGCATGGCTTTCCATTAAGCCGCTCACCGGGCCAGAACAGGTTGATTGAGGGCATTACCCAGCCACTGCTGCACGCCTTGCATGCTGGCGGCGGAGGTATCGAGCACCGGCTGCGGGTAGACCCCCAGCAGAATAAGCAGCACGGCGAGGCCGAGCACCATGCTCAACTCGCGCACCTGCAAGCCTGGTAACGCAGTATCTGCCTTGGCCGGGCCGAAAAAGGCGCGGTGAATCATGATCAGCGCGTAGACCGAACCGAATACCAGGCCGGTGGCGGCCACGATGGTGACCCACGGCGCGCTCTGGAAACTGCCGAGCAGAATCAGGAACTCACCGACAAAGTTACCGGTACCCGGCAGACCCAGCGCCGCAGCGGCGAAGAACAGGCTCAGCGCCGGCAGCCAGGGCATACGCGCCCAGATACCGCCCATCTCGCGCATGTCGCGGGTATGCAGGCGCTCATAGAGCTGACCGCAGAGGATAAACAGCGCCGCCGCCGATAAGCCGTGAGCGAGCATCTGCACCACTGCGCCCTGCAGGGCGATCTCGCTGGCGGAATAAATCGCGATCAGCACAAAGCCCATGTGCGACACGCTGGAGTAGGCCACCAGCCGCTTGATGTCGGTTTGCGCGAACGACAGCAGCGCGCCGTAGATGATGGCGAATACGCCGAGCCACTGGGCAATCGGGGCAAACTCGGCCGAGGCGTTGGGGAACAGCGGCAAAGCAAAGCGCAACAGACCGTAGGCCGCGGTTTTCAGCAAAATACCGGCCAAGTCCACCGAACCAGCAGTAGGCGCCTGGGCGTGGGCATCCGGCAGCCAGGAGTGGAACGGCACCACCGGGAACTTAACCGCGAAAGCGATAAAGAAACCGAGCATGAGGATGTATTCGGTGCCGGCACTCATCTTGGTTTGCAGCAGGTCGGCGTAGTTAAACGTCAGTACGCCGGTCTGATTGAAGTGCACAAACACCAGGCCGAGAATCGCCAGCAGCATGATCAGGCCGCTGGCCTGGGTAAAGATAAAGAACTTGGTGGCGGCGGTGATGCGCGTCTTGCCGTCACTGCCGCTGTGCCCCCAGAGCGCGATGAGGAAGAACATCGGCACCAGCATCATTTCCCAGAAGAAGAAGAACAGAAACAGATCGACGGCAAGGAACACGCCGACCACGCCACCGAGAATCCACATCAGGTTGAGATGAAAGAAACCGACGCGGTTCTGGATTTCGTTCCATGAGCACAGCACCGAGAGCACACCGAGCAAGCCGGTAAGGCTGATCATCAATACAGAGAGGCCATCCAGCGCCAGATGCACGCTGATACCGAAACGCTCAATCCACGGCACCTGAAACTCGGCCGCCCACTGCGGAGCCGCGCCAGGCCCATTACCAGGAGCAGGCGCCAAGCTGAAGTCACCGGTGGCCCACAGCCACAGGCCCAGAGCAAACAACAGGCCCATGGTTAACAGGGCAATCCAGCGCGGCAGCACGTTGCCGAAGCGCTCGAACTGCCAGCACAGCAAGCCGCCGATAAAGGGGATCAGGATTAGCCAGGGCAGAATCATCAGGCTGTTTTTCCTTAATTCAGAAACAGGAGGACGGCGAGCACCAGCACGGCACCCCCGGCAATCGACGTGGCATACCAGCGCACTTGGCCGGTCTCGCTGCTAGCCAGCAAGGCGTTGCCGCCTCGCGCCAGACGCGGAATCAGGCCAATGCTGCGGTCAATCGGGTCACGCCCGAGCAACCGGCAAAGCAACAGGTAAGGCTGCACAAATAGCTTGTCGTAAAGCCAGTCAAAGCCCCAGGCGGCGAACCACCAGGCCGACAGAAAGCGCCCCGGCGCACTCTGCGCCACCGCCGTGGCAAACCGACGCTTGCCGAGGAACAGCAGTGCGGCCAGGACGATGCCGATGATGGCGATGGCACCCGAGGCGATTTCCAGGCTGTGCTTGGCCTCACCGCCGGCATGGCCGACGCTCTGCGGCAACACGCCAGCCAGCGGTGGGCTGATCAGCGCGCCGATAAAGGTCGACAACACAATCAGCGTTACCAACGGCAGCCAGTGGGCGACGCCATGGCCGGCATGGGCTTCGGTCTTCTGCTCACCGTGGAAGGCGATAAAGATCAGGCGGAAGGTGTAGAGCGAGGTCAGGAAAGCACCCGTCAACCCAGCGTAGAGCAGCCATTGGTGGCCGCTGGCAAAGGCCTCCCAAAGAATTTCATCTTTGGAGTAGAAGCCCGCGGTGATCAGCGGCAATGCCGCCAGCGCCGCACCGCCGACAATAAAGCTGGCGTAAGCCAGTGGCAGTTTTTTCCACAGCCCGCCCATCTTGAAGATGTTCTGCTCGTGGTGGCAGGCGTTGATCACCGCACCGGAAGCCAGGAACAGCAGCGCCTTAAAGAAGGCATGGGTCATCAAATGGAAGATCGCCGCGTCCCAGGCCCCTACGCCGAGGGCGAGGAACATGTAGCCGATCTGGCTCATGGTCGAGTACGCAAGGATGCGCTTGATATCGGTCTGCACCAGCGCGGCAAAACCGGCCAGCACCAGAGTAACGCCGCCGACGATGCCGACCAGTTCGAGGATGTCCGGGGTCAGCAGGAACAGGCCGTGGGTGCGCGCAATCAGGTAAACGCCCGCGGTGACCATGGTCGCCGCGTGGATCAGTGCCGACACCGGGGTCGGGCCGGCCATCGCGTCGGCCAGCCAGGTCTGTAGCGGCAGCTGCGCGGATTTACCGACCGCGCCGCCGAGCAGCATCAGGGTGGCGATCCACAGCCAGCTGTCACCTTCCACATACTTCTGCGGCGCCAGCACCATCAGCTCCTGAATATTCAGGGTGCCCAGATGGAGGAACAGAATAAACAGGCCGATGGCCATAAACACGTCGCCGATGCGGGTGACGATAAACGCCTTAAGCGCCGCGTTGCCGTTAGCGCTGTGCTTGAAGTAGAAGCCGATCAGCAGGTAGGAACACAGCCCCACGCCTTCCCAGCCGAAATACAGCATCAACAAGTTATCGCCAAGCACCAGCAGCAGCATGCTGAAGATAAACAGGTTGGTGTAGGCAAAGAAGCGCGAGTAGCCCTCCTCCCCGCGCATGTACCAACTGGCGAACAGGTGGATCAGAAAACCCACGCCAGTCACCACGCCGAGCATGGTCACGGACAAGCCATCCAGATACAGGGTGAAGCTCGGCGCAAAACCTCCGACATTTATCCACTGCCACAACACCTGGGTGAATACGCCGTCTGCCGGCGGGTTGAGGTTGAATTGCACAATCACCCAGGCTGCCGTCAAGGCGGACAGCCCCACTGAACCGACGCCAATCAACGCCGCCAGGCTCTCGGAAATACGCCCACGGGAGAAGGCCAGCAGGAACCAGCCCAGCAGCGGAAAAAGGCACGTCAAAAATAGAAGGTTCATCCGCGCATCTCGCTGGCAGCGTCGACATCGAGGGTGTTGAAGCGGCGATACAACTGCAACAGGATCGCCAAGCCAATGCTGGCTTCCGCCGCCGCCAAGGTGATCACCAGAATAAACATCACCTGACCGTCAGGCTGGGCCCAACGGCTGCCGGCCACAACAAAGGCCAGCGCGGTGGCATTCATCATCACTTCCAGGCTCATCAGCACGAAGAGGATATTGCGCCGCACCATCAGGCCGATCAGGCCGAGGCTGAACAGCACGCCGGCCAGTGCCAGGCCGTGCTCCATAGGAATCGCATTCATGCGGTTGGCTCCTTGGCATCGTGACGACCGAGGTGATAGGCCGCGACCAGCGCGGCCAGCAGCAGCATCGAGGCCAGCTCCACCGCCAGCAGGTACGGCCCGTACAGGGCAATGCCAACGGCTTTCGCCTCGATGGTTTGCAAGCCAATGGCCGCACCGCTCGGCGACTGGAACAACACATAGAGCAACTGCCCCAGCAACAGCGCCGAGAGAATCGCCGGGCCAACCCAGATACCCGGTGTCAGCCACTGCCGCTCCTGCTCGACCGCAGGCGGGCCGAGGTTGAGCATCATCACCACAAACACGAACAGCACCATGATCGCGCCGGCGTAGACGATGATCTCAAGTGCGCCAGCAAAGGGTGCGCCGAGGGCAAAGAAGGTCATGGCTACGGCCAGCAGCGACAGAATCAAATACAACAAGGCATGCACCGGATTACTCGCGGTAATCACCCTGAATGTGGCCGCCACGGCAACGCCGGCGGCGAGGTAGAAAGCGAATTCCATATCCCCCCCTTTAAGGAAGCAGGCCTTTGACGTTGATAGGTTCGGCTTCGTTTTGTGCGGCGCCTTTCGGCTTGCCGGCGATGGCCATACCGGCGACGCGGTAAAAGTTGTAATCCGGGTTTTTGCCCGGGCCGGAAATCAGCAAATCTTCTTTCTCGTAGACCAGGTCCTGGCGCTTGTACTCGCCCATCTCAAAATCCGGGGTGAGCTGAATCGCCGTGGTTGGGCAGGCCTCCTCACACAGACCGCAGAAGATGCAGCGCGAGAAGTTGATGCGGAAGAAATCCGGGTACCAGCGACCGTCTTCGGTTTCAGCCTTTTGCAGCGAGATGCAGCCTACCGGGCAGGCCACGGCGCACAGGTTGCAGGCCACGCAACGCTCTTCGCCATCGGGGTCACGGGTCAGCACGATGCGGCCACGGTAGCGCGGCGGTAGGTACACCGCCTCCTCCGGGTATTGCAGGGTGTCGCGCTTGCGAAAGCCGTGGCTGAAGACCATGGCCATGCTGCGCAGTTGGGTGCCAGTACCGACCAGCACATCCCATATGTATTTGAACATTCTGTGGTTCTCCTTACTGGGCCGTAGCCAGCACAACTGCGCCGGTCACCAGCAGGTTGATCAGGGTCAGCGGCAGGCAGAACTTCCAGCTGAAGGCCATGACTTGGTCATACCGTGGCCGCGGAATCGAGGCGCGCAGCAGAATGAAGATCATGATGAAGAAACAGGTTTTCAGGGCGAACCAGATAAACGGAATCTGTGGCAACAGGCCAAATGGGCCGTGCCAGCCGCCGAAGAACAGGGTTACCAACAGCGCCGAAATGGTGATGATGGCGATGTACTCACCGACGAAGAACATGCCCCATTTCATCCCGGCATATTCAATGTGGTAACCATCGGCCAGCTCCTGCTCGGCTTCCGGTTGGTCGAACGGGTGGCGGTGCGTCACCGCCACGCCGGCAATAAAGAAGGTACAGAAGCCGAAGAACTGCGGAATGATGAACCACAGATTCTCGGCCTGGTAATCGACGATATCGCGCATGTTGAACGAGCCAACCTGAGCGACGATGCCCATCAGCGCCAGGGCCAGAAACACCTCGTAAGACACGGTTTGTGCCGAAGCGCGCAGCGCGCCGAGCAGGGCAAACTTGTTGTTACTCGCCCAGCCGGCAAACAGCACCGCATACACCGACAGACCGGCCATGGCGAAGAAGAACAGGATGCCGATGTTTAGATCTGCCACGCCCCAATTCGGCGTAATCGGGATAATCGCGAAGGCCATCAGCATCGCGGCGAAGGCAATCATCGGCGCCAGGATAAAGATGAACTTGTCGGCAAACGGTGGCGTCCAGTCTTCCTTAAAGAACATCTTGATCATGTCGGCAGCGATCTGAAACATGCCGAACGGGCCGACGCGATTCGGGCCGTAGCGGTCCTGCCACCAACCGAGCAAACGGCGCTCGACAAAGCTCAGCAGCGCACCACAGACCACCACCACCAGCAAAATCACGATGGCCTTGAGCACCGCGATCAGCACGTCCATCACTTCAGGCGTTAGCCAACTCATTGCGCGGCCTCCTCAATACGGCTGACCACGGCCCCGGCAACCTGCGCCGGAATGCCCGGTAAGCCTACTGGCAAACCGATCACGCCAATGGCCAGCTCTTCGGTAACGCGCACGGGCAAGCGCAACGTCTGCCCGGCCACATCCAGACTGAGCAGTGCGCCCTCATTCACGCCCAAACGGTCGGCTTCGGCTTTGGCCAGCAACACATAAGGCGCCGGGATGCGCTCTTGCAGCGGCGCCGCCTTGGCTGAGGTTTCTTCACTGCCAAACAAATGATGCAGCGCGACCACGTGCAGCGTGCCAGGTGCCGGGTTGAAGGCGGCAGGCACGTTAAACCACGGCAGCGCCACGCCTTCAGCGGTCAGCAAGCGCACACCGGGGTCGCCGGCACGCAGGTGGCCGCCGACTTCATCCTGAAACTTGTTCCAGGCCTGCGGCGAGTTCCAGCCTGGCGCCCAGGCGAATGGAATCTGCTGGCGGGCCTCAACGCTGCCGGAATAACCTTCCATGGAGAAGGCAAAGGCCGAGTCCTGATCCTGCGGCTGACGCGGCTCGTGCACGCTGATATTGGCGCGCATGGACGTACGGCCGCTGTAACGGTGCGGCTCACGGGCCAGCTTCAGACCCTTGATGCGGAACGTAGCGTTCGGTGCGGCCTCGCCAATCCGCGCCAGCAGGCTGTTGCTGGCCGCACAGGCGGCGGTGACTTCATCCAGCTGCGTCCAGTCGAGCGGCTTACCCAGCAAGGTGCTGTGCAAGGCATGCAGCCAGCGCCAGCCTTCACGGATAAGAATGCTGGCATCGTAGTAACTTGGCTCGAACACCTGGAAGAAGCGCTGGGCCCTGCCTTCAAAGCTGACCAGGGTGCCGTCGCCTTCGGCAAAACTGGCCACAGGCAGCAGCAGATGGGCTTTCTCGCTAGTGGCGGTGTGCTGATGGTCGGCGACGATCACCACCTCCGCGGCAGCCAATGCGGCATCGACTTTGCCAGCATCGGCGCGGCGATACAGATCGTTTTCCAGCACGATCAGCGCATCGGCCTGGCCCGCCGTGAGCGCCTGCAGCGCGGCATCGACAGAGGTGTCGGCAGAACTTTCACCCAGCAGCAAGGCCAGGCCCATGCTGTTGGCTTCAGGCACGATCAAACTGATGGAGGCGTTTTTCTCACGATTCTTCAGCGCACTGGCGATGTTGGCGGCGGCTTCGATGATGTCCCGGCTGCCCGCTGAGGCTCCGGAAACGATCAGCGGTCGCTTGGCTTCCAGCAACGCCTCGGCAATCAATTCAACCAGTTCGACGACATCGGCATCCAGGCCGAGAACGGCTGGCGCGCTGGCGTCGATGGCGTGAGCCACGGCAAAGCCAATACGGGCCAGATCAACCGGCGCGGCATGCACGCAGGCCTCGGCAATATCATCCAGACGCGTCGTGGTGATACTGGCGATAAACAGGGGATGCAGCGCGTCTTGAGCGACGTTTTGCACCGCCGCCATGTGCCATTCGGCAATCTTCATCGATGCCGCGATTTCAGTGGCCTTGCCCTTCACAGTTTGACGCAGGGCCAGGGCCAGGCGTGCAGCAGTCTGAGTCAGGTCTTCACCGAGGATAAAGACCGCATCGTGCAACTCCACATCACGCAGGGTCGGTACCGGCAATGGCCCGTTTTGCAGGATGTCGCGAATCAGGCGGATATTCTCCAATTCGCCTGCGGCGATACCGCTGTAGAAGTTGGCCTCGCCGACCAGCTCGCGCAGGGCGAAGTTGCTTTCCAAACTGGCGCGCGGCGAGCCGATGCCGATCAGGCGCTTGCCCTTGAGCAACTCGGCGGCTTTATCCAGCGCGGCATCGATGCCTAGTTTGGTATTGCCCAGCGACGGCTGACGCGGACGGTCTTCGCGGTTGACATAGCCGTAGCCAAAACGGCCACGGTCACAGAGAAAATACTGGTTCACATCGCCGTTAAAGCGGTTCTCGATACGGCGGATCTCGCCATAACGCTCGCCAGGGCTGGTGTTGCAGCCGTTGGAACACTCGTGGCAGATGCTGGGGGCGAACTGCATGTCCCACTTGCGGTTGTAGCGCTCGGAATGGGTCTTGTCGGTGAACACGCCGGTTGGGCAGACCTCGACCAAGTTGCCAGAAAATTCACTTTCCAGCGTGCCATCTTCAACGCGGCCGAAATAGACGTTGTCGTGCGCGCCGAATACGCCGAGGTCGGTACCGCCGGCGTAGTCCTTGTAATAACGCACGCAGCGGTAACAGGCGATGCAGCGGTTCATCTCGTGGGCGATAAACGGGCCGAGCTGCTGGTTCTGGTGGGTGCGCTTGGTGAAGCGATAACGACGCTGGTTGTGACCGGTCATCACCGTCATGTCTTGCAGGTGGCAATGGCCGCCTTCCTCACACACCGGACAGTCGTGGGGGTGATTGGTCATCAGCCACTCAACGACGCTGGCGCGGAAGGCCTTGGCTTCTTCATCATCGATGGAGATCCAGCTGTTGTCGGTGGCGGGCGTCATGCACGACATAACGATACGCCCGCGCGTGTCGTGTTCATCGTTGTACTGCTTGACCGCGCATTGGCGGCAGGCGCCGACGCTACCGAGCGCCGGATGCCAGCAGAAGTAAGGGATATCGAGACCCAGGGACAGGCAGGCCTGTAGCAGGTTGTCCGCCCCATCGACTTCGAAATCTTTGCCGTCTACGTGGATAGTGGCCATGGTTAAGGTTTCTTCTTCCCGCCGAAGCGAGTTTGGCTAATGGAATGCTTTTGTCTCCCCTCGCCCTTAGGGAGAGGGGGCGGGGGTGAGGGGCAATGGCACACTGCTGGCCAACTTCCCTCACCCCAGGCGTTACTTATAGGTTCACGGTTTCAGCGCGCCCGGCCGCAGCCGTCGAACTGGCCACACCCGCCTCGAACTCCGAACGGAAATACTTGATCGCACTGCCCAGCGGCTCAACCGCGCCGGGTGCATGAGCGCAGAAGGTTTTGCCGGGGCCGAGAAAATTGACCAGCCCGAGCAGGGTGTCGATGTCCTGCTGAGTGCCTTGGCCACGTTCCAGGGCGCGGAGAATCTTCACGCTCCATGGCAGGCCATCTCGACACGGTGTACACCAGCCGCAGGATTCGCGGGAGAAGAACTCTTCCATATTGCGCAGCAGCGAGACCATGTTGACGGTGTGATCGACGGCCAGCGCCAAGCCGGTGCCCATACGCGTACCAACCTTGGCGATACCCGCCGCGTACATCGACGCGTCCAAATGCTCGGGCAGCAGGAAGCCTGTCCCCGCACCGCCGGGCTGCCAGCATTTCAGGGTGAAACCGTCACGCATGCCGCCGGCGTAATCCTCGAACAGTTCGCGGGCCGAGATGCCGAAAGGCAGCTCCCAAAGGCCTGGGTTCTTCACCTTGCCGGAAAAGCCCATCAGTTTGGTGCCATGGTCTTCACTGCCGGGGCAGGCCAGGGTCTTGTACCAGTCCACGCCATTGCCGATGATCGCCGGCACGTTGCACAGGGTTTCGACGTTGTTCACACAGGTCGGCTTGCCCCACACGCCGACAGCGGCCGGAAACGGCGGCTTGGCCCGTGGGTTGGCGCGGCGACCTTCTAGCGAGTTGATCAGCGCGGTTTCTTCGCCGCAGATATAACGACCGGCGCCGGTGTGCACGATCAGTTCGAAATCGAAACCGCTGCCGAGGATGTTCTGGCCAAGCAGGCCAGCAGCCTTGGCTTCCGCGATGGCGCGATTGAGGTTGGTCGCCGCATCGACGTATTCGCCGCGCAGGAAGATGTAACCGCGATACGCCTTAAGCGCCCGCGCCGAGATCAGCATGCCTTCCACCAACAGGTGCGGCAGCTGCTCCATCAGCATGCGGTCTTTCCAGGTGTTGGGTTCCATCTCATCCGCATTGCACAACAAATAGCGGATGTTCATCGACTCATCCGCCGGCATCAGCCCCCACTTCACTCCCGTGGGGAAGCCGGCGCCGCCACGACCCTTGAGGCCGGAGTCTTTTACCGTTTGCACGATATCGGCTTGAGCCATTTCGCTCAGTGCCTTGCGCGCAGCGGCGTAGCCATTCTTCTGCTGGTATTCCTCCAGCCATACCGGCTGACCGTCGTCACGCAAACGCCAGGTCAGCGGATGGGTCTCTTCGCTGCGGGCAATTGTGTTGGCCGGGCCGATGGAGGTCAGTCGCTTGGCGTTGAAACCTGTCATGAATAAGCCTCCAACAGTTGGCTGACGCTACCAGGGCTGACATCACCGAAGGTATCGTCGTCGATCATCAACGCCGGCGCTTTGTCGCAGTTACCCAGGCAGCAAACTGGCAACAGGGTAAAACGACCGTCCGTGCTGGTTTGGCCGAGGCCGATGCCCAGCTGCTGCTGGATGCTGTCGACCACCGACTCATGGCCTCCGACGTAGCAGGTCATGCTGTCGCACACGCGGATGATGTGCCGCCCCACCGGCTGACGGAATATCTGGCTGTAAAAGGTGGCCACGCCTTCGATGTCGCTGGCGGGAATACCGAGGATTTCGCCAATCGCATCGGCGGCGCCGTCAGGCACCCAGCCACGGGCCTTTTGCACGATTTTCAAGGCTTCGATCGACGCCGCGCGCGGGTCTTCGTAGTGGTGTATTTCATGCTCGATGGCCGAGCGCTCGGCGTCGCTCAGGGCAAAACGGTCAGTCTGAATAAGTGTGCTGCTGTTGGTTGTCTGGATCATGTCAGCGGTCCACGTCGGCCATCACGAAGTCGATACTGCCCAGGTAGGCAATCAGGTCGGCGACCATGCTGCCGCGAATCACCGAGGGGATCTGCTGCAGGTGCGGGAAGCTCGGTGTGCGGATGCGCGTGCGGTAGCTCATGGTGCTGCCGTCACTGGTCAGGTAATAGCTGTTGATGCCCTTGGTCGCCTCGATCATCTGAAAGCTCTCATTGGCGGGCATCACCGGACCCCAGGAGACCTGCAGGAAGTGGGTGATCAGGGTTTCGATATGCTGCAACGTGCGCTCTTTCGGCGGCGGCGTGGTCAGCGGGTGATCCGCCTTGTACGGACCTTCTGGCATGTTGCGCATGCATTGATCGATGATCTTGATGCTCTGGCGCATCTCCTCCACTCGCACCATGCAGCGGTCGTAGGCATCGCCATTGACCGCCAATGGCACTTCAAATTCGAAGTTCTCATAGCCCGAATACGGCCGTGCTTTACGCAGGTCGAAATCGCAGCCCGTGGAACGCAGGCCCGCACCGGTAACGCCCCACTCCAGTGCTTCTTGGGTGTTGTACTGGGCCACACCGATGGTGCGCGCTTTGAGGATGCTGTTTTTCAGCGCGGCTTTTTCGTACTCATCGAGGCGTTTGGGCAACCAGTCAACGAACTCTTTAACCAGCTTGTCCCAACCGCGCGGCAGATCGTGGGCCACACCACCAATGCGGTACCAGGCCGGGTGCAAGCGGAAGCCGGTGATGGCTTCAATCACCTTGTAGGCACGCTGACGGTCGGTGAAGGTGAAGAACACCGGCGTCATGGCGCCGACATCCTGGATATAGGTGCCGAGGAACAGCAGGTGGCTGGTGATGCGGAAGAACTCGGCCATCATGATGCGAATCACATCGACCTTCTGCGGCACGGTAATGCCCGCGAGCTTCTCTACGGCCAGCACATATGGCAGGTTATTCATCACCCCACCGAGGTAGTCGATGCGGTCGGTGTAAGGAATAAAGCTGTGCCAGCTCTGGCGTTCGGCCATCTTCTCGGCACCCCGGTGGTGGTAACCGATTTCCGGCACGCAATCGACGATCTCTTCGCCATCGAGCTGCAGAATGATGCGGAACGCACCGTGGGCCGAGGGGTGGTTGGGGCCGAGGTTGAGGAACATATAGTCTTCATGCTCGCTGCCGCGCTTCATGCCCCAGTCTTCCGGCTTGAAGCGCGCCGCCTCCTCTTCCAGCTGCTGCTTGGCCAGGGTCAGGCTAAAGGGATCGAACTCGGTGGCGCGCGCCGGGTAATCCTTGCGCAACGGGTGACCTTCCCAGGTCGGCGGCATCATGATGCGGGTCAGGTGCGGGTGACCGCTAAAGTGGATGCCGTACAGGTCCCAGACTTCACGCTCATACCAATTGGCGTTGGGCCAGATGCTGGTAATGCTCGGCATATTCAAGTCACGCTCGTTGAGCGCCACCTTGAGCATGATGTCGCTGTTACGTTCCAGCGACATCAGGTGGTAGAACACGGTGAAGTCGGCGCCGGGCAGGCCGCGACGCTGGGTGCGCAGACGCTCATCGACGCCATGCAGGTCATACAGCATGACGTAGGGGCGCGGCAGGTTGCGCAGGAAGGTCAACACCTCAACCAGGCGCTCGCGGGCCACCCACAGCACCGCCATGCCGGTGCGGGTGCTCTGCACGGTAAAGGCTTCAGCGCCAAAACGGGAATTCAGCTCGACAACCACGTCTTGGTCGTCAGCTTTGTACGTCGGTATAGACAGAATGCTCTGTGCAGTCATGGTCTCGGTCGCTATCGGGCGCTATCGGGCAACAGTGTCAGAGGGGGCTCATGCGAGCCCAGGCTCACACTTCGTCGGGGCTACGCAGATTGGTCACGGCGATGCGCTCTTCACGGCGCTGCTCTTTCTGTGACGGCATATCGGCGCGATAAACCCCCTGATCGCCGACCACCCATGACAACGGACGACGCTCCTGAGCGATGGATTCCTGCAGCAACATCAAGCCTTGCAGAAAGGCCTCGGGCCGGGGCGGGCAACCGGGAATATAGACATCGACCGGCAAGAACTTATCCACCCCCTGAACCACAGAGTAGATGTCGTACATGCCGCCAGAGTTGGCACAGGCACCCATGGAGATCACCCACTTGGGTTCCAGCATCTGCTCGTACAGGCGCTGGATGACCGGGGCCATCTTAATAAAGCAGGTGCCGGCGATAACCATGAAATCCGCCTGACGCGGGGAGGCCCGGATCACTTCCGCACCAAAACGCGCAACGTCGTGCGGTGCGGTAAAGGCGGTGGTCATTTCCACATAGCAGCAGGACAAGCCGAAGTTATACGGCCACAGGGAGTTCTTGCGCCCCCAGTTCACGGCGCCATTGAGAACATCCGAGAGCTTGCCCATGTAGATGTTCTTGTGCACTTCATCGTCTAACAGCGGGTCGGAAACCGTCTCCCGCTCGCCGACCGGATAGCGCTCATTAGGCGCATTCGGATCGATCCGAGTAAGTTTGTATTGCATCGCCAAAGCCTCATTGTTTTAGCTTCGCCTGTCGCTCACGACGACCCTGAGGAGCCCAATCGAGCGCCCCGATCCGCCAAAGGTAGACAAGACCTGCCAACAGAATTGCTATAAAGACTGTAGCTTCGATTAGCCCAGCCCAGCCGCTTTCGCGCACCGAGACGGCCCAAGCAAAGAGAAAGAGGGCTTCAACGTCGAAGATCACGAAGAGCATCGCGACCAGATAGAATTTGGCTGACAGGCGCAAACGCGCGCTGCCGACGGGCAACATACCGGACTCAAAAGGTTCGTTTTTGCTGCGGCCCCAGGCTTTGCTGCCCAGTAAGCTGGACAGCCCAAGCATAAAGGCGATGAGCCCGCAGACTCCCAGCAGGAACACAGCAAAAGCCCAGTTATGGGACATGGTCGTTACCGCATCAGGCATGCCGGTACTCCTCGGATAAAAGGAACGGCTTGTATAGTTTTATTGTGGCGAGTGCGAAAGCCCGGCCTGGGTCGCCCGCAAAGTATGGTCGCAATTCTATGCGCACACGTGATTAGTAACTAATTATTTTCTGTTCACAAAGCGACATTAACGCGTAACCAATCGCCAAAACCGTTTCAGCGCTTCGGCCATCCCCGCAGCAGGGGATCAACAGTTGGTTCCATTGAATACAGCCGCTATGCTTGGCTGCATCTCAATGGATAAAGACTATGACCCTCACCGAACTGCGCTACATAGTCACCCTCGCTCAAGAGCAGCACTTCGGCCGTGCCGCTGAGCGCTGCCATGTCAGCCAGCCGACGCTGTCGGTGGGGGTGAAAAAGCTCGAAGATGAGCTCGGCGTACTGATTTTCGAACGCAGTAAGAGCGCAGTGCGCCTGACGCCCGTCGGTGAAGGCATCGTAACTCAAGCACAGAAGGTGCTGGAGCAGGCCCAGGGCATTCGTGAGCTGGCCCAGGCCGGTAAGAACCAGATGGCCGCGCCGCTGAAAATCGGCGCAATCTACACCGTCGGGCCTTACCTGTTCCCCCATCTAATTCCGCAGCTGCACCGCGTCGCGCCGGATATGCCGCTGTATATCGAAGAAAACTTCACCCACGTGCTGCGCGACAAACTGCGTAACGGCGAGCTGGACGCAATCATCATCGCCCTGCCGTTCCATGAAGCCGATGTGCTGACCAAGCCGCTGTATGACGAGCCGTTCTACGCCTTGCTGCCGTTTGGTCATCCGTGGGCGGCAATGGAAACCATCGACAGCAAACTGCTGAATGACAAGAGCTTGCTGTTGCTGGGCGAAGGCCACTGCTTCCGTGATCAGGTGCTGGAAGCCTGTCCGACGCTGCGCAAGGGTGGCGAAGACAACGCCAAGCACACCACGGTGGAGTCCAGCTCGCTGGAAACCATCCGCCATATGGTCGCCTCGGGCCTCGGCGTGTCGATCCTGCCGTTCTCGGCGGTGGACAGTCACCACTATGCCCCCGGCGTAATCGAAGTACGCCCGCTCAGCGCACCGGTGCCCTTCCGTACCGTGGCCATTGCCTGGCGCGCCAGCTTTCCACGGCCGAATGCCATCGATGTGCTGACTGACTCAATCCGCCTCTGCTCAGTGGCCCGACCGCCGGCGCCCAGCGTCTAGGCTCGCCCATGACCGAGTTGGCGGCGGTATCCGTAACAGCGCTGAAAGGTGTCGGCGCTGCCCTGGCTGAAAAGCTGGCCAAGGTCGGCCTGGAAACCCTGCAGGATGTGTTATTCCACCTGCCGCTGCGCTATCAGGATCGTACCCGCATCGTGCCAATTGGCGCCCTTCGCCCCGGCCAGGACGCCGTGGTGGAAGGCATAGTCGCTGGCGCGGATGTAGTCATGGGGCGCCGGCGCAGTCTGCTGGTACGCCTGCAGGACGGCAGCGGCACTCTCTCCTTACGTTTCTATCACTTCAGCCAGGCACAGAAAGAAGGCCTCAAGCGCGGCACGCAGGTGCGCTGCTACGGCGAAGTACGCCCCGGCTCTTCCGGCCTGGAAATCTATCACCCGGAGTACCGCGCCCTCTCGGGCAGCGAGCCGATTGCAGTCGAACAAACGCTGACACCGATCTACCCAACGACTGAAGGCCTGACCCAGCAACGCCTGCGCCAACTCAGCGAACAAGCCCTGGCACGCTTGGGCCCACACAGCCTGCCGGATTGGCTACCGCGCGAACTGGCTGACGATTACCAGCTCAGCCCGCTCGACCAGGCAATCCGCTACCTGCATCGGCCGCCACCGGATGCCGACCAGGAAGAGCTTGCCGAAGGCCGGCACTGGGCCCAGCACCGCCTGGCCTTCGAAGAATTGCTGACCCACCAACTGTCGCTGCAACGCCTGCGCGAAAGTGTCCGCGCGCAGCAGGCGCCGGCGCTGCCCCCGGCACAAACCCTGCCGCAGCAATACCTGGCCAATCTGGGCTTTACCCCCACCGGCGCGCAACAGCGGGTCGGTGCGGAAATCGCTTACGACCTCAGCCAGAGCGAGCCGATGCTGCGCTTGGTGCAAGGCGATGTGGGTGCCGGTAAAACCGTAGTCGCCGCCTTTGCCGCCCTGCAAGCGCTGGAAGCCGGCTATCAAGTGGCCTTAATGGCGCCCACCGAAATTCTCGCCGAACAGCACTTTATTAATTTCAGTAAATGGCTCGCGCCGCTCGGCCTGGAGGTCGCTTGGCTGGCCGGCAAACTCAAAGGCAAAGCCCGCGCCAGCGCGCTAGAGCAGATTGCTGGCGGCACACCCATGGTGGTCGGCACCCACGCGTTGTTTCAGGACGAAGTGAAGTTTCACAAGCTCGCCTTGGTGATCATCGATGAACAGCATCGCTTCGGCGTGCAGCAGCGCCTGGCCTTACGGCAGAAAGGCATCGGCGGGCATATGTGCCCACACCAGTTGATCATGACGGCCACGCCGATCCCGCGAACCCTGGCGATGAGCGCCTACGCCGACCTAGACACCTCGATCCTCGACGAGCTGCCGCCTGGCCGTACCCCGGTCAACACCCTGGTGATCGCCGACAGCCGCCGCCTGGAAGTGGTTGAGCGCGTGCGCCTGGCCTGTAATGAAGGCCGCCAGGCCTATTGGGTCTGCACTCTGATCGAGGAATCGGAAGAGCTGACCTGCCAGGCCGCCGAAACCACCTTTGTCGACCTGAGCGCTGCGCTCGGAGGGCTGAATGTCGGCTTGATCCACGGGCGCATGAAGCCTGCAGAAAAAGCCGCGGTGATGAACCAGTTCAAGCAGGGTCAACTGCAATTATTGGTCGCCACCACAGTGATCGAAGTAGGTGTCGACGTGCCCAACGCCAGCCTGATGATCATCGAAAACCCGGAACGCCTGGGCCTGGCCCAACTGCATCAACTGCGCGGGCGAGTCGGCCGCGGCAGCGCGGCCAGTCATTGCCTGCTGCTCTACCACGCGCCACTGTCGCAACTGGGCCGACAGCGCCTGGCTATCATGCGCGAGACCTGCGATGGTTTCGTCATCGCCGAAAAAGACTTGGAACTGCGCGGCCCTGGCGAGATGCTCGGCACCCGCCAAACTGGCCTGTTGCAATTTAAGGTCGCCGATTTAATGCGCGATGCCGACCTGCTGCCCGCCGTGCGCGACGCCGCGCAAGCGCTATTGGAACACTGGCCGCAGCATGTAAGCCCACTACTTGAACGTTGGCTGCGCCATGGCCAACAATACGGGCAAGTGTGACCCAGCGCACAACACAACTGTCAGCTGCGCCGCACTTTCACCAGCCCGCTGTTTATACTCGAAGCATTGCTGCCCCTGCCGGATACCGCCATGACTGAACTTGCCCTTGCTCCCGACACCGCCCCGCGCCCGCCAGCGGTGATTCTGCAATTGCTGGAAAAGCTCGGCTTGCCCTACCAAGTTTGCCGTGACCTGCCCGGTTTACCGGCCGCACAGCGCCTGCAAGCGGTGTTGTTGGATGACGCCGTGGGCGCGCTGTTAGTCCTTTACCCACAAAGCCAGCTGCTCGACCTCAATCGCCTGACCGAACTGACCGGCCGCCAACTGGTGGCCGTAAAGCCGGAACGTCTTGAGCGCATGCTGAGTAAACACAGCCTAAAAGTGCTACCCGGCTTGCCCCCGCTGACCAGCTCGCCGTGCCTGTATGACGAGCGTTTGCTGCAAGTACCTAGCCTGTACATCGAGTCTGGCCAACGCGGCGTGCTCCTGGAGCTGGGCAGCGAGGCGTTCAAGAGCCTGCTGAGCAAGGCCAGCGCCGCGCGCTTCGGCGAGCCGCTGAGCAATATCCACCTAAACCTGGACCGCCCCGACGACGATCGCGCCGAGATCACCCAGGCCGTGCAAGCGTTCACCGCACGACGCATCCAGCAACGCTTAGAAGAAACCATCGAAATACCGCCGCTGCCGGAAACTGCGCAAAAAATCATCAAGCTGCGCGTCGACCCGGACGCCACCGTGGATGACATTACCGGCGTAGTCGAAACCGACCCCGCGTTGGCCGCTCAGGTGGTCAGCTGGGCCGCCTCGCCCTACTACGCCGCGCCCGGCAAGATCCGCTCGGTGGAAGACGCTATCGTCCGCGTACTGGGCTTTGATCTGGTGATCAACCTGGCACTCGGCTTGGCCCTCGGCAAGACCCTGAGCCTGCCCAAGGATCATCCGCAACAAGCCACGCCGTATTGGCAGCAGGCGATTTACAGCGCCGCCGTCATCGAAGGCCTGACCCGCGCCATTCCGCGCGCACAGCGTCCGGAGGCCGGTCTCACCTACCTCGCTGGCCTGCTGCATAACTTCGGCTACCTAGTGCTCGCGCATGTGTTTCCGCCGCACTTCTCGCTGATTTGCCGACATCTAGAGGTCAACCCGCACCTGTCGCACAGCTATATCGAGCAGCATTTGCTTGGCATCAGCCGTGAACAGATCGGCGCCTGGCTGATGCGCTACTGGGACATGCCAGAAGAGCTGGCCAGCGCCTTGCGCTTCCAGCACGACCCGGAATACAACGGCCCCCACGCCACCTACCCGAACCTGGTGTGCCTGTCGGTCAGCCTGCTGCGTAATCGCGGTATCGGGGCCGGGCCACAAAGCGAGATCCCACAAAGCCTGTTCGACAACCTCGGTATCAGCCGTGACAAGGCCGAGGAGGCCGTGAGCAAAGTGCTGGCTGCCGAAGTCGCCCTGCGCGAATTGGCTGCGCAATTCCACCCGGCGCACTGAATACGCCGAACAATAAAGGGGCCTGCAGGCCCCTTTTTATTCGTTATAGCGCGTTACTTATTCAGCTGCGCACGCCGTGCAGCGAACAGCTCAGGTAATGCCTGGACACTGCTGTCGAGCAGCTGAGCGACTGCTGGCTGCTCATATAAAGCGGCATATTCAGCCAGCTGCTCACTGGGCATTTGCCGGTACGCGTAGAGCATAAAGGACTCTACCGCTTCGGCACTGGACGCCCGCAGCGCGTCTTCTTGGGCCTTGGTCTGACTGCTCAGCGCTTGCTCATCAATAGTTTCACCACGAGCCTGCAAAGCCAGAAACGCCTGAGTCTTACCCACCTCATAACGCAACAGGGTCGCCAGTGTCGTGGTATGCGCCGCCGCATCCAAGCGCCGCACCAGCATTAGCCGCTCTTCACGCGGTGGGCGCTCGCTCAGTTGCTTGCGATACGCCGCCAAGCCTTCTGCGCCGCTGTCACCGACGGATCGTTCGGCAGCGGTGAAGCTTTGCGCCAGGGGGCTTTCAAGCAGACTTTGCGCCTGTTGCACCTGCGCTTGATCGAGTTTAATCGTCAGACGCTTGGCCAAGTCCAGGCATAAAGCATCGGCGGCAAACACCTTGGCCAACTGCGCGTGTTGCTTGCCAGTCAAACCACGCTGCACCAACGGCGCACTCTGCTCGCAGAGCAAACGGATGCCCGCCAGCTCGAATAACGGCGCAAAGGCTTCGGCTTTGGGGGGCGCGGCATGGGCAAGAGAGGCGGACAACAACAGGACAATCATCAACAAACGCATGGGCAAGCTCTCGTTATGGCGATGCCCAGCCTAGCGAAAGCCTGGCACGCCGACTAGCCCTGGCGTGCCCGGTTGCGGATCAGGCAGCTTTTTTTGCAGCGTCTTTCTTCTTCGGCATCAGGTACTTAGTCAGGCCCTGGAACCAGATTACCAGCGCCGGGTTGCCCTGAATCTGGATGTCTTTGTTCTGAATGCCCTGCATAAACGCCAGCTGTTTGTTTTTGGCGCTCATGGTGGCAAAACCATAGGCTGCATCTTTGAAACCAAGGGCAAACGCAGGCTCGCTGGCAGGGCCACGCTTACTGGTGATGCGCTGGTCTTTAACGATGAAGTGACGGGCTACTTTGCCGTCTAAAGTGTGCAGCTGGAACGTCATATCACGGTCGACAAGCTGCTGTTGGAACGCCGGGTTTTCACGGCTGGCCTTGGTCATCAGGCGGCCCAGCATCCACAGAAGAAAACGAAATTTCATGCGCGAGGCCTCGCAAAAGGTAAGGGAAAGGCGGCGCATTGTAGCGGTTTGTGGCGGGCACTACATCCGGCTAAAAGAACGGCGTGAGCACGCCAGCAGGAGCGGAGCAACCCGGAGCCAAAGACCCCGGGCCTGAGGACTCAGTTAACCGCATCTTTCAGGGACTTGCCCGGTTTGAAAGCGACGGTGTTGCTGGCCTTGATCTGTACCGGCTCGCCGGTTTGCGGGTTTTTCCCGGTGCGAGCACCGCGATGGCGTTGCACGAATGTACCGAAGCCCACCAGGGTGACGCTGTCCTTGCGGTTCAGTGCGTTGGTGATTTCTTCGAGTACCGCGTTAAGTACACGGTTTGCCTGATCTTTAGTCAGATCCGCCTTATCGGCGATGGCGGCGGCGAGTTCCGGTTTACGCATAAATGCCTCTTTACGGTTTTTTGTTGTTGTGTCCGGGCTGCTCTGCGCGAGCAGGTACCAAGGCGCCGCAACAGCTCTAGGCTGCGGCAGACTGAGGGAGGATGGCATGCCATCGGGCCCTGCGCCAGTCTTGTCCTACAGTTAAAGTGGGCAATTTTATGGCATATCAGACAGAACAGCTGCCATTCACGCCAGAAGGGCAGGCAAGCGCTTATTCAAAGCCAATTTATCCTGCACAGCCGTGCCGGTAAGTGCATAACCGAGCAGCGCACCGCTGCTGTCATGGCACAGCGCTTTGATGTCGGCGCCGCTGCCTTCGACCTGCCACTCGCCTTGCAGGCCGCGCGGTGGTGGCGACACCACCAGCGGGCAAACCGGGGTTTTTACCGTCACTGGCATAGGGCCATAGCTCACCGCTACTGGATTACCGGCCAACGTTTGCGCCAGCGCGCGCGCGCAGGTCATCAACGGCATGACGTAGAGCAGATTGATCCCATCGACCTCGGCGCAATCGCCCAGCGCGTAGATATTGGTGTGTGACGTACGCAGCTGGCGGTCAACCACCACCCCACGATTGACCGCCAGCCCGGCCGCAGCCGCCAGCTCGATACGCGGACGCAGACCCACGGCGGAGAGCACCAGATCGCACTCAATCAACGTGCCGTCGGACAGATGCGCCTGCAGTGCATTGCCCTGATGGTTCAGGCTGGCCAACACCGGCCCCAAGTGAAAACGCGCGCCAAGCCCTTCCAGCCCGGTTTGTACTGCCGCCGCCGCTGCTGGGTGCAGCAAACCGGGCATCACCTGCTCACAGGGCGCCACCAGCTCGACCTGATAGCCACCCAGGGTCAGGTCATTGGCAAACTCGCAGCCGATCAGCCCAACGCCCAGCAACAGAACACGCTGCTTGCCGGCCGCCGCCGTACGAAAGCGCGCGTAGTCTTCCAAGTCATTGATCGAGAAGATTGCATCGTCGGCATCGCCTTCGACCGGCACGCGAATCACCTCGGCGCCACAGGCCAGCACCAGATCGCGGTACGGCACAGCCTCTTCGCCGATCCATAGCTGCTGGTGGCCGGGGTCAATGCCGCTGATCCGCGTGTGGGTACGAATTTCCGCTTTGAGCTGCTCGGCCATGGCGCCTGGCTCCGCCATGCTCAACCCGTCGGCATCCTTGTTCTTGGCAAAGCCGGTGGAGAGCATCGGCTTGGAATAGGAGCGCCCATCGTCAGCGGTAATCAGCAACAGCGGGGTTTCGCTGTCGAGCTTGCGAAACTCACGGGCCAGGTTGTAACCGGCCAGGCCGGTGCCGATGATGACGACAGGAGCACTCATGCTGCATTCCTCACACAGAGCGCGGTTCAACGCGCTGAAAAATTCGGGGCTGACGATGGCGCTCAGGCGATTTCGATCATCTCAAAATCAAGCTTGCCGACGCCGCAATCGGGGCACAACCAATCGGCAGGAACATCCTCCCAGGCCGTGCCAGGGGCAATGCCTTCATCGGGCAGGCCGAGGGCTTCGTCATAGATAAAACCGCACACCACACACTGCCACTTACGCATAACCACCTCACCGCTTAATTCAGCTTGTTCGGGTTATTCAGTATGGGCACTCACTAAACAAAACGGCGACCTCATGATCGCCGTAGAAAGCTTGCAGAATGTGCTCAAAGGCTTGCGAGCTATAGTCCTGCAAGGCAAAAACAGGCGAGGAAGCGGAGTGTACTTTTGTACATGAGCCTTCCGAGCCGGTTTTTAACGCCGCAGGGCCGAAGCGCAGCAGCCTTTGGCAGGTTCTTAGCCGATTTCGATCATTTCGAAATCAAGCTTACCCACGCCACAGTCGGGGCACAGCCAGTCTTCCGGGACGTCCTGCCAGAGCGTGCCGGCGGCGATGCCTTCATCAGGCCAGCCTTGGCTCTCGTCGTAAATCAGTCCACAGACCACACATTGCCACTTCTTCATAACTACCTCAGGTGGATCACACGGCTATTGCGCCGGGGAAACTACCGTATATGTGCGGGTGCGCCAAGCCGCCGGGCGATGAATAGCGTGCCGGTGAGGCCAACCAAAGTCGGGCTCTGCCCAGCGTAGCGGCCAATCGCCGCGCCCGGCGCCGTCTGCCCGGGCGCAAGGGCCATGCGAGGGTCTGTTGCCATTTCGTTCGCGGCCGCGCCGAAGCCTGTTTTAGCGCGAGGCAAGGCACGAGACACGAAGTTTGGTTGTTCCAAATGAGTGTCGAGAAACGCAGTATCGCGCTAAAACAGGCTCGGCCCTTCGGGTTGCGCGAAAAATTTCGCCAAGCAGTGTTGGAGGTCTTGGCAAGGGAACAACCATTACCTGCGTCCTCCGCCTAGCCTGGCGAGATTTTTCGCGGCAACGCGGCTTGCGACGAAACGGCAACAGACCCTAGACTCGCGCGCCTCTGCCTACGGTGAAACCTGCTCGTGCCCCACGCCACCCTCGCCCACCCGCCGCACTGGCTGACTGCCAGCCAACTGCACCCTGCACCTACAGCTGCGGTGCGCGATTGGCTATTCAATGAAGATTCGTTAACGCGCCGGCTGACCGCCTTGTCAGCCGATGGCTTCAGCGTCACTCCATTGCAGGAAGGATGGCAGCACCTACGCAGCGATGAATGCAGCGCGCTGGGCGTGGCCAGCGGCAGCCAGGGCTGGGTACGTGAAGTGTACTTGCGCGGCCACGGCCAGCCTTGGGTGTTCGCTCGCAGCGTGGCGGCGCGTAGCGCCCTGGAAGGCTCCGGTCTGGCGCTGGATCAACTGGGCAGCCGCTCATTGGGCGAACTGCTGTTCAGCGACCGCGCCTTCGACCGCGGCGAACTGCAGGTATGTCGCTACCCGGCGCAATGGCTGCCGCCTGAGGCTTACAGCGAGCGCCTGTGGGCGCGACGCTCGTGTTTTAGCCGTGGCGCTTTGGGCGTATTGGTGGCCGAGGTGTTTTTGCCCGCATTCTGGCAAGCCGCCGAGACCGACACGCCGTAGGATGGATGACGCTTCACCCATCCACCGTTGCGCCCTTAGGCAGGTGAAAAAGCGCCATCCCCCCTACCCGGCTTTAGCGGCGACGGTCGCGGCTAAAGCCCCGCCCACCACTCTTCTCTTGCAGCCCACCCACCCTATCTCGCCATCGCCCGTATAATCAGCCGCAACTCGCATGGAGACGCGCTCGATGTATACCCGCCTGCTGCATTCACTCAACCGCCTGCACCCGCGCGCCTGGGACTTTGTCCAGCTGATGCGCCTGGACAAACCCATCGGCATTTACCTGTTGCTGTGGCCGACGCTGTGGGCGCTGTGGGTAGCGGCTGAGGGCGTACCGAGCGCGAAAAATCTGTTTATCTTCGTGATGGGTGTGTTTCTGATGCGTGCAGCCGGCTGCGTGATCAACGATTACGCAGACCGCCACTTCGACGGTCACGTCAGCCGCACCAAGGCCCGCCCTCTGGCCAGCGGTAAAGTGCAGCCGCGCGAAGCGTTGATCCTGTTCGCCGTATTAGTGGCGCTCAGTTTTGCACTGGTGCTGTTCACCAACGCCAGCACCCTCTGGCTGTCGTTCGGCGGCCTGGCTCTAGCCGCCTGCTACCCCTTTATGAAGCGCTACACCTTCTACCCACAAGTGGTGTTGGGTGCAGCATTTTCCTGGGGCATGCCGATGGCCTTCACCGCCGAAACTGGCAGCCTGCCACCCGAGGCCTGGCTGCTGTATATCGCCAACCTACTGTGGACGGTGGCCTACGACACCTATTACGCCATGGCCGACCGTGAAGACGACCTGAAGATTGGGGTGCGCTCCACCGCCATCCTGTTTGGCGATGCCGACCGCTTGATTATCGTCATCCTCCAGGGCCTCGCGCTGCTATGCCTGTTGCTGGCCGCGGCACGCTTCGAGCTCGGCCTGTACTTCCACCTCGGCCTGCTGGTGGCCGCCGGCTGCTTTGCCTGGGAGTTTCACAAGACCCGCAACCGCAAGCCGATGGCGTGCTTCAATGCCTTTCTGCATAACCACTGGGCAGGCTTGGCGATCTTTATCGGCCTGGTGTTTGACTACGCCTTACGCGGCTAGAAAGAAGCGTTGCCGCGCGCCTGTCATATGGCTGCAATAATTCCGTTATCTAATGCAGCCCATTACAGCGAGAAGACCCGAGGCTTGACCCATGGTTGGCAAGAACATCCTGATCGTCGATGACGAAGCACCGATCCGTGAAATGATCGCCGTGGCCCTGGAAATGGCTGGCTACGAGTGCCTGGAAGCGGAGAACACCCAACAGGCGCACGCCATCATCGTCGACCGCAAACCCGATCTTATTCTGCTCGACTGGATGTTGCCCGGCACCAGCGGCATCGAACTGGCGCGCCGCCTCAAACGCGACGAGCTGACCGGCGACATCCCGATCATCATGCTCACCGCCAAAGGCGAAGAGGACAACAAGATCCAGGGCCTGGAGGTCGGCGCCGACGACTACATCACCAAGCCGTTCTCCCCGCGTGAACTGGTGGCGCGCCTGAAGGCCGTGCTACGCCGCGCCGGCCCAATCGACAGCGAAGGGCCAATCGAGGTCGGCGGTCTGCTACTCGACCCGATCAGCCACCGCGTCACCATTGACGGCAAACCGGCCGAGATGGGCCCCACTGAATACCGTCTGTTGCAATTTTTCATGACCCACCAGGAGCGCGCCTACACCCGCGGCCAACTGCTCGATCAGGTCTGGGGCGGTAACGTGTATGTTGAAGAGCGCACCGTCGACGTGCATATCCGCCGCCTGCGCAAAGCCCTCGGTGAGGTTTACGAGAATCTTGTGCAGACCGTGCGCGGTACGGGTTACCGTTTCTCCACCAAGAGCTAGGTCGCGCATCTGCATAATGCCCGGCAAACACGGATTGATTGGCAGATGAGGTCGAATTGAATCAAAACTGGCGCGGCCCCCTGATACGTCGCTTGCTGCTGCTGATCAGTGTCTGCCTACTGCTCGGACTGATCAGCGGCGAATACGCCTGGGCCCTGGTGCTCGGGCTGGCCGGCTACCTCGGCTGGCACCTGCAACAGCTGCTGCGTCTGCACAAGTGGCTGCGCACCCGCCAGGCTGATGAAGCGCCGCCCGATGGCTACGGCCTATGGGGCGAAGTGTTCGACAGCATCTACCACCTGCAACGCCGCGACCAGAAAGTCCGTGGCCGCCTGCAAGCGGTGATTGATCGCGTGCAAGAATCCACCGCCGCACTCAAGGATGCGGTGATCATGCTCGATCGCGACGGCAACCTGGAATGGTGGAACATTGCCGCCGAAAAACTTCTGGGCCTGAAAACCCCACAAGACAGCGGCCAGCAAATCACCAACTTGGTGCGCGACCCACGCTTTATCGAGTATTTCGAGAACCACAATTACAACGAACCGCTGGAGCTGCCCTCACCGGTCAGTGACCGCTTGCGCCTGCAGTTCCACATCACCCAATACGGCAACCGCGAACACCTGATGCTGGTGCGCAACATCACCCGCCTGCACCAGCTGGAGCAGATGCGTAAAGACTTCGTCGCCAACGTCTCCCACGAACTGCGCACCCCTCTGACGGTAATTTCCGGCTACTTGGAAACCCTGCTGGATAACGTCGAAGACGTGAATCCGCGCTGGCTACGCGCCCTGCAACAAATGCAGCAGCAAGGTGGGCGCATGCAAAACCTGCTCAATGACTTGCTGTTATTGGCCAAGCTGGAAGCCACCGACTACCCCTCGGACAATCAACCCGTAGCGGTTGATCTGCTGCTGCTGAGCATCAAGAACGATGCCCAGGCGTTGTCTGGCGAGCGCGGACATCGCATCAGCCTGGAAGCCGATCCGCACCTTAAGCTCAAGGGCAGCGAGACAGAGTTGCGCAGCGCTTTTTCCAACCTGGTGTTTAACGCGGTGAAGTACACCCCGAATGAAGGCGACATTCATGTGCGCTGGTGGGGCGACGAACAGGGGGCGCACCTGAGTGTGCAAGACAGCGGCCTGGGCATCGAGGCCAAGCACCTGCCGCGTCTGACCGAGCGCTTCTACCGGGTCGACTCCAGCCGTGCCAGTAACACCGGCGGTACGGGTTTAGGTCTGGCCATCGTCAAACACGTACTGCTGCGCCATCGCGCACGCCTGGACATCTCCAGCACGCTTGGCCAAGGCAGCGCGTTCACCTGCAACTTCCCAACTCAACAGGTTGTGCGACGCGGCCAGTAATCGCCCCACTTGCAAAGCCTGCTGGCAGCCCCCACCCTTTAGCGGTCATTCACTACCTGAACCCTGTATGGACCCCTCCACGAGTTACATCGCCAGCAGTTATTTCGCCGATTTCGGCCTCGTTCTCTTCGCCCTGTTTCTGGTACTGCTCAACGGCTTTTTCGTTGCCGCTGAGTTTGCCATCGTTAAATTGCGCGCCACCAAAGTCGACGCCCTGGCCGAGAAAAACGGCTGGCGCGGACATATCCTGCGTACCGTGCACAACCAGCTTGATGCTTACCTCTCGGCCTGTCAGCTGGGCATCACCCTGGCCTCCCTAGGCCTGGGCTGGGTCGGTGAGCCGGCATTTGCTCATCTGCTCGAACCGCTACTGTCCGCCATCGGCATCGAGTCGCCGAAGCTGGTGCATGGCATCGCCTTCTTCACCGCGTTCTTTATTATTTCCTACCTGCATATCGTGGTCGGCGAGCTGGCGCCCAAGTCGTGGGCCATTCGCAAACCCGAGCTGCTATCGCTGTGGACGGCCGCGCCGCTGTATATGTTCTATTGGGCCATGTACCCGGCGATTTTCCTGCTTAACGCCAGTGCCAACGCCATTCTCCGTGTGGCCGGCCAGGGCGAGCCCGGGCCGCACCATGAGCACCATTACAGCCGCGACGAACTCAAGCTGATCCTGCACTCCAGCCGGGCCAGCGACCCGAGTGATCAAGACATGCGCGTGCTGGCCTCAGCCGTGGAGCTGGGCGAATTGGAGGTGGTGGACTGGGCCAACTCTCGCGAGGACCTGGTCTCTCTGCCGCTCAATGCAGCCCTCGATGAAGTGTTCAGCGTATTCCGCCGGCACAAGTACAGCCGCTACCCCATCCTTGATGACAACAGCGGCGAATTTGTCGGCGTGCTGCACATCAAGGACCTGCTGCTGCACCTGTCCCTGCTGGAGATGCTGCCCTCAGCATTGAAGGTGAGCGAACTGATGCACCCGGTCGAGCGGGTTAACCGGCATATGCCGTTGTCTAGCCTGCTGGAGCAATTCCGCCAGGGCGGCTCGCACTTTGCGCTGGTTGAAGAAGCTGACGGCAAGGTGATCGGCTATCTGACCATGGAAGACGTACTGGAAGCCCTGGTCGGCGATATTCAGGACGAGCACCGCAAGGCCGAGCGCGGCATCCTCGCCTATCAGCCAGGCAAGCTGCTGGTGCGCGGCGACACGCCACTGGCCAAGGTCGAACGCCTGCTTGGTGTCGACCTCGATCACGTCGAAGCAGAAACCCTGGCCGGACTGATCTACGAAACCCTCAAGCGCATGCCCGAGGAAGAGGAAGTGCTGGAAGTCGACGGCCTGCGCATCATCGTCAAGAAGATGAAAGGCCCGAAGATCGTGCTGGCCAAGGTATTGCGCCTGGACTGACGCACCCAACCAGACCTAACCCTAAGGTGGCGCGTCACGCCAAGGTGTAGCTGTCGGTTAGCAGACTACCGAAACCTCGCGGTCGATGCACACAACCGGCCAGTTGCAGAGCATGCCAAAACATCGCCTGGTTACTGGAGATCACTGGCAAGCCGAGGCTTTGCTCCAGCTCGCCGAGCATGCCCAAGGTGCGCAGGTTGGTGCAGGAGAGGAACAGCGCATCGACCTGCTGCCCCAGCAGCAGCTCACGCGCTGCTTGCTCGATGGCCTGCTCGGGAATCCGCGGGATTTCGGCATCGGCCAGCACGCCGAAGGTGCCGAAGGCCACCACCTCGTGACCGGCTTGCTGTAGACCCTGGTAGATCGGGTAATTCACCTCGCCGATGTAAGGCGTAAGCACGGCGATACGTCGCGCATCCAAGCCGCGCAGGGCTGCCTTGACCGCACTCCAAGGGTTGGTCACGGGCACGCCAGGGTGCGCCTGGTTAATCAACCGGGTGACCTCCTGCTCGCCGATCAGCATGCTCCCTGAGGTGCAGCCAAAGGCCAACACATCCAGCGCCATACCCGGCACCAGCAGCGCGCTGGACTGGCTCAAGCCCTGGGCCATGCCGCGCAGCCCGTCCGGGGTAACCGTCGGGCTGCAGGGCGTGCGGGTGCTGTACAGTTCAACCCGCTCGCCGAGCAGCTGACGCCACTCGTTCTCCAGGGTGAAATCGCTGGCCAATTGCACCAGGCCGATGCGCACACGGCCATCCTCGCGGGTGCGCACGTGCTCGAAGGTCTGCTGCAGGGCTTGGAACTCGGCAAAGGACTCGATCATTTCAAACCTCCTCAAGCAGGCGCGCGGCATAGTTAGCGATGGCAGTGTCCTGTACGCCAGTACCGGTCAGGTCGCACACGGTGATCTGCTCAGCGCTGCTACGGGCCTTGCGGCCCTCGGCAATCAGGCTGCCCAGCTCAAACACCTCGCGCTGCAGCGCCGGGGCATGGTGCAGCTCGCCGAGGGCGCGAGACTGGCTGAGGCGATCGACCACCAGCACATCGGCGCTGGCCAGAATGGTTGGCTCCAGCTCGTTCTTGTGCGGGTTGTCCGAGCCCATGGCGGTAACGTGCACGCCCTTAGGCAGATCGCTCCAGCGCAGCACCGGCTCACGCGAAGGGGTGGTGGTGACCACGATATCGGCCTCGGCACAGGCCGCCGCCGCGCTGTTGTGTACCGTCACCGTCAAACCGTACTGGTTACGCATATGCACGGCATAGGCCTCAGCCTTGCTGGCATCGCGGCTGTGTACATGCACCTCGCGGATATCGCGCACCAGGCGCAGGGCTGCCACTTGCAACTCGGCCTGCACACCCGCACCGATCACCGCGACGCGCTGGGCGTCCTCGCGGGCCAGGTGCTTGGCGGCAATGGCGCCAGCCAGCGCGGTGCGGATATCGGTCAGGTAACCCTCGTCGAACAACACCGCATCAACCACCCCAGTCTTGGCCGAGAACAGCAGCATCAAGCCGTTGAGGCTGGGCAAGCCAAGCGCGGGGTTGTCGAAGAAACCAGGGCTGATCTTCACCGCGAAACGCAGCCAGCCGCGAATATGCGCGGTTTTCACATCCACCTCGCCGTTGCTCTCGGCGATGTTCATGCTGAGGATCGGCGGCATCGCCACTTCATCACGACCGAGGGCGGCAAAGCCGGCCTCCACCGCCTCCAGGGCGGCTGAGTCGAGCTTGACCTTGGCGGCGATCTGCTCACGCTTATAGATGTGCATAGGGGCGCTCTCCGGCCAAGCGACAGGCTTCGGCAAAGGTGGCGGTGGACAGGTTCTGGCCGCTGACCACGAACACCACGCGGCGCCCGCTCAGGTCCAGTTGGTGCTGCTCGACGGCGGCGACACCAACGGCGGCAGCGCCCTCGACCAGGAGTTTTTCTTCACGCAAAAAATGCAGCATGGCGCGGGCGATCTGCACCTCATCGATCTTGTAGCCGCGATCCATGTAGCGCTGGGTCATGGCGAAGCTCCAGGCGTTATCCAGGCCAATGCCTCCGCCCAAACTGTCGGCCAGCGACGCCACCTCAGGCACCTGCAGCGGATGGCCGGCGGCCAAGCTGTCAAGCATCGCTGCGCCTTCATTCATGCTCACGCCGATTACCTCGGCGCTCGGATTGATGGTCTTGACCGCCAAGCCGATGCCGGCGATCAGGCCGCCGCCAGACAATCCGGCGAACACCACGTCAGTGTCCGGTTGCTCCTCCATGATCTCCAGGCCACAGGTGCCCTGGCCGGCGATTACCAGCGGGTCGTCGAACGGCGATACGTAAGCCAAACCGTGCTCATCACGCAGACGCCGGGCTTCGACGTCTGCCTCGTCCTGGGCTTCACCGTGGATAACCAACTCGGCACCGCTCTGGCGCAGGGCTTCGACCTTGTTCTCCGGCACTAGCCGCGAGATGCACACCTTGACCGGAATACCCAGGTGCTGGCCGGCATAGGCCAGGGCGCGGCCGAAGTTACCGGTGGACATGGTCACCACGCCGCGCTGGCGCTGCGCGGCATCCAGGCCAAGCAGCGCGTTGACAGCGCCGCGCAGTTTGAAGGCACCGGTGGGCTGCAGGCAGTCGAGTTTCAGCCAGGCCTCGCATTTCCAGCGCCGCGACAGTGATTCGGAGCGCACCAATGGCGTACGCAGGGTCAGGCCAGCAATGCGTTGGCGCGCCCGGTAAATGTCTTGCAGGGTCAGTTCGCGTTGCATGCTAATCCCCAGGAAACCGGTGAAACCTAAAACGACCGGAGACTCCAACGAGTCCCCGGCCACATGGCCTTGGGCGTCTTACTTGGCCTGCCAGGCACCGCTGGTGATCAGCTTGTCGGTGACCTTGTTCACCGCGCGCTCGGCACGGGCGACGATGTCATCGATCTCGCCACGGGTGACCACCAGCGGCGGCGCAAACCCGAGGA
This sequence comes from Pseudomonas leptonychotis, assembly GCF_004920405.1. Classification (NCBI taxonomy): domain Bacteria; kingdom Pseudomonadati; phylum Pseudomonadota; class Gammaproteobacteria; order Pseudomonadales; family Pseudomonadaceae; genus Pseudomonas; species Pseudomonas leptonychotis. Next base: position 1,463,879 of record NZ_RFLV01000001.1, read on the forward strand.
TGTCGCCGTGCGGCATGGCGCGGGCAATCAGACCTTCCTCCATACAGGCAGCAGAGATCATCGGGCCAACCTTGAGGCTAGGATCGAAGTGCTGGCGCTTGCTACGGTCACTGGAAAACTCCAGAGCCGCCAGCAAGCCGATACCACGCGCTTCGCCAACCAGCGGATGCTCAGCGAAGGTTTCCTGCATGCGCTGTTGCAGATAGGCGCCGGTATCGCGAGCGTTGCCGGTAAGGTTCTCGCGCTCGATGATGTCCAGGTTGGCAATGGCCGCGGCGATGCCCATTGGGTGCCCAGAGTAGGTGTAGCCATGGCCGATAGCGCCATAGGTGTCGGTGCCTTGCTCCAGCACCTGCCATACACGCTCGCCGACAATCACCCCGGACAACGGCTGGTAGGCCGAGGTCAGACCTTTGGCTACGGTGATCAGGTCCGGCTGCATCTCGTAGTACTGCGAGCCGAAATCCACACCCAAACGTCCGAAGCCGCAGACCACTTCGTCCGCAATCAAGAGGATGTCGTACTTATCCAGCACCTTGCGGATCTCTCCCCAATAACCCTGCGGTGGCGGCACGATACCGCCGGTGCCGAGCACCGGCTCGCCGATCATCGCGGCAACGGTGTCTGGCCCTTCAGCGAGGATCATCTCCTCCAGCTTCTGCGCGCAGTAGCGCGAGAAGTCCAACTCGCTCATGGCGTCGTCAGGGCGACGATAGTAGACCGGAGCAACGGTGTGTTTGATGCGCTCCAGTGGCAGATCGAAGTGGGCGTGGAACACCGCCAAGCCGGTCATCGAACCGGACGCGATGCTCGAACCGTGGTAGCCACGGTCGCGGGAGATAACCTTCTTCTTCTCCTTACGACCAAGAATGTTGTTGTAGTACCAGACCAGCTTGAGCTGGGTCTCGTTGGCGTCCGAGCCGGACATGCCGTAGTAGACCTTGCTCATGCCCTGGCCGGCGAGCTTGACGATGCGCTCGGACAGGCTGGCCATGCCCTCGGTCGTGTGGCCGACATAGGTGTGGTAATACGCCAGCTGCTTGGCCTGCTCGTAGATCGCCTCGGCCATCTCGGTGCGGCCGTAGCCGATGTTCACGCAGTACAAGCCAGCGAAGCCATCGATGAATTCGTTACCCAGCGAATCCTGGATACGGATGCCCTTGGCGCCAGTGATAATCCGCGCCGGGCTCTCGCCGTGGGCGTGCTGCTTGAGATGAGTGGAGGCGTGAAAGACGTTCTGGCGATCGATCTCGATGATCTTCTGGGTGTCGATAGTCATGGCAATGCCCTCAGGTTATTCGCGAATGGTGTTGCTGCGGACTTCAGGCGAAGACCGCGCGTTCATGAGTGTTCAGCTACCGCTGGCACTGGGCAGGTTGCCCAGGCAGTAGTATTTGATCTGGCTGTATTCATCGAGGCCGTGGCGCGAGCCCTCGCGGCCGAGGCCGGACTGCTTGACCCCACCAAACGGCACGGGCGGGCCGGTCATCTTCACCGAGTTGACGCTAACCATGCCGAACTCCAGGCCGCGTAGCAGGCGCCATACCTGGCGCATGTCGTAGCCATAGACGTAGGCCGCCAAGCCGTACTCGGTATCGTTGGCCTGGCTAATCAGCTGCTCCAGGTCGTCCCAAGCCAGTACGCCGGCTACCGGAGCAAAGTTTTCCTCGCGGTAGACGCGCATGTCGGCGGTCACATCGGCCAGCAGGGTCGGCATATAGAAGTTGCGCCCCGGTGCCTGCGCCTGATCACCCACCAACAGGCGCGCGCCCTGGGTCACGGCGTCGTCCACCAATTCCTGGGCCTTGGCCACCGCTTTAGCGTTGATCAGCGGGCCCTGATTGACCCCGCGAACCAAGCCGCTGCCAACCGTCAGTTCGCCCATGCGCCGGGCGAAAGCCGCCAAGAAGGGTTCATACAATGAGCGATGAACGAAGATCCGATTAGCCGCCAGGCAGTCCTGGCCAGTGGTCTGGAACTTGGCATCGATTGCGGCCTGGGCGGCCTGCTCTACATCCATGTCCGGCAGCACGATAAAAGGTGCATTACCACCCAGTTCCATCGAACACTTCTTCACCGTGGTGGCCGCCTGTTGCAGCAGCAGGCGACCGACCCGGGTCGAACCGGTGAAGGACAGTGCCTTGACCTTGTCACTGGCGCAGAGCACCTGGGAGACCATCTGCGGCTCACCCGTAATGACGTTGAACACCCCGGAGGGGAAGCCGGCACGCTCAGCCAACTCGGCCAGGGCCAGGGCGGAAAACGGCGTCTCGCCTGCAGGTTTGACCAATACGGTGCAACCGGCCGCCAACGCGGCAGCCGCCTTGCGGGTGATCATCGCGCAGGGGAAATTCCACGGCGTAATCAGCGCAGCGACGCCGATCGGCTCGCGCACGCTGCCCAGCTGGGCATTGGCGATATGACTGGGGATGGTATCGCCGTAGGCGCGCCGCGCCTCCTCGGCAAACCAGCGAATAAAGGAGGCGGCGTAGTCGATCTCGCCACGCGACTCATCCAGAGGCTTGCCCTGCTCCAGGGTCATCAGCCGGGCCAGGTCTTCCTTGTTCTCCAGCAACAGATCGTGCCACGTGTTGAGGATCACGCTGCGGGCATCCAGCGACAGCGCGCGCCAAGCCGGGAACGCGGCGTGCGCCGCATCGATGGCCTGCTCAATCTGCTGGGAGTCGAGCTGCGCGCAACGGCCGATGGTGTCTTCACTCGCCGGATCGATAACGGCTTCGTCTTGGCCGTCATTGCCGGCGACCCATTTACCGTTGACGTAGGCCAACTGGCGAACCAGGCGCGGATCTTTAAGCATGTGCATGGACAGCCTCCCCTTTGCTGGTCTGGTCGCGACGTGTTCGCGGCCAGAGCGTGGTGCGTGTGTATGGCTTCCACTTTAGGGCTTGTCGGGCTGCGGCTTTTTCTCTTCAGGGCATGGTTGAGCTGGGTTTTTTTTCTTTGCCGGTGGATTGCCGAAGGTTTTTTCTGTGCTGGGGCGCGGCGAGAAATGGACGGGCTGTCGCGGGGAGTTTAGAGGCGCTCGGTTAGTCTTCTTCACCGTCGAGCAGCAACGGCGGCTCGCTGCGTTTGATGGTTTTGGTGACGATGTAGGTGAAGTAGCGCTCGATACCGAGGTCGGCCATCAGCCAGCGGTCGATCAGGCGCTGATACTGGTCAATGTCACGCGCCATGACTTTGACGATGTAGTCGATACCGCCGCCGGTGGCGTAGCACTCGGTGACTTCGGGGCAGTCCAGCATGGCCCTCTCGAAGCGCTGAAAGGCTTCGCGGCTGTGCTGCTTGAGGCTGATTTCGACCATTACTGCGGCACGTTTGAACAAGATTTCTGTGTTCAACTGAGCGCCATAACCGCAAATGATGCCGGCTTCTTCCAGGCGTTTGACCCGCTCCCAGCAGGGGCTGATCGACAAACTGATGGCTTCGGCCAGGCTGGATTTGGTGATTCGCCCGTTGCTCTGCAGGATGCGCAAAATCTTCAGGTCGTAACTGTCCAGACGCATAAACCGCTCCACGGCGAAAAAGACGATGCCGCCGCCAGCGACCCGCGAGGGCGCACTGCACCCGGCAGGCGCAATGAGGCGCGCGGCATAACAGAAATATAGCTAAACCACCGGCGGGATGAGCCGCCGGCAGCAGGGCTTACTGCTGTTCCAATACGCTGATTTCCTGCTCCAGCGCCTTGAGTACGGCACCCGCTTCTGGACCTGCAAGATCCACCAACTTGTCACGCATCGGCTGGCTGGCCTTGCGGAAAGCAGCTTGCTCTGCCTCATTCAGGTGCACCAACTGAATGCTTGGCTTGGCCTTCTTGATCTTTTCCAGGCGCTCGTTGTTGTACGTGGCCTGGGTCTCGAAGATATAAGGCGCTAACTCGTCAACGGTCTCGTCGATGATCTTCCGTTGCTCAGCCGGCAGGCCTTGGTACCAGGACTCACTGGACAGCACCGCGACAGTGAACTGCTGATGACCCGACCAGGTCATGACGTCATTGACCTCATAGAACTTCATTTCTTCGATGGCGAAAACCGGGTTCTCCTGGCCATCGATCATCTTCAGCTGCAGAGCGCCATACACCTCGGAATAAGGCAGCGGCGTCGGCACTGCGCCGAACGACTTGTAGGTTTCGACGAGCATCGGCGAGGCCATCACACGCATCTTCACGTTGTCGAAATCGGCCGGCTTGCGCACCACCTTGTTGGTGGTCCACACCATAGCGCCTTCTGGATACATGCTCAGCAGACGCAGGTTGCGGGTCTTCAGCTTGTCGGCGATGGGGCCATAAATGGTCGGGCTCTCGGTGAGCAGCTTGAGGTTGACCTGGTTGTCCTGGGACAGCAGATAGGGCACTGAGAACACCTGCATACCCGGTGCAGTTGAACCGAGAATGCCGGTCGAACCATGGGTGAACTGCAGGACGCCGTTAGCCACCAGTTCGGTGAGATCTTCCGACTCACCTAGAGCACCGTAGGGATAAACGGTGACGTTGATATCACCCGCGCTTTTCTCTTCCACCAGCTGCTTGAACTTTTGCGCATAAGCGTCTTGGACGCTGCCACTGATTTCTTCCAGGGCGAATTTCCATTCTTCTGCAGCGACCGTCAGGCCGGCATGACTGCTCAGGGTCAAGCCTATCGCCGCAGCCAGGGCCGCTTTCTTCAGTTTGCTTAGTGTGCTCATAGTGAGGTCTCCGCTTGCTGTTATTGTCATGAAATTGCGACCGCGTCTGCCGGCCTTAACCTTCGACGATGTCGGCGATCACCGCCAGGGTGTCGCCGATGTCCACCAGCGCAGGAAAACGCCGGGCGACCAGCAGCCCGTCACGTTCCGCGCGATACTCCACGGCCGGCCTACCGGTGCGCTCAAATGCATGCACCCGCGCCACCAGATCGCCGCGCTGCAACCGGTCGCCCAGGCTACGTGTAAGTTCGAGAATGCCGCGATGGGTGCTCTGCACGTAGCAACTGGCATCCGGCATATCCAGTTGCAGCAGCGGCTCTTGCGCCAACTCCGGTTGACCGTCGAGGATCCCGGCAAATTTGAGAAAGTTGCGCACGCCACGGTCGGCTATGGCCATGGTCTGCGGGGTGCTGGTACCGCCACCACGCAACTCGGTGGTGACGAACACCTTGCCCTGGGCCTCCACCGCCGTGTCGTAGAGTGAGGCTGCGTCCAGCTCGAAGAGAATCATGCTGGCGGCGGTGCCGAACAAACGCGCGCCTTCGATGCATTTTGCTTCCTGCTGCGGGTCGGGTAAGCGGTGAGCGGCGGCGAACGGCAAGATATCTAGGGTTTTGCCTCCGGAGTGAATGTCCAGGGCGTAGTCGCACATCGGGATGAGGTAGCGCTGAAAGTAGTCGGCAATACGCTCGGTCATGCTGCCATTGGGGCTGCCGGGGAACGAGCGGTTCATGTTGCCCTTGTCGATCGGCGAGGTACGGCTGCCGTTCTGCACCGCTGGGTAGTTCATCGCCGGCACGATGATTACCCGACCACTGACCTCTTGTGCACACAACTCATTGGCCAGCTTGAGCAGGCTGGTGATGCCTTCGTACTCGTCGCCGTGATTACCACCCGTGAGCAGCGCGGTAGGGCCTGCGCCGTTCTTCACCACGCTGATGGGGATCATGATGCATCCCCACGCCGACTGGTCGTGGGAATACGGCAGCTTTAGAAAGCCGTGCTGCACCCCGTCACGGTCGAAGTCGACGGTGACGCTAAGGGTAGTGGCGCGAGTCTCAGCAGTGCTCGCAGGCGTTCTTGCCTGCAGCTCCGCGTCGGATGAAATATTCATGGCTGCGCTACTCATCTCAGGCTTTGACGAACAACTGTCGAGGGAAATCGCAAAGGGTTTCCACTCCACTCTCGGTGATCAGGATGCTTTCGGTTGTCTCTAGCCCCCAATCGTCCAACCACAGACCCGGCATGAAATGGAAGGTCATGCCGGGTTGCAACACCGTAGTGTCGCTCTCACGCAAGCTCATGGTGCGCTCGCCCCAGTCAGGCGGATAACTCAGTCCGATCGGGTAGCCGCAGCGGTTGTCGCCGCGGTCATAGCCATAGCGGCGCAAGGTGCTGTTCAGCGCGCGGGCGATGTCACCACAGGTATTGCCGGGTTTGGCCAGCGCCAGACCCGCTTCAAGGCCGGCGTTGATAGCCTCCTCGGCCTTGCGAAAAGCGGCCGACGGTTCGCCCAGAAAGAGCGTGCGCGACAATGGGCAGTGGTAGCGCTTGTGGCAGCCGGCGATCTCAAAGAAGGTACCCTCACCTTTCTTGAACGGCCGGTCGTCCCAGGTTAAGTGCGGAGCAGACGCATCCTTGCCCGAGGGCAGCATGGGCACGATGGCTGGGTAATCGCCGAACTTGCCGTCATGGCCAACACAGGCGACGCGATAAATCTCACCCACCAATACGTTTTTCGGCAAACCCGGCTCGACCATCTCGATAATCGCCCGGTGCATGTTCTCGACGATCCGGGCCGCAACCCGCATGTACTCGATTTCCCGAGACGACTTGATCGCCCGGCACCAGTTGACCAAGCCGGTGGCATCTACCAATTGCGCCTGGGGCAGACCGCGCAACAGAGTCTGGTGCGAGGTCGCGCTGTAGTAATAGTTATCCATCTCCACGCCAATCACCCCACCATCCCAGCCACGTGCTGACAGCACTTCTTGGCACAGGTAATCGAGGGCATGGTGCGGCGGGTTCATCACGTAACGGTCGCTGTAGGAGGCGATATTCTCCTCAGCCAAATAGACAGTCAGGCGCGCGCCATTGGCATCAATGCCACGGCCGAACCACAGCGGCTCGCCGTGCTGACCGACCACGACGCATTGCGGTGTATAAAATGACCAGCCGTCATAACCAGTGAGCCAGGCCATGTTAGACGGGTCATGCACGATCAGGGTTGCGACCCCACGCTCGGCCATGGCGTCACGCACCTTGGCCAAACGCTGGGCGTACTCGGCACGGCTGAAATTCAACGCAACTTCACTCATGACAGCCTCTCGAAAATGAAAGCAGTGAGATTCCAGCCCAGTTATTGAGGCAACACCGACACGAGGACAGTTGCTGCATGCGCCCTCCCAGAGCTCGGGAACCGTGCATACGGCAGTGGTGCCGCACGCAGATAATTGTACTGAAATATGCTAACGTGACCGCAACAAGTGCAGGTCAATCTCGTTTCAGCCTCATACTATTATCATTACAATTACCGTCAAGAGATTTATTGTCCCATGACAATTGACTTGAAACCGTTCATCCGCTCCGGCCAACCCAAATACCTGGCCATCGGCAACGCTCTCAACGAGGCGATCAACGCCGGCGCGCTCCAGCCTGGCAGTAAGCTGCCGACCCATCGCGAACTGGCTGAAACTCTTGGCGTCAGCGTACAAACGGTGAGCAGCGCCTATGCCCACGCCGAGAAACAGGGTGCCATTTATGCCCAGGTTGGCAGCGGCACCTTCGTCCGTAGCCGCCACGTCAGCCACGAGTCGGACTACCTGTCCACCGACGAGCATGAGGACCCTAGTCGCGGCATCGACCTGTCCACCGCTCACCCGGTGTGCACGGCGCGACACGTCAAGCTGTACCGCGAGGGCCTGGAGCGCCTGGCCCGAGAAGGCCGTGACGACTTCATCACCTCATTCCACCCGACCCAAGGGTTGACCCAACACCGCGAGGTGGTCTGCGCTTGGCTGGCACAGCAGAAAATGCCGGCCAACCCTGACCACATTCTGTTCTGCAACGGCACCGCCCATGCCCTGACCATTGCCATGGCCACGGTAGTCAAGCCCGGCGATACGGTGCTCTGCGAACAGGAAACCTGCATGCTCTTGCTGGCCCTGGCGCAGACGCTGCATTTCAACCTCAAGGGTCTGGCCACCGACGAACAGGGCTTACTGCCCGAGGCGCTGGAGGCGGCCTGCTTACAGGGTGGCGCCAAGGTGCTGTTCTGCACCCCCACGATGAACAACCCGACCAGCGACACCATGAGCCTCGAGCGACGCCAGGCCATCGCCGAACTGGCCCGACGCCATGACCTGACCGTGGTCGAAGACGATGTCTACGGGGCGCTACAGCCAGATCGCGCACCGCCACTGTCGGCGTTAATCCCGGAGCGCAGCTTCTACGCCACTAGCCTGACCAAAGTGACCCTACCCGGCATGCGCGCAGGGTATCTGGTCACCCCGCCGCACTTGGTACAGCAGGCTATCGGCAGGCTGCGCAGTACCACCTGGATGGCTACATTGATGCCGTTCGAGATCGCCAGTTGGTGGATGCAAGACGGCACCCTGGAACGCATGATCGCCTTCCAGCAGCAGGAATTCGCTGCGCGCCAGCTAATGGCCCGCGAACTGTTAACCGACTGCCGTTACAAGGCCCACCCCAACGGCATGCACATCTGGGCCGAGCTGCCCGCCCACTGGCAACCAGAGAAGTTTGCCCGCCGAGCCCGCCAAGAAGGGGTGATGATCTTCCCGGCCGAACCTTTCCTCGCGACTGCCGATCGCAGTAATCAACACGTGCGCATCAGCCTAGGCGCAGAACAGAGCCGTTCACGCCTACACAGCGGCCTGGTCACCCTCAATGGATTGCTGAGCGAAACACCGGCGCCCATGCACTTCGTGTTCTAAAAGGGGGCGTATAGCAGTACATTTGCACAGAAATAGAACACTTGTACTGATCCAAATAATAAATTGACATGATTTTTTGCCAGGGATAAGGTCTAGCCTCCACAACAATAAAAATGCCTGTTGCTACGGCAGCAGACTGGAGGCGGCAATGGCTTGGTTGCGTAAGCTGGACTGGCTTCTGGAGAAGCTCGAGGCATTCATCCTCTCCAGCTCGATCCTACTGATGGCACTGAACTCGGTGAGCAACGTCTTCGGTCGCTACCTGTTCAACCAGAGCCTGTATTTCTCCGAAGAGCTCAATCAGTTCCTGATCATCTTCGTCACCTTCATCGGCTGCAGCTATGCGGCGCGGCACAACCGCCACATCAGCATGAGCGCCTTCGTCGAACAACTGACTGGCAAGCCTGCCGCCGCCAGCCTGGCACTGATCAACTTGCTAACCGCAACGCTGTTGCTCTGGTTGACCTGGGCGGCGATCGGCTACGTGCAGTCGGCCGCACAAATCGGCCGCGCCTCGTCTGCGCTACAGGTGCCACTGCACTATATCTACCTGCTAATTCCACTCGGGCTGGGCATGAGCGGCCTGCAGTTTCTGCGTCACGCCTTCATCCAACTGCTGGTATTGCTCGGCTACCGTGAGGCACCACCACGGCATATCGACGCTCCCCTCCCGCCACAAGCCTGAGTTCGCGCCACATGGATATGACCACCGCCCTTCTGCTCATCATGCTGGTTCTGCTGCTGGCAGGTTTCCCAATGATGACCACGCTGCTGGCCGCTGCTGCTGCCGGTTTCTTATTCTTCTTTCAGATGGGCCCTGAGTTCATCATCCAGCAGATGATTGCCGGCATTCGCCCCTCTGCTCTGGTGGCGGTGCCGATGTTCATTCTCGCCGCTGACATCATCACCCGCGGCGCCACCGCAAACCGTCTGCTGGATGTGGCCATGGCCTTTGTCGGTCACGTGCGCGGCGGCATGGCCGTAACCACCGCATTGAGCTGTGCGATGTTTGGCGCGTTATCGGGATCGACCCAAGCGACCGTGGTTGGCGTGGGCAGCATCATGCGGCCGAAAATGCTGCAACAGGGATACAAGGACAGCTTCACCATGGCGCTGATCATCAACGCCTCGGATATCGCCCTGCTAATCCCGCCGAGCATCGGCATGATCATCTACGGCGTGGTCTCAGGAACCTCGGTGGCAGAACTGTTCATCGCTGGCATCGGTCCCGGCCTGCTGCTGATGCTGCTACTGGCCGGCTACTGCTACGTCTATGCGCGAATACAGGGCATTCCCCTGGGCGATAAATACAGCTGGCGCCAGCGCCTGCGCACCTGTCGTCGCGCCATTTTGCCGCTGTTGCTGCCGGTGATGACCATAGGCGGCATCTACACCGGAGTGTTTAGCCCGACCGAAGCCGCCGCCGTGTCAGTGCTTTATGCCCTGATCCTGGAAGTGCTGATCTTCCGCCGGGTCAAACTCAGCGACCTGTCCAGCATTGCGCTGTCGACCGGCATGATCACCGCCGTGGTATTCATCCTCGTGGCAGCCGGCTCAGCATTTTCCTGGGTCATTTCCTTCGCTCAAATCCCACAGCAGATTCTCAGCGGTATCGGCCTGCTGCAGGCCTCGCCGACCGAACTGCTGATCATCATTTCGATCGCCTTCTTTATCGGCTGCATGTTCGTCGACCCCATCGTAGTTATGCTGATTCTGGTGCCGATCTTTGCTCCAGCCGTGCGCCTGTCGGGCCTCGACCCTGTGCTGGTAGGCACTATTGTCACCCTGCAAGCCGCCATTGGCTCAGCCACGCCGCCCTTCGGTTGTGACATTTTCACTGCCATCGCAGTGTTCCGCAGGCCCTACATTGATGTGATCCGCGGCAGCTTTCCGTTCTTTCTGATCCTGCTACTGATGTCGGTGCTGCTGATCATGTTTCCACCGATAACCCTGTTCCTGCGTGACCTGGCCTTCCGCTAGCCAATAAGCGTAGGGCCTCAGGGCACCAGCGATCAGGTAGTAACTGGAAAAAGCGCGGCGCACAAAGCCCTCACCTAGACATGCGTGCGACAAGGGCCAATCAATACTTGGGGGATGGGATTGTGCAGCGCTGCCGTTAATCGCCGCCGACCGCAAAATTCGGCAGGCTGTTGACCGGCTGGGCAAAGTTGAACGGAATCGACTCCAGCGCCAAGCCAACGTTGCGCTGCACCACGAAGTGCAGGTGCGGGCCGGTGCTATTACCGGTATTGCCGGAGCGCGCAAGTAGGCTGCCGGCGCGAATCCGACTGCCTTCGCTGACGGCCACCGAGCCCTTCATCAGGTGCAGGTAAACACCCATGGTGCCGTCATCATGCAGGATGCGCACATAGTTGCCGGAAGGGTTATTACCCCGGCCGCTTTGTTGATTCTCGGTTTTGACCACCACACCACTGCGCGCCGCGACAATCGGCGTGCCTTCGGGCATGGCGATGTCCATGGCGTAGCGGCCTTTCGGGGTGAAGTGGCTGTATTGGCCGTTAGCGCCCTGGGTCAGGCGGAACGGGCCGCCACGCCACGGCAACGGATAGTTCTTCTGGGTTGGCAGCAGGCGGGGGTCGCCCATGGCGTAACGCAGCTTGGGGGTGTAGCGCATGGGTTTACTGGCATCACGCGGGGCCAGGGTGGCCAGGCGAATGTGGCTGCGCGGTGGCAGCACCCAGCTGATCGGTTTGTCCGGCACGCCAGAGGCGTTGTCGACCCGCTCAAAACGCAGCTCAATCTGCACTGGCGCGTACAAATCGTTGCGTACCATCAGGGTCTCACCCGCTTCGTGCTTCTTGGTTTCCAGTTTTACTTGGTTATCCAGGCGCTCGACCATACGGTCGCGAAACACGAACACTTGCGCACCGGGCGCAGCTTGGTCGGTATAAGTGACCACACCATTGGCATCGGTGTACTTATAAATGGTCAACGCCATTGCCTGGCTGGCAAGGGTCAACAAACTGCAGAGAAGTATCAGACGCCCTAGCATAACGACTCGGATCTTATGATTTGTATGTCCGGGGTAATGAGACTAGCAGGCGACCCCGTGCGATGCGAACCGGCGCGTCGAGCCTGTGAACGATCTCGCACGCCTGATTCGCGGCTGGCGCTGTTAAGCACCGGGACTGAAGTGCTTCTGCACGGTGCCGCGGGCAATCAAGCGCGAAATGTAATCGAGTTTCTGCGGGTCGCGATCAACGAACTTGAATGTCAGCTGCAGCCATTCGCTGTCTGGCTTGGGCTCGAAAGCGGCCACCGCATGCAGGTAGCCGTTAAGCCGTGCAGTTTCTGCCGCCTCACCCTGCTCCAGATCGAGCACTGCGCTTTCCAGCACCTGCGGCAACACCTCGGTGCGCTTAACCACCAGCAGGGCTTCCTTGAGGCTCAGGGCTTTGATTACGCAAGACAGGATGGCACCGCCAGGCAAGCGTAATTGGCCCTGGCCACGCCCACTCGGCGCACTGGCGGCCGAGGCTTTAGCCGCGGCGGGTTTACCAGCGAACGCTGCCGCCGCTACAGCTGGCGCAGCCGGTTTGGCCACGGCGGCTTTACCGCCGGTGAGGGCCGACAGTGAGTCATTGGCGAAACCGCCGGTACTGAGCATCTTCGGTGGCGCGCTAGCGGCTAGCGCCTGGAGTTTGCCGGCGCGACTCAAGGCCTTCTTCACCTTGGTCACCAACTGTTCATTGGAGAACGGCTTACCGATAAAGTCGGAAACGCCCGCCTGGATCGCCTGCACCACGTTCTCTTTGTCACCCCGGCTGGTGACCATGATGAACGGCACGATCTTCAGGGTTTCCTGCTCACGGCACCAACTGAGCAGCTCAAGCCCGGACATTTCCGGCATTTCCCAGTCACACAGAATCAAATCGACGGGCTGACGCGTCAGCATCTGCTGAGCTTTACGTCCGTTGACGGCTTCCTCGATTTGGATGCCTGGAAAGTGATCGCGCAGTCCCTTTTTCACCAAATCGCGGATAAAGGTTGCGTCGTCCACTACCAGCACACTGACTTTGCTCATCGGCCACTCCCGTTCTGATGGCCTTAAGCATAGTCACGGCTGCTGGCCAAAGGCCAACCGAAATACACGCGATGTCGCGATCACGCGTATTTTCCGCTCCGGCCAGCGCGTAGTGCCGTCGAGAACAGCCACATTCAGCTGTTCTTTTTGCTGCCCTGTACTTCTTCCTGCATACGGGTCAGGCCGAGGTGTTTTACGTCGGTACCACGAACGAGATAGATCACCAGCTCGGCGATATTGCGCGCGTGGTCACCGATGCGCTCCAACGAACGCAAGGCCCAGATGATGTTGAGCACGCGCGAGATCGAGCGTGGGTCTTCCATCATAAAAGTCACCAGCTCGCGCAGAGCGGTCTTGTATTCGCGATCGACCACTTTGTCGTATTGCGCCACGGACAATGCCAAGTCGGCGTCAAAACGCGCAAACGCATCGAGAGCATCCTGCACCATCTTGCGCACCTGGTCACCGATGTGCCGCACCTCAACATAACCACGCGGCGCTTCGCCTTCTTCACACAACAGGATCGCGCGCTTGGCGATCTTGGTGGCTTCGTCGCCAATACGCTCGAGGTCGATCACCGATTTAGAAATGCTGATGATCAAGCGCAGGTCGGAAGCCGCCGGCTGACGACGGGCAAGAATGCGCACGCACTCTTCGTCGATGTTGCGCTCCATCTGGTTGATCTGGTCGTCGATCTCACGCACCTGCTGAGCCAGGCCCGAGTCGGCGTCGATCAGCGCGATCACCGCATCATTCACCTGCTTCTCAACCAGGCCGCCCATGGCCAACAGGTGGCTGCGCACCTCTTCCAACTCGACGTTGAACTGCTGGGAGATATGCTGGGTAAGGTTTTCTTTGTTGATCATGTGCAAACCCTTGAATTAACCGAATAACGTCTCTGCTTAGGATGGGCTTTGGCAGAGGGTGCTGGGCAAGGAGGCGGAATGCAGATAGTACAAGTAGTACGGCAAGTTCCGCCGACGCAGCCCAGCGCACTCTGTCATGCCCATCAGCCGTAACGACCGGTGATGTAGTCTTCTGTCTGCTTCTTCGCCGGGTTGGTGAACAGCGTATCGGTATCACCGAACTCGATCAGTTTGCCCATGTACATAAACGCCGTGTAATCCGACACCCGCGCCGCCTGCTGCATGTTGTGGGTCACGATGACGATGGTGTACTTGGATTTCAGCTCGTAAATCAGTTCTTCGACCTTCAGCGTGGAGATCGGGTCCAGCGCCGAGCAGGGTTCATCGAGCAGCAACACTTCCGGCTGCACCGCTACGGTACGGGCGATCACCAGACGCTGTTGCTGACCACCGGACAGGCCGAGCGCTGACTCGTGCAGACGGTCCTTGACCTCATCCCACAGCGCCGCACTTTTCAGTGCCCATTCCACCGCTTCGTCGAGCACGCGCTTCTGGTTAATGCCTTGAATGCGCAGGCCATACACCACGTTCTCGTAGATGCTTTTGGGGAACGGGTTAGGCTTCTGGAACACCATGCCGACGCGACGACGCAGTTCGGCTACGTCTTCGCCCTTGCGGTAGATGTTCTTGCCGTCGAGGTTGATTTCGCCTTCTACGCGGCAACCGTCAACCAGATCATTCATCCGGTTGAAGGTGCGCAGCAGGGTCGACTTACCGCAACCGGACGGGCCAATAAACGCCGTCACACGCTGGTTGGGGATGGTCATTTTGACGTCGAACAAAGCCTGCTTTTCGCCGTAGTACAGGTTCAAGCCGGGCACGTCGATGGTTACGCGCTCGCTGGCCATGCTCAGGCCCTGGCGCTCACGGCCCAAGGCCGCCATGTCGATACCGTGTGTATGTGCTTCGTGCTGCATGGGATGCTCCCTACGCCAACAAATTCGTTGATCCGCCGCGGCGAACAGGCCGCGGCGTGATGATTAATGATCCAGCGCCTTGTACTTCTCACGCAGGTGGTTGCGGATATAGACCGCCGCCATGTTCAGCACCACGATGACCAGCACCAGCAGCAACGCGGTGGCGTACACCAGCGGCCGCGCGGCCTCGACGTTGGGGCTCTGGAAGCCGACGTCGTAGATGTGGAAGCCCAGGTGCATGATCTTCTGATCCAGGTGCAAGTAAGGATAATTGCCGTCCAGCGGCAGCGAAGGCGCCAGCTTAACCACGCCCACCAGCATCAGCGGCGCCACTTCACCGGCAGCGCGCGCTACGGCGAGAATCAGACCGGTCATCATCGCCGGGCTGGCCATCGGTAGCACCACGCGCCACAGCGTTTCGATCTTGGTGGCACCGAGGGCCAGGGAGCCTTCGCGAACGGCGCGCGGAATCCGTGCGAGGCCTTCTTCAGTAGCGACAATCACCACTGGCAAGGTCAGGATCGCCAGCGTTAACGACGCCCACATCAAGCCCGGCGTACCAAAGGTCGGCGCCGGTGCCGATTCGGGGAAGAACATGCTATCGAGCGAACCGCCCAGCACATAGACGAAAAAGCCTAAGCCAAACACGCCGTAGACAATCGCCGGTACGCCCGCAAGGTTGTTTACGGCAATGCGGATCACCCGCGTCAACGGCCCCTGCTTGGCATATTCGCGCAGGTAAATCGCCGCGACCACACCAAACGGGGTAACGATCACGGCCATGATCAGGGTCATCATCACGGTGCCGAAGATGGCCGGGAAGATGCCGCCTTCGGTATTGGCCTCACGCGGGTCGTCGCTGACAAACTCCCACAGTTTGGCGAAGTAGAAGCCCAGCTTGTCCAGATTGGACATCGCATTGGGCTGAAAGGCCCGCACCACTTTGCCCAGGCTCAACGTTAGCTCACGACCATCGACTGTCTTGAGTGTGACGCTGTCGCGGTTAAACGCCTCATGGAGGGCAATCAGCTCGGTTTCCAGCACCTTGTACTCGGCATCCCACTGCGCGCGCTCGGCAGCCATCTCAGCTTGGGCCACTTCGGTCAGCTTGCCTTGCAGCTCCAGCTTGCGGGTTTTCAAACGGATGCGCTCAAGCCCGGCGTTGATTCGACCGATGTCCTTCTTCTCCAAACGCACCAGCTTTTTATGCAGCTGCTCGACGCGCTCAATGCGCTCCTGCAGCGCTGGCCAGCTGGCATCCCCTTCAGCCACCAGCTCGCCGGCTTGTTTGACGCTGACCAGATAGCCATAGAAGTTGCCCCACTCGCGGCGCTCCAGCGCCGTGAGGTTTTCTGGCGTGCGCAGGTTGCTCAGCCATTCGCCAACCACCCAGGTGAAGTCCGCGCCGTAGAGATCGCGGTTACCCACCTTGAGCAATTCGCGGGTCATAAACTCGCCACCCTTGACGTCGACCGGCAAACCAGAAGCGGCCAAACGGGCGCGAGGCACCTCTTCGACCCGCGTAATTTCACCGGCCATCACCTTGGCTGCCTGACCAGGGACTTGGTAGTCAACTTCGACGATATCCGCCGGCCAGAAGTGGCCGAGGCCGCGCACGGCGATCACCATCATCAGGCCAAGAGTCATGATCACCGCGATTGTCACCGCGCCGGCGTTCATCCAGATCCACGGCGTACCGCTCTTGAACCAGGTATTTAGGTTGTTCTGTTTCACGGACATATACCTTCCCAGACCTTAGAGCGAGGCGTACTTGACGCGCAGACGCTGGCGCACTACTTCTGCCAGGGTGTTCATGAAAAAGGTGAAGCCCAGCAGCACCAGTGCCGAGAGGAAAAGTACGCGGTAGTGAGTACCCCCGACCTCCGACTCAGGCATTTCCACCGCCACGTTGGCCGCCAGAGTGCGCAAGCCTTCAAAGATGTTCATGTCCATGATTGCGGTGTTGCCGGTGGCCATCAGCACGATCATGGTTTCGCCGACGGCGCGGCCCATGCCGATCATCACGGCCGAGAAGATGCCCGGGCTGGCGGTGAGAATCACCACCCGAGTCAGGGTCTGCCATGGCGTGGCACCGAGTGCCAGTGAGCCAAAGGTCAGGCTCTTGGGCACGCTGAACACCGCATCCTCAGCAATCGAGAAGATGGTCGGAATCACCGCAAAGCCCATGGCCAGGCCAACCACCAGTGCATTGCGCTGATCGAAGGCGATGCCCAAGTCATTGCTCAGCCACAGGCGCATATTGCCGTCGAACAGCCAGTTTTCCAGATGCCCACTCATGGCCAGCGAGACATAGCCAACCGCCAGGACTATCGGGATCAACAGCACCGACTCCCAGCCATCTGGCACATTCAAACGGATTGATTCGGGCAAACGACTCCACAGGTAACCGGCGAGCAAGATGCCAATTGGAGTAAAAATCAGCAGGCTGAAGATGCCCGGCAGGTGGCCTTCCAAATAGGGTGCGAGGAACAGGCCGGCGAAGAAACCGAGAATCACCGTCGGCAGCGCCTCCATCAGTTCAATCACCGGTTTGATC
The DNA here is from genome assembly GCF_004920405.1 of Pseudomonas leptonychotis. Taxonomy (NCBI): domain Bacteria; kingdom Pseudomonadati; phylum Pseudomonadota; class Gammaproteobacteria; order Pseudomonadales; family Pseudomonadaceae; genus Pseudomonas; species Pseudomonas leptonychotis. The sequence continues at coordinate 1,480,981 of NZ_RFLV01000001.1, forward strand.
TTGCGACGGAGCACCGGGGCCATGAAGTAGGCGGTGTACAGCGCGGCAGCAATGGCCAGTGGCGTTGCCAGAAGCATGGCGTAAAAGGCCGCTTTCAGGGTACCAAAGGCCAGCGGTGCCAGGCTCAGCTTGGGTTCGTTATCGGTGCTGGCAGAGGTCGACTGCCAGACGTAACCGGGTGCGTCATAGTTCTCATACCAGACCTTGCCCCACAGTGAACTCCAGGAAATTTCCGGGTGTGGGTTGTCGATAATCAGGCGTTGCAACTGGCCTTCGCTCTCGACCAGTACGCGGTTGGCACGCGGCGACAGGGCTATCAGGGCCTGACCCTCGGCGACCGGCTCGACCAGCAGGGTGCGGTGCGCGGTGCTGTGGAAAATGCCCAGGTTGCCTTTGGCATCCAAGGCGAAGAAACCCTTGCGACGCTCCTCAGGAATAATCTGGATGATCGGGCTGTCGGCCAACTGGAAATTGCGAATCGACGTCAGCGATGCCTTGCCATCGTCTTCGCGCACCATAAACCACTGACCAATACCGCCAGCGCTATCACCGATCAGCAGCGAGATGCCACCGAGCAGCGGCGTGGCATTGCTGACTTCCAGCTTGGCATCCGCCAGCAGCTTGTAGCGACCATTCAGCGTATTACTGCGCATGTCGAAGACATCTGCCGTGGCCCGACCGTTGATCACGTACATCCACATGTGCCGTGGGTCGATGATCAGCTCCTTGATCGGCTCCGCGATCTGCGGCAGAACGATACGCTCCTCAGTGAGGGCCACCTCGCCGGTCATCATGTTTTCTTCACGGCCCAGGCTGAGCACGTGCAGCTGCGCACCGGTGGAACCCGCCAGCATCAGGGTGCCGCCGTTCAGGCTTAGACCGAGGTGATCAAGCTCACGGCCCTGGACGTCGAGCTCGATTGGCGCGTCGCCGAACGGGAACTCAATCTTCGGCGTGACGGTTTGCACATCATTCGGGTAACTGAGCTTGTAGACATGCTGGAACACCAGCACCTGGCCATTGGACAGGCCTAGGGCAACGCGATTGCTGCCCGGCTGGTCCTGGCCGAGCGAGGTAATCCGCGCATCCGCCGGGATCGGCAGCTGAACGCTGCTCAGCGGCTGCATTTTCTTCGCATCGAAGAACTGCACCTGGCCGCTCTGATCCAGGCGCATAGCCACCTGGTTCTGTTCTTCTAGAGTCAGCAGCAGCGGCGCAGCGGCTTCATTTAACCAGGCGACCTGTACCGGCTCGCGGCTGTCCAGGCTTGCGCCTTGGAACATCGGCAGGACTACATAGGCCAGATAGAAAAAGATCAGGGTAATAGCGCCCAGCACTGCCATGCCACCGAAGGAAATCGCCCAGCGGGCAATCCTGTCTTTCAGTGCACGCAGACGACGCTTGCGCTGCAGGGCGGGGGTGTTGAAGTCCAGCCCGAGAGATTTGGATGTGGCGGTCATGGTTTCACTAGCCAAGTCATTCATAGGTAAGAGCGTCTCTGCGCAGCCATGAGCGCGCCATAGTGAGTTCTGTCGCTATCTGAGCGGCTAACTCTAACCACACTTTATGACAGAAAAGTTACAGCGCTTTGACAAAGCAACGCCCACCTGTCGTAAACGAAGGCGGGCGTGCGACTTACGGAGGCGTCCTTGCCAGTGTCCGGGTTATTACAGCCCCAGATCCTTCAGGGTTTTGGCCGCCACTTTGCTTGGCAGCGGAATGTAGCCGTCTTTCACTACAACTTCCTGGCCTTGCTTGGACAGCACCAGCTTGATGAACTCAGCGTCCAGCGGGCTCAGCGGCTTGTTAGGCGCTTTGTTGACGTAGACGTAGAAGAAACGGGCCATTGGAAACTTACCAGCCAGGGCGTTTTCTTCGTTAGCGTCATAGGCTTCGCCGCCTTTTTTCGACAATGGCACAGTCTTCACGCTTGAAGTCTTGTAACCGATGCCCGAGTAGCCGATGGCATTGATGGTGCTGGAGATCGACTGCACCACGGAAGCCGAACCCGGCTGCTCGTTGACGTTGGCCTTGAAGTCGCCTTTGCACAGGGCGGCTTCTTTGAAGTAGCCGTAAGTACCGGATACCGAGTTACGACCGAACAACTGGATCGGCTTGGCCGCCCACTCGCCCGTCATACCCAGGTCGCCCCAAGTTTTGATGTCGGTCGCGCCGCCGCACAGACGAGTGCTGGAGAAGATGGCGTCAACCTGAGCCATGTCCAGGCTTTTGATCGGGTTATCTTTGTGCACAAATACCGCCAGGGCGTCGATCGCCACCGGCACTTTAGTTGGCTTGTAGCCATACTTTTCTTCAAACGCCTGGATCTCCGCATCCTTCATTTCACGGCTCATCGGGCCCATGCTGGCGGTGCCTTCAGTCAGCGCTGGTGGAGCAGTAGAGGAACCGGCGGCTTGAATCTGGATATTGACGTTCGGGTATTCCTTTTTGAACTCTTCAGCCCACAGAGTCATCAGGTTAGCCAGGGAGTCGGAGCCCACACTGGACAGGTTGCCCGACACGCCGGAAGTCTTGGTGTAGCTCGGCAAAGCCGGATCGACAGCAGCAACCGCAGTGGCAGTAGCCACACCAGCGGCGACAAAAGTCATGGCCGCCATCAAACGCTTAAGTTTCATGCCTTACTCCTGGAAAACTAGTGTTGGATTGAACGGGGCCAAGTATCTGTAGGCCGCATGACGACTGTATGTAATCAATGTGACAGTTAGATGACCGCCACACTTATTGCCAAACTCTCGGCTTATCGCTGCAGGCCAGGTGCCATGGTCGCCCTGCGACTGCCGAGTCGCTATACTCGCAGCGCCCGTACTCCTGCGGGCCTGCTGGGTGCACCCGCGATAGCTGTAGAGCCTGGCTCGCCGCCACCGCCTCGCCCCACACCGCGCCAATAAAAACAACCGCGCCGCGAGCCTAGACCGATGCACGATTTCGAACAGGAAGACCCCATACCGCAAGGCGACCTGGCTTTGCAGATCACCGCACTGCCGCGTGAAACCAACGGGTTTGGCGATATTTACGGCGGCTGGCTGGTATCGCAAATGGACCTGGCCGGCACCGCCATGGCCAGCAAGGTGGCGGGCGGGCGCGTCGCCACCGTGGCCATCGACCGCATGGCCTTCCTCGTACCGGTGGCGGTGGGCGCGCAGTTGTCCTTTTACACGCAAACCGTGGAAATAGGCCGCAGCTCAATCCAGATGCTGGTCGAAGTGTGGAGCGATGACCCGCTGTCCAGCGAATGGCGCAAGGTCACCGAGGCCGTATTCGTCTTCGTCGCCATTGATGGCAGTGGCCGTACTCGCTCCGTTCCGGCACGCCGCTAACCGCCGCTACCGAAACGAAAATGCCGGCCCTAGGGCCGGCATTTTGCTGTGTACCAGACGTTAGCCGCGGATGTTGTAGATATCCTTCTCGTTCAACTCAGCGTAGTCATACAGGCGCTGCAGATAAGCTTTCTGCTGGGCCCACACTTTGCTCGCGACAGGATCAGCCGCCGCACTGGCATCAACCACTTCGGCTGCCACACCCTTGAGCTTGGCCAGCACTTCATCCGGCAGGCGACGCACTTCCACGCCTTCGGATTTGAGCTGCTCCAGCGCTTCCATGTTCTTGGCGTTGTAATCGTCGAGCATATCGGCGTTTACATCGCGGGCGGCGGCGCGAACGATGGCCTGCAGGTCAGCCGGCAGGGTATCCCAGGCCTTGATGTTGATATCCAACTCAAAGGTCACGTTCGGCTCTTGCCAGCCGGGTGTGTAGTAGTACTTAGCCGCTTTATGCAGTCCCAACGCTTGGTCGTTATATGGGCCGATCCACTCGGTGGCATCGATGGCGCCGGTTTGCAGCGCGGTGAAAATCTCACCCGCTGGCATGTTGACCACGGTGCCGCCCATTTTGGTCAGCACTTCGCCGCCCAGGCCTGGGGTGCGCATTTTCAGGCCCTTGAAGTCGTCAACGCTGTTGATTTCCTTGTTGAACCAACCTGCGGTCTGCACGCCCGTCGCGCCGCAAGCGATCGGAAGCACGCCAAAGGGTTTGTAGGTTTCTTCCCACAGCTGCATGCCGCCGCCTTTATGCAGCCAGGCGTTCATTTCCTGGGCATTCGGGCCAAATGGCAGGGCACAGAAGAACTGCGCAGCCGGTACTTTACCTTTCCAGTAGTACGGTGCTCCGTGGCCCATTTCCGCCGTACCGCGGCTCACGGCATCGAATACTTCCAGCGCCGGCACCAGCTCGCCAGCGGCATAAATCTTGACCTTCAAACGGCCATTGCTCATTTCTTCAACCAGCTTGGCGAACCGCTCGGCACCCACACCTACGCCGGGGAAGTTCTTCGGCCAGGAGGTGACCATTTTCCAGTTGAAGGTTTGGCCGCTCGCGCCCTCTTGGGGCTTACCAGCGGTTTCAGCCTCTTGTTTGCAACCGGCCAAAGCCGTGGCTGCAAGGCCCACACCTGCTGCTGCGAGAATTTGACGACGTTTCATGCAATGCTCCTTTATTGTTGTAGTGGTCTGACCACAGGATCGCTGCGGACCCACCGCGCCTGAGTAACATAGGGGTAAGTGACTCTCAAGCCTAGCGGATACGACTAAAGTTGTAGTGCCATTGCCGCACGCGAGAAGGCCTGCCTAGAATCGCCGGCCTGCCTACAAAGCCCATAACCATAAGAAGGACTCACGATGTCCGACAAGCCCCCGTTTCTGCTCGGTCTTGCTCATCTGATCGACTCATTCAACGCCAACTTCGGTAAAGCCTGCGCCTGGCTGACACTGTTTCTGGTCCTCGGCACCGCCATCGTAGTGATTCTGCGTTACGGTTTCGGCATCGGCGCAACCGCCCTGCAAGAAGCCGTGCTGTACGGCCACGCGCTGGTATTCATGGGCGCCGCGGCCTGGGTGCTGCAGCGCAACGGCCATGTGCGGGTCGACATCTTCTACCAGGCATTCAGCCCACGACGTAAAGCGCTGGTCGATAGCCTCGGCACGCTGCTTTTCCTCCTGCCGGTATGCCTGTTCCTTGGCTGGGCCAGCTGGGACTACGTCAGCAACTCCTGGGCAACGCTGGAGGGTTCAAGCGAATCCGGCGGTCTGAAATTCGTCTACCTGCAGAAGAGCATCATCTTGGTGCTGGTGATCAGCCTGGTCTTACAAGGAATCTCCGACTTGATCAAATTCGCCAATATCCTCAGCGGTCGCCTGCCCGCCGTGGAGGTGACCCATGGCTGAGTTGATGGCCATTCTGCTGTTTATCAGCATCTGTGCGGCCCTGATGGGCGGCTTCCCGGTGGCCTTCACCCTGGGTGGTGTATCGCTGCTGTTTGCCGGCATCGGCATTCTCACCGGCACCTTCGATGGCGGCTACCTAAGCGCCCTGCCCAACCGCCTGTTCGGCATCATGAACAACCAGACCATGCTGGCGGTGCCGCTCTTCGTGTTTATGGGGGTGATGCTGGAGAAGTCTAGGGTTGCCGAGGACCTTCTGGAATCCATGTCACGGCTGTTCGGCACCTTGCGCGGCGGTCTGGCGATTTCCGTATGCGTGGTCGGTGCGCTGCTCGCCGCCAGCACCGGCATCGTCGGCGCCACCGTGGTGACCATGGGTCTACTGGCCCTGCCAACCATGCTGCGCAGAGGTTACGACCCGGCGATTGCCACCGGCACCTTGGCCGCTACAGGCACCCTCGGGCAGATCATCCCGCCATCGATTGTGCTGGTACTGCTGGGTGACGTGATGTCCAGTGCCTACTCCCAGGCGCAATTGAAGATGGGCATCTTCTCGCCGAAAACCGTCTCGGTCGGCGACCTGTTCGTTGGTGCGCTGATCCCTGGGTTGCTGCTGGTCGGCATGTACATCCTTTACATCATTGGCGTGGCGATCTTCCAGCCGAAGAAGCTACCTGCCCTGCCGCAGGAAGAACTCGGGCCGATTGAATGGGGCAAACTGATCAACGCTCTGGTCCCGCCGCTGCTGCTAATTGGCGCAGTGCTCGGCTCGATCCTCGCGGGTTATGCAACACCGACCGAAGCCGCGGCGCTCGGCGCACTGGGCGCGATGCTACTGGCCTTCTGCAAGGGCAAGCTGAATTTCGGCCAACTGCGTGAAGTGGCCTATGGCACCACCGAAATCAGCGCCATGGTCTTTATGATCCTGATCGGTGCGTCGCTGTTCTCCCTGGTGTTCCGCGGCTTCGGCGGCGAGGCGATGATCGAAGACGTGTTCGCGCAATTACCCGGCGGCGTACTCGGTGCGTTCTTCCTAGTGATGGTGGTGATCTTCCTGCTCGGTTTTATTCTCGACTTTATCGAGATCACCTTTGTGGTGGTGCCGATTGTCGGCCCGGTATTGCTGGCCATGGGTCTGGATCCGGTGTGGCTGGGCGTGATGATCGCGCTGAACCTGCAGACCTCCTTCCTCACCCCGCCATTTGGCTTCGCGCTGTTTTACCTGCGCGGCGTCACCCCGGCATCAGTGCCCACCAGCACCATCTATAAGGGCGTGCTGCCGTTTATCTTGATCCAAATATTCCTGTTAGTGATTGCCTATCAATTCCCAGGACTGATCACCTGGTTGCCGGAACAGGTCTACGGCAAGTAGGCCTTGCGCAAAGCACACAACGCCCGTCACTGACGGGCGTTTTGCATTCTCCGGCTAAGGTGCGCTCCAATAGCTTTTTAACGCTACGGTGAACATGCCAATGGCCAAGTCCCATGTAGAACGTATTGAGCGCGATGAGCTGACCTGCTGGCGGGTGCGCTATGGCACCGGCGAGCTTTTGATCAGCCAGCAAGGCGCGCAGATTCTTAGCTACCGAGAGGATGATCAGCCGCCGTTGATCTGGCTCAGCGAACAAGCGGCTTACGCACGCGGCCAGGGTGTACGTGGCGGTGTGCCCGTATGCTGGCCTTGGTTCGGTAGCCTGCAGCGCAACCCACAAGCCGTACAAGCCCTGCACGATGACCCGGCTGCGGCGCCTGCCCACGGTTTGGTGCGCAATCTCGACTGGCAACTGCTGGGCATTGAAAGCGGCGATGCGGGTGTGCACCTAGAGTTCGCTTACAACACCGCGACCCAGCCACTGCCTCACTGGCCGCACGCCGCCGAACTGCGCCTGTCCATTCGCCTGGACGGGCGCCTGCACATCGCCCTGCACAGCCATAACCTAGGCGCTTCACCACTGCCGATCAGCCAGGCGCTGCACAGCTATTTTGCCGTCAGCGATATTCACCAGGTTAGCGTCGAAGGCCTGCACGGCTGCCGCTATATCGAAACCTTGGAAGACTGGCAGCAACGCCAGCAAGACGGTCTGCTGCAGTTCAGCGGCGAGACCGACCGCATCTACCTCGACACCCCGGCGCAACTAAGCATCCTCGACCCTGCCTGGCAGCGGCGCATCCGGCTACACAGCAGCGGCTCGAACTCGGCCGTGTTGTGGAACCCCTGGACCGACAAAGCCCAGCGCCTCTCACAGTTCGCAGCGGATGCCTGGCCCGGCATGCTGTGTATCGAACACGCCAACGTGCTCGACGACATCCGCACACTGGCGGCGGGCGAGCACCATCAGCTCGCATTGAGCCTCTGGTCTGAACCCTTGAGCAATTAACCGACAGACGGCTTGTCGCCCCACCTCGCCGAGCCGCCTCACGCTCGGCTGCACGCCCCACGCCACATTCCAACCCAGAAAACCCTGCACTGCATCACACTAAGTTATCGCAAAGGCATAACTTCTGTGACGCGCCACTACTTTGCCAGTAAGCCATTACTTACATATAGATAGCTATATCCCTACATAACTTTTCTAACTCGCCTTATTGTGATGCGCCCCGCATATTTTTTAGGAACTATGGTTCCACTAATTAATCACTCAATATCGCCCACTGATACATATTTCACACTTTTTACGGTTGTCCGACAGTCGCCATAGGTCTAGGATGCCCACCTCACAAGGACATGCGCAACTTGTTGCACATATAAGTGCGCAACAAGTTGCGCACCGCCAGCGTAAGCAGGCGATATTAAAGACGTCGTAATGGCTTCTTAAAAGTTACGCGCATCAATAATCGAGTCATGGATGACCTATTCAAACAAGCTCACTGCTCATTATTTAGAGCTGGCCAAAAACCCTATTAACGAGGGTAACTTTGCCGGCACTGATGTCCGTTACTCAACGGAATATGAAGTCCTTGAGAATGAACTGGGCAAAGCCACGGCGCTGCATGAAACGGCCGCCATTGATTGGCAAAAAGTCCGCGAAAACAGCGAGATACTGCTCAGCGCCCATTCCAAGGATTTACGCGTCGCCGCCTGGCTGATCTGGGGGCTTTATCAGCGCGAATCCTTCCCCGGCCTGCAGGCCGGTTTCAGCCTGCTGCACTACCTGTGCCTCAATCACTGGGCCGAGCTACACCCGCGTAAGGCACGCACCCGTGCCGCCGCCATCAGTTGGCTGATCCCTCGTTTGGAACAGGCGCTGGCTGAACACGTCCCGATTGGCGAGCAACTGGCTCTGTTCCGCAGCCTGGCCGAACAATTACGTGCCCTGGAAACCTGTTTAGCCGAGCACCTGGGTGAAGATGCGCCGCTGCTGTTGCCGCTGTGCCGGCGCCTGGATGAGCTGGTAAAACGTGCCAGCCAGGGTCAGCCCGAACCCGGCTCTGTGGGCGCCGCGATTGCCCAGGTCAAGCAGGCCGCCAGCCAGATGCTGACCCCTGGCGCACCGGTGGAAAGTGAAAAGGAGGCGCACAAGAGCCTGCGCAGCCTGCAAGACCAGGCCCGCCCGTTGTGTGCCTATTGGCTGAAACAGAAGGCCAGCGACCTGCGCGCCCTGCGCTTGGCCCGCACCCTGCTGTGGCTGCCCATCGACAGCCTGCCAGAGCGTAATGCCGAGCAGATCACTGCGCTGCGCGGCTTGCCAGCGGACAAACTGGCCAGCTACCAGGAGCGCTTCCAGAACGGTCAGTACGCTGACCTGCTGGTCGACCTGGAAGCCAGCATCGCTCGCGCGCCCTTCTGGCTCGACGGCCAACACCTGGTCTGGCAATGCCTGCATGAGCTGGATGCCGAACAGGCCATGCGTGAAGTAGAAATCCAACTTGCGCTGTTTATGCAGCGCATGAGTGGCCTGGAAGAACTGCGTTTCCACGACGGCAGCGCCTTTGCCGACGGGCAGACTCGCGCCTGGATCAGCTCCCACGTACTGCCCCATGTGCATGCGCCGGTCAGCGAAAGCACTCCCGCCGCCAACGACAGTGGCAGCCAGCCGGCTTGGGACCTTGCCCTACAGGAAACCCTACCCAAGTTGCGCAAGGACGGCCTCAAATCCGCCGTACAGCAACTCAAACTCGGCCTGGCCGCAGCACGGGGTGGCCGCGAGCGTTTTTTCTGGCAACTGACCTTGGCGCGCCTGTGTTTCAGCGCCAAGAAATACGATCTCGCCAAAACCCAACTCGAATCACTCGACCAGACGCTACAGGCCACCGGCCTGGGCGACTGGGAACCCGATCTCGCCCTGGACGTACTGCGCATGCTGCACAGCTGCTGTGAGCTGCTGCCGCAAAACCACGCGGTGCGTGAAAGCAAGGAAGAGATCTACCGCAGGTTGTGCCACCTCGATCTTGAAGTGGTACTGGACTAGGCCCTCGGGCCATAACCGTAACGGAGAAAGACCATGGCCAAAGAAGGCTCGGTAGCCCCCAAGGAACGCATCAACGTCACTTTCAAGCCTGCCACCGGCGGTGCTCAGGAAGAGATCGAACTGCCGCTGAAACTGATGGTTCTGGGTGATTTCACCCAACGCGCCGACGATCGCAAGATCGAAGATCGCAAGCCGATCAGCATCGATAAAAACAGCTTCGATGAAGTGCTGGCCAAGCAGGAGCTCAACCTGACATTCGGCGTGCCGAATCGTCTGCAGGATGACGCCGAAGGCGACGACCTGGCTGTGCAACTGCGCATCAACTCGATGAAGGACTTCAACCCGGCCAACCTGGTCGAGCAAGTCCCAGAGCTGAAAAAGCTGATGGAACTGCGCGACGCCCTGGTAGCCCTGAAAGGCCCACTGGGCAACGCTCCAGCCTTCCGCAAGGCGATCGAAAGCGTGCTGGCTGACGACGACTCGCGTGAGCGCGTACTCGGCGAACTCGGCCTGGCTGCCCAAGGCAAGCTGGACTCCTGATTCAATTAACAAGGAAGCTAATTCATGAGCACTAGTGCAGCAGTAGAAAGCGGTCGCAGCGCCGCCGACCTCGGCATCCTCGACCGCATCATTGCCGAGACCAAACTGACTCCAGACGACGAAGCCTATGACATCGCCAAGCGTGGCGTGTCGGCCTTTATCGAAGAGTTGCTGAAGCCGCAGAACGAAAATGAGCCCGTTAAAAAGGCCATGGTCGACCGCATGATCGCGGAGATCGACGCCAAGCTCAGCCGGCAGATGGACGAAATCCTCCACAACGCCGAGTTTCAGGCCCTGGAGTCCTCCTGGCGCGGTCTGAAGTTGTTGGTGGATCGCACCAATTTCCGCGAAAACATCAAGCTGGAGATCATCAACGCCTCCAAGCAAGATCTGCTCGATGACTTCGAAGACAGCCCGGAAATCATGCAGTCCGGCCTGTACAAGCACATCTACACCGCTGAGTACGGCCAGTTCGGTGGCCAGCCGGTCGCTGCTCTGATCGCCAACTACTTCTTCGACCCGAGCGCGCCGGACGTCAAGACCCTGCAATACGTTGCCAGTGTCGCCAGCATGTCCCACGCGCCGTTTATCGCCGCTGCCGGTCCGAAGTTCTTCGGCCTGGAAAGCTACACCGGCCTGCCGGACCTGAAAGACCTGAAGGATCACTTCGAAGGCCCGCAGTTCGCCAAATGGCAGAGCTTCCGCGAGCAAGAAGATGCCCGCTATGTTGGCCTGACCGTACCGCGCTTCCTGCTGCGCAACCCGTACGACCCGGAAGACAACCCGGTGAAGACCTTCGTCTACAAAGAGAACGTCGCCAACAGCCACGAGCATTACCTGTGGGGCAACACCGCCTACACCTTCGCCTCCAAACTGACCGACAGCTTCGCCAAGTTCCGCTGGTGCCCGAACATCATCGGCCCACAGAGCGGCGGCGCAGTAGAAGACCTGCCGCTGCACCACTTCGAAAGCATGGGCGAGATCGAAACCAAGATCCCGACCGAAGTACTGGTCTCCGACCGTCGTGAATACGAACTGGCCGAAGAAGGCTTTATCGCCCTGACCATGCGCAAAGGCAGCGACAACGCCGCGTTCTTCTCCGCCAACTCGACGCAGAAGCCGAAGTTCTTCGGCATCAGTGAAGAAGGCAAAACCGCTGAGCTGAACTACAAACTCGGCACCCAACTGCCGTACATGTTCATCATCAACCGCCTGGCCCACTACCTGAAAGTGCTGCAGCGCGAGCAGATCGGCGCGTGGAAAGAGCGCACTGACCTCGAACTGGAACTCAACAAGTGGATCCGTCAGTTTGTTGCTGACCAGGAAAACCCAAGCTCCGAAGTCCGTAGCCGTCGTCCGCTGCGCGCCGCGCAAGTGATCGTCAGTGATGTTGATGGTGAGCCAGGCTGGTACCGCGTCAGCCTCAACGTGCGTCCGCACTTCAAGTACATGGGTGCCGATTTCACCCTGTCCTTGGTTGGCAAGCTGGACAAGGAGTAACACCCAGTGAGCTACGGAAGCCTATTCGAGCGCCTCGGCGGTGAAGCCAGCCAGCGCGCTGGCTGGAGCCGCGAGGTCGCCGCAATGGCCTCCGTGGCGACTCATCTGGCGAAAATGCTCAGCACCCGAGCCGGTAGTGTGCAAACGCTGCCGGACTACGGGTTGCCCGATCTCAACGATATGCGCCTGTCGCTGCACGATTCGCTGCAGCAAGCGCGTATCGCTATCGAACGCTTTATCGAAGCGTACGAACCGCGTTTAAGCGATGTGCGGGTGATTTCCCTACCCCGCGACAACAACCCACTGAGCCTGGCGTTTGCCATCGAAGGCCAGCTGGAAGTAGATGGCTTTAAACGCCAAGTCAGTTTCTCCGCGCGCCTGGACGGCAGCGGACAGGTCAAGGTCAACTAAGGAGAGCCCATGTCCGGTAAACCCGCAGCCCGCGTCAGCGACCCCACTGTCTGTCCGCTTCCTGGCCACAGCAAGAATCCAATCACCGTTGGCTCACCCAACGTGCTGTTCGACAACCTGTCCGCCGCACGCCAAGACGACCCAACTGCCTGCGGCAGCTCCTTGGCCAGCAACGTGATCAGCAATGTACTGATCAACGGTAAGCCAGCTACCACGGTGGGCACTGTGGGAAATCACGGCAATCCGGTTGTGGCTGGTTCTGGAACAGTAATTATTGGGAATAGTGGGGGTGGGGCGCCGTTTGTCCCTCCGACTCCTATGGATATCAAAGGGGTGTTCGATGAGTTCTTCGTTCTGCTCGACCAAGACTCCGGTGCACCGCTGAGCGGAATGTCCTATGTGCTCCGCAGCGCAACCGGCAAAGAGATCCATGGTGTCACTGGAGTGGACGGGAAAACCGACAAACTCCGCTCTTCGAGTGCAGAAACCATTGAGCTGGTTATCGCCGAACAATCCGAAGTAGTGATTGCCTGACTACGTGGAGATCTGCACATGTCCGATATCGTTCTGAAATCCACGCTCACACCGAGCTCGCAAAACCCACAAGGAACGGCCTCGCAGGTTCGCTTGTTCAAGATCACAGATATTCCAGCGGCCATGGACAAGATGGGCTGGCAGGTTTCCGCGAAGCTAATGCGGCATTGGTTCCAAGGAAATCCCTGGGGCACCCCCAGCGGCGGTATGGCCGAATTAGTGAAGAGCCATAAACAAATGCCCCCTGCTCAATATATGGAGGAGACCATAGTCACATACCAATGGTTGATGGCCTTTCCCAGGGTGGTGAGGGTTCGTAACGAGCTAAGAGCTGCCTGGAACAATGCCAAAGCAACCGAGCTTATCCGCCGTAATATCCTCAGGGAGTTTGGTCAGCACTCTGGCGGCTGCTTCCCACTGTCTTTCAATGGCCAGGGTAGCAAAGCCGAGGCTTTCGGTTACGCCAATAGCCGTGCGGTCACTTTCGACACTCTAGGCGATGAGCTCAATGATTTGCGCGGCGCACTGGCCAACTTCAATTTACGAGTGACGGTTGAAGGTACCGTCAACGCATTTCCGGACAAGGTGACCTTCATCGCTGACCGCATAGGGTTCTATGTCGAAGATGCATATGACTTTAACGACGAGAGCCTACTCAGCCAGCCACTCGGATATTGGAACTTCGACGGTATCGCGGATGGCCTGACAGACAGCCTCAGTAACAACGCCAATATCGACTACGAAAAAGCAAAGGTGGTTGCTACAGCTCCGTTCACTGGCGATGACGTTGAACAGCGTTTCAAGGACTTAGAAAGCAAGCGCTATTTCTTGATATCCAACAGCCATTTCGTGAAGTACCGCTCGATGCATAAGAAAGGTGGTGACTTCGTCGTCTATTCCGATATCGGCTACGAGACTATTACTCCGGTCACCTTCGAGTTTAAAAAATGAATACCCGAAAGGCCTCTATGACCCTGCTGCTGCCAATATCACTCTTGCTCCTGCTTTTCGGAGCGATTCACATCGCCACCACTCAGAAAGCGCAGTACTCATACCCCAGCCCCTCGGGAAGATACATTTTCCAGAACGTGCTATTGGCACCTTGGCTCGGAGCTTGGTGCGATCTTGCCTACATCCGCGTCATCGACACCCAGGCACCAGACTCCACCTTCCGTACGCCGCTTTACGACAAGAACTACACGGACATGCGCTCGCACGAAGATGACAGAACCGTAGGCATTATTTGGTTCGACTTCGACAAACAGCAGCAGTCCTTCAAAATTGGCGTGCCGGACTGGCAAGACAGCTGGATGAACCTGTTCATCAGCAATACCCCTTACCATGTTATCGAGAACTGACGCGATGTACTTCTACCAACACATCCGCAGAGAGATATCCGGGGGCAAGAGATATCCGAGGACAGACCACAATTCCTCGGAAACCACGTCCACACAAATCGTGGTCTGTCCCTTGATTACGACTAAGCACCTCGCCCTGCTTTCCCTATTCGTGCTCGGAGGTTGCACAGCGCAACCGAAAACGGTGTTTATCGCCGACCTGGAAAATCGTTGCAGCTATCCGGTCGACATCACCGCCTACGAGTACTCCAACGCCAAAGAGCCGTTCGTATTGAACAAACGCGTCGAGAGTGGCGAAGTGGCCGAGGTGCTGTCCTATATCTCCTTCGACGACGAGTTGCAGAACAGTTTCCCGGACAGCTATCGCCTCAATATCGCCGCGAATGGCCGCTCCTACTCACTGGACAAGCCACGTTTCCTAGCCCTGCTCGAACGCTCGCACCACGAGCGCAGAGGCAACGCTATATACAACTGGAGAATCAGCGACACGACTCTGTGTCCATGATCAACGCCCACGGATGAGCACCTTGAATGTCTTTTAACCACTACTACCAGAGCGAACTCACCGCCCTGCGCCAACTCGGTAAGCGCTTTGCCGAGCGCAGCCCGGCGTTGGCGCCGTTTCTTGGGCAGAGCGGGCGCGACCCGGATGTCGAGCGCTTGCTGGAAGGTTTTGCCTTTCTCACTGGACGTTTGCGGCAGAAGCTCGATGATGAACTACCGGAGCTGACCCACTCGCTGATGCACCTGCTGTGGCCCAACTATATGCGCCCGCTGCCGGCGTTCAGCATGCTGCAGTTCGACCCACTTAAGCGCCCTGGCCCGGCCCTGTCAGTACCACGCAATACGCCGGTGGAATCCAAGCCGATCCAGGGCGTGACCTGTCGTTTCAGTACCGCTTTCACCACCGAAGTGCTGCCATTGGCGCTCAACGCGCTGGACTACTCGGTAAAAGGTGATGGCGCACTGCTTAGTCTGCGCTTAGGCATGACGGCTGATGGTCACCTTGGCGAGCTCAACCTCAAGCAATTGCGCCTGCACCTGTCGGGTGAGCGCTATATCAGTCAGTTGCTCTACCTCAGCCTGTTGCGTCATTTGGGCGGCATACAGTTGGTGTTGCTCGATGCTGCAGGCAAGCCGCTGCAAGACAACCTCGGCCGCCCCTTGGATGGCCTGCACCTGCCCGCCAGCAATGTGCAGCCTGTCGGTTTTGCCGAAGATGAAGCGCTGATCCCTTACCCGCTCAACACCTTCCGCGGTTATCGCTATCTGCAGGAGTATTTCGCCTTCCAGGAAAAATTCCTGTTCACCGACATCATCGGCCTGGATGCACTCAAGCGCCTGCCCGAAGACGTGCTCAAGCAGGCACGCGGCCTGGAGCTGCGTTTCGATATCCATAAAGCCGGCGTACAACGCATTCGCCCAACCCTGGATAACGTGCGTTTGTACTGCACGCCAGTGGTCAACTTGTTCGCCCATGACGCCATCCCGATTCGCTTGGACGGCAAGCAGGATCAATACCTGCTCTTACCTTCCGAGCTCGACTCGCAGCACTGTGGCGTGTTCTCGGTGGACCGGGTCACCGGCTGGAAGCCCGGCGGCAAGGGTTACGAGGAGTACGTGCCGTTCGAATCCTTCGAACACGACGCCAGCTTTGACGTGCCCCTGGCGCGCCCGCATTACAGCGTACGACAGCAACCGTCGCTGCTCGGCGACGGGCTGGAAACTTACCTGAGCTTCGGCCTGCGTAACCTCGATCAGCATGAAACCCTATCGATTGAGCTGACCTGCACCAACCAAAATCTGCCGCGCCAACTGGGCCTCGGCGATATCTGCATGCCCAGTGAAGACACCCCGGAGTTTCTAACCTTCCGCAATATCAGCGCGGTCACCCCGAGCTACGCACCGCCGCTGCACCGCGACTTTCTCTGGAAGCTGATCAGCAATATGTCGCTGAACTACCTGTCGCTGGCCAACGTCGAGGCGCTCAAGGTGATTCTCGAAACCTACGACCTGCCGCGCTATTACGACCAACACGCGGAGAAGGTCAGCAAGCGCCTACTCGACGGAATGAAAAGCATCAGCCACCAGCACGTCGACCGCCTGCACCGTGGCCTGCCAGTACGTGGTGTCCGCACACAACTGACGATCAACCCCGAAGGCTATGTCGGCGAAGGTGACCTGTTTCTCTTTGCCTCGGTGCTCAATGAGTTTTTCGCCCTGTATGCCAGCCTGAATTCGTACCACGAGCTACGCGTACAGAGCACACAGGGAGAGGTGTACCAATGGACGCCGCGCATGGGGTTACAACCCCTGCTATGAAGCCTTGGACACAGACATGCCCGCTCGCACCAAGCAAAGCACTACTGGGCTTCGAAGCCATTGGAGCCGCACCCGACTTTACGAGGTGTAAATGAGCATTCTGAGCCCCACTGCCACGCCGCCTGAGCGAAGCACGGCCGACTTTGGACCGGTCATCACCCGGTTGAGCCGAGGCATCCGCGAGTACAGCCTGTTCCAGGGCGTACAGCTGGTGCTGGAGCGTTTGCAAGCCGCCCATCCGGAGCTGGATGAAGAAGCGCTGTATCAGCGCCTGGAACTGCAAGCCAACCCAAGCATGGGCTTCCCCGGTAGTGATATCGACCGCGTGCAGTTTTTTGAAGAACACGGCGAACTGCGCGCACGCATGCGCATTAACTTGGTCAGCCTATTTGGTGCCGGCTCGCCCCTGCCGGCCTTCTACGGTGAACAAGCATTGGGCGACAGTGAAGACGGCAACCCCACGCGGGATTTCCTCGACCTGTTCAACAACCGCCTGCAACGCCTGCTGCTGCCCACCTGGCAGAAATACCGCTACCACACACGTTTTCAGAGTGGTGCAGCCGACCCTTTTTCGGCGCACCTGTTTGCCCTGATCGGCCTCGGCGGCGAAACCATTCGCAGCGCCTCCGAGCTGAACTGGAAGCGCCTGCTGCCCTACCTCGGCCTGCTCAGCCTGCGCGCCCACTCGGCGGCATTGATCGAGTCGGTGCTGCGCTACTACTTCAAGCACGCTGACCTGCACATCGAGCAGTGCCTGGAGCGCCAGGTGGAGATTCTCGGCGAGCAACGTAATCGCCTCGGTTTGGCCAACAGCCAACTAGGCGAAAGCCTGGTGCTCGGCGAGTTTGTGCGCGACCGCGGCGGCAAGTTCCGCATCCATGTACGCCAGCTCAACTGGGACCGTTTCCACGAGTTCCTGCCCATCGGCAGCGGCTACCAACCGCTCTGCGCGCTGGTGCGTTTCACCCTGCGCGACCCGCTGGATTACGACATCCGCCTGGAACTGCGCCAGGACGAAGTACGCGAATTGCGCCTCGGCGCGGACAACCCCTGCCTGCTGGGCTGGACCACCTGGCTGGGGCGTGACAACGCCGACGGCGTGGTCACCCTCGGTAGCAAAGCTCATTAAGGAAGATGGAAGATGATCAACGTCGACTTGCAGCAACTGGTTCAGGCCCTCGACGCCGCCACTAAATATGACCTCGAATGCGCCGCCGAGCGCTGCGTCGTCCGTGGCGGCAGCAAGATTCTGGTCGAAGACCTGCTGCTTGGCCTACTGGAGCGCCCGGAAAGCCTGCTCAGCCGCGCCCTGCAGGATGCCGAAGTAGATTCCGGTGAATTGGCCCGCGCGCTGCAACCGCGCGGCGAACACAGCGAATCGCGCAACCCGGTATTCGCCACCGAACTGGTGCAATGGCTGCAGGATGCTCTGCTGGTGGCCAGCCTTGAGCTGGGCCAGAGCCAAGTCGATCAGGCCGCACTGATCCTCGCCCTGCTGCGCAATCCGATGCGTTACGCCGGCAGCCACTACCAACCGCTGCTAGCCAAGCTCAATGCCGAGCGCCTGCGCGAATTCGCCATGGCCCAGCAGCCCGAGCAAAGCGCAGGCAAAGCGCCCAATACTGGGGAATCGAACCTGTCGCGCTTTACCCACAACTTCACTCAGCAGGCCCGTGACGGCAAGCTCGACCCGGTGCTGTGCCGCGATGCGGCGATTCGCCAGATGATCGACATCCTCGCCCGTCGGCGTAAAAGCAACCCGATCGTGGTCGGCGAGGCCGGTGTCGGTAAAACCGCCATCGTCGAAGGCCTTGCCTTGCGCATTGCTGCCGGCGAAGTGCCGGACGCACTCAAAGGTGTCGAGTTGCTGTGCCTGGATCTCGGCCTGCTGCAAGCCGGTGCTAGCGTCAAAGGCGAGTTCGAACGCCGTCTGCAAGGCGTGATCGATGAGGTCAAAGCCTCGCCTAAACCGATCATCCTGTTTATTGACGAAGCCCACACCCTGATCGGTGCCGGTGGCCAAGCCGGCAGCGGCGATGCGGCCAACCTGCTCAAGCCCGCCTTGGCCCGTGGCGAACTGCGCACCATCGCCGCCACCACCTGGAGCGAGTACAAGAAGTACTTCGAGAAAGACCCAGCCCTAGCCCGCCGCTTTCAGCCGGTGCAGTTGCACGAACCCACAGTCGAAGAAGCCGTGACCATCCTGCGGGGCCTGGCGCCGGTGTACGAGAAGAGCCACGGCATTTACCTGCGCGACGACGCAGTGGTCGCGGCGGCTGAGCTGTCCGCCCGCTACTTGGCAGGCCGTCAGCTGCCGGATAAAGCCGTGGATGTGCTCGACACCGCCTGTGCTCGCGTGCGCATCAGCCTGGCCGCCGCACCAGAAGCGCTGGAGCGTTTGCGCGGTGAAATCGCCGAAGGCGAACGCCAGGGTGAAGCCATGGGCCGCGATATGGAAGCCGGTCTACAGATCGACAGCGAGGCCCTCGCCCAGCTGCAACAGCGCCTCAGTGAGGCCCGCGCCGAACTGGAACAGATCGAAACCCGCTGGTCGGTGCAGCGCGAACTGGCCGAGCGCTTGCTGGAGTTACGCAAACAGTGCGCGATGGCACGTCAGGCCACCAGCGAAGAAAAAGCCGACGCTGAACCAGAATACGACTTGGCTCAACTGGAAGCGGAGCTGCGCGAAATTCAAGCCGAACTGGCGACTGCCCAGACCCAAGAGCGCCTGGTCAGCTTCGAAGTGTGCCCACGCCTGGTCGCCGAAGTGATCAGCCACTGGACTGGCGTACCGCTGAGCCAACTGGCGCGCGAGCACAACAGCAAGGTGCTGAGCTTTGCCAGCGACCTGCGCCAGCGCGTGCGCGGCCAGGAACAAGCCATCGCCGCGCTGGACCGCTCGATGCGCGCCACTGCGGCCGGCCTCAATCGCGCCGATGCCCCCGTGGGCGTATTCCTGCTGGTTGGCCCCAGCGGCGTCGGCAAAACCGAAACCGCACTGGCCCTGGCTGACCTGCTCTACGGCGGCGAGCGCTTCCTCACCACCATCAACATGTCCGAGTTCCAGGAGAAGCACACCGTCTCCCGGCTGATCGGCGCGCCACCCGGTTACGTCGGCTATGGCGAAGGCGGCATGCTCACCGAAGCGGTACGACAGAAGCCCTACTCCGTGGTGCTGCTCGACGAGGTGGAAAAAGCCGATCCCGATGTGATGAACGTGTTCTATCAGATCTTCGACAAAGGCGTGGCCAACGACGGTGAAGGCCGTGAGATCAACTTCCGCAACACGCTGATTCTGATGACCAGCAACCTCGCCAGCGAGCGCATCGCCAGCCTCTGTCAGGACGGCCAGCGGCCGGCGGCAGAAGATTTGGAAAACGCGATTCGCCCGACCCTGAGTCAGCACTTCAAGCCAGCGCTGCTCGGCCGCATGCGCGTGGTGCCGTACTACCCAATCAATGGCGAAGTGCTCAACGAGCTGGTCGGTCTCAAATTGGTGCGCTTTGGCGAGCGCCTGCAACGTCGCCAATTGCAGTTCAGCTACGCCCCTGCCCTGCTGGAAAATCTGGCCGAGCGCTGCAGCCACAGCGACAGCGGCGCACGCCTGATCGATCACCTGATCGACCAGTACCTACAACCGCTGGTGGTCGATCGTTTGCTGGATGCCATGGCCAACGGTGAAAAGCTGCAACGTGTGCACGCCACCTTGGACGGTGAAGGATCGGTGGTTTGTGAGTTCGCTTAACGTGCCGCTGATGTTCAGCCAAGTGCCGCAGCCGCTGCATTACGCCGAAACGCTGCTGCAGCATTTCGCCCTGCTGGCCCGTGCGGCCACGGGCGATGCATTGCTCGGCGGCCTGGTGGAAAGCGCCGCGCAGTTGTCTGGTTGCGAGCTGAGTCAGTTGTACCTGCTCGACGCCACCCACACCCGCCTGACCCTGTCCGCCGAATGGCAGGACGGCGTGCTGCAACCGCGCGCCGAGTCCAGCCTGCCCAGCGACTATGACGGCGAGCAGCTGCTGCAATACTGCCTGTGCCAAAACCAGACGCTCAGCCTTAATGAGCTGGACAGCAGCCTGCACCAGACCGGCTTCCTTCCCGAGGCCCCACAAGCGTGGCGCAGCTTGCTGTGCCAGCCATTGCTCGACGAACAGAAACAGGTCAACGGCCTGCTGCTGATCGCCAGCCAGCGTGCCCGTGACCTGCAAGGCTTCGCCAGCTCGCTGGGCCATCTGGGCAGCTTTGCTATTGCCCAATTGCACCTGCTACAACGCCTGCGCACAACGGATGCGCCGTACACCCCAACGCCAGTCAGCACGCCTTGCGCCAGCGGTTACGGGCTGATCGGCGACAGCCCTGCGATGCGCAGCGTTTACCAACTGATCAGCAAAGTACTGCACAACCCGGTGAGCGTATTGCTGGCGGGCGAAACCGGTACCGGCAAAGAATTAGTCGCCCGCGCCATTCACGATTGCGGCTTCCGCCGCAGCAAAGCCTTTGTCGTGCAGAACTGCGCCTCGCTGCCAGAGAACCTGCTGGAAAGTGAGCTATTCGGCTACCGCAAAGGCGCCTTCAGCGGCGCCGATCGCGACCATCAGGGTCTGTTTGATGCAGCCGATGGCGGCACGCTGTTCCTCGATGAAATCGGCGACATGCCGCTGAGTCTGCAAGCCAAGCTGCTGCGCGTATTGCAGGAAGGCGAAGTGCGCCCGCTGGGTTCGACTGCCACCCACAAGGTCGATGTGCGCATCGTCTCAGCCACTCACCACAACCTGCGCAGCCTGGTCGAAGAAGGTCGCTTTCGCGAAGACCTGTTCTACCGCTTAGCGCAGTTCCCTATCGAGCTGCCGGCCTTGCGCGAACGTGAGCAGGACATCCTCACCTTGGCCCGGCACTTTGCCGACAAGGCCAGCGCCTTTCTGCAACGCAACCCGTGCCGCTGGGCTGACCGCACCCTGGACCAACTGGCCAGCTACGCCTTCCCCGGCAACGTGCGCGAGCTCAAAGGCATGGTCGAACGCGCGGTGCTGCTCTGCGAAGGCGGCGAGCTACTGCCCGAGTATTTCAACCTGCGTCAGGACAGCAGCCCGGACGACAGTGGCATGAACCTGCGCGAGCGCATGGAACGCGTCGAACGCAGCCTGCTGCTCGACTGCCTGCGCAAAAACCGTGGCAACCAAACCAGCGCCGCCTGCGAACTGGGCCTGCCGCGCCGCACCCTGCTGTACCGCATGCAGCGGCTGAGTATCAGCCCAGCTGATGTGTAAGGCTTAAGGAGAAGAGCATGTTCAACGCCGCCAACCAGACCCATTTCAGCCTGAGCATCGAGGGCCTCGCGCACGATCTGCAGGTGCTTGAGTTCACAGGTCGTGAGGCCATTAGCCAGCCGTTTGTATTCGAGCTGGAGCTAATCAGCGAACGTCCTGATCTTGATCTGGAAAGCCTGCTGCACCAACCTGCATTCCTCGCCTTTGCTCCTGGCGGCAACGGTATTCATGGCCTGATCTACCGTGTGGCGCAAGGCGACTCCGGGCAGCGTCTGACCCGCTACCACGTCACCCTGCGCCCGCAACTGGCGTACCTGGCGCATCGCACCAACCAACGCATCTTTCAGCACCTTACGGTCGAAAAAATCATCAGTCAGGTGCTCGACGAGCACGGCATCCAGAGCAACGCCTATCAGTTCGAATTCGGCCAAACCGTCTACCCCGAGCGTGAATACTGCGTGCAGTACGACGAATCCGACCTGCACTTTATCCAGCGACTGTGCGAGGAAGAAGGCATTCACTACCACTTCCAGCACAGCGAGCAAGGCCATGTGCTGGTCTTCGGTGACGACCAAACTGTGTTCCCCAAACTGCCTACCACTGCTTATCAGCAGGACAGTGGCCTAGTCGCCGATGAGCCGGTGGTCAAACGCTTCGCCTTACGCCTGGAAACCCGCACCAGCCGGGTAACCCGTCGCGACTACGATTTCGAAAAACCCAAGCTGTTGATGGAAGCCGCCTTCACCAGCGAATTCAGCCCGGACCTGGAAGACTACGATTACCCCGGCCGTTTTGTTGAGCGTGAGCGTGGCAAGCACCTGGCCAAACGTAACCTCGAACGTCATCGCAGCGATTACGAATTAGCCCAGGGTGAAAGCGACCAACCGCTGCTGCTCAGCGGCCACTTCCTTAACCTCAGCGAGCACCCGCGTGACGACTGGAACCAGCTGTGGCTGCTAACGGAAATCACTCACGAAGGTAAACAGCCGCAGGTACTGGAAGAGTCCGTTACCAGCCACACCCAAGTCAGCGACGGCTTCCAGCAGGGTTACCGCAACCGCTTCAGCGCCACGCCGTGGGACGTGCTGCATCGTCCTGCATTGGAGCATCCGAAGCCCAAAGTACTGGGCAGCCAGACCGCCGTGGTCACCGGCCCGGCAGGTGAAGAGATTCACTGCGATCAGTACGGCCGCGTCAAAGTGCAATTCCACTGGGACCGCGAAGGGCAAGCTGACGACACCACCAGTTGCTGGCTGCGCGTCAGCTCCAGCTGGGCCGGCGACCGCTACGGTGCAATCGCCATTCCGCGCATTGGTATGGAAGTACTGGTGACCTTCCTCGAAGGCGACCCCGATCAGCCGCTGGTCACCGGCTGCCTCTACCACGCCGAACACGTGGTGCCCTACGACCTGCCCGCGAACAAAACCCGCAGCCTGTTCAAAACCCTGAGCAGCCCCGGCGGTGGCGGCTATAACGAGCTGCGCATCGAAGACAAAAAGGGTGCAGAGCAGATCTACCTGCACGCCCAGCGCGACTGGGATGAAAACATCGAGCACGACCAGAAGATCCGCATCGGCAACCAACGCCACGACACAGTCGAAGCCAACAGCTACAGCGAATTCCAGGCCGAAGAACACCGCACCACCCACGCCGACCGCAAAGTGGAAACCCGCAGCAACGACCACCTCACCGTCGGGCAAAAACAACATGTAAAAATCGGTACCGGACAATTCGTTGAAGCCGGTAACGAAATCCACTACTACGCCGGTAGCAAAGTGGTGATCGAGGCAGGCATGGAACTCACCGCCAGCGGCGGCGGCAGCTTCCTCAAGCTCGATCCGGGTGGCGTCACCCTCAGCGGCGCAACCATCAAAATGAACTCCGGCGGCGCGCCGGGCAAAGGCACGGGAATTGGCATTGTGCTGCCGACTATTCCGGGGGCGGCGGATGCGGATAAGGCAGGAGAAAAGCCTCAACTCGCCCTCTCCAACGTACAGCTGCAAATGGCCCGCAAAGCACGTCAGATTGGTGCAAGTCGCTGCCCGATTTGTGAAGCCTGCCGGGATGGCGTCTGTGACACAGGACTCCGCGCATGATCGAAGTAGCCCAAGACTGGCTCACTGAACAGCTTGCCCAGCAACGCGAGCTGGTACTGATTATCGACAGCCTCGCAGAGCCTGACCCGATCAAAGCCCTGTTCGGCGCAGACCTTATGCCGGATTACGTCAACCTTTACCTAGGTACCGAGTTTGAGGACATGGCCGAGGTCGGCCCCTGGCTGGTGCGTTTGCACAACCCCAATGCAGAGCTTATTCAGACGCTACTCAATACACCCGAAAGTGACTGGGGTTGGCTGGCCAGTGCAGATCACATTGATCTAGCCACCCTGGCCCAACACTGGCAAGAACGCCTGCTGGTTGATGAGCAAGAGCAACGTGCGCTCTACCGCTTTCAGGACAACCGCGTAATCGCACGCCATCTTGCTCAACTCAGCGACGCGCAACGTCCCCTGCTATTGGGTCAGCTAAACAGTGCTCTTTGTTGGGATGGCCAAGCCTGGCAGAGCATCCATAACCCGCGCCCTGGTCTATACCCCGCGCCATTCGACAAGCCCTGGCAGGAATTTGCCGAGCCAGAGGCCGTCACCCAAGCAGTTCTGCGGCATAACCTGGAGCAGTGGTTGTGGCAAAACCACTCTGCAGCAACCGCCCAGTTGGCCGAAACGCAACCCTTGAGCAACTGGTTGGACGCACAACTTGGCCAAGCCAAAATATGGCAATGGCAGTCGTTAGAGCGTATTCAGTTTCTTCTTCAGTATCAACTTCAACCTGCACTTATCGATCATTGCGCATGGACAGTATTAGAGGATGAAACACCAGACTTACACTTCGCACGCACCTGCCGTGAATTGGTGAAGTATGAGGCATTACGCAACGAAAACCCTGTGCAGCCAAACGCAAATAAATATCAAAACCCAGAAGGGAAATTAGCGTGAACACTGTAATACGTACAGGGTTCTTAGTAGCCATTTTACTTTGCCTAACGGCCTGCGGAACTTTTATCGGAAGATCCGAAAGCTCTGCCATAGAGAGTAATTATTACAAAGGAACACAAGGCAATCTGATGTTGCTAGGCCTAAATAACAATAACAAAGAAGCCAATGGCGCAACTGTATTCTGCTGGATAACGGTGGTATGCCCAGTAATCACATTAGCGTCACTGCCAATCGACATCTCGATCGATACCTTATTACTTCCTTTTGACGCCTTTAATTAAAACTAACGCCTGCCCGATTGCACGGAGTGAGTAGCAATGAGATTTTCCATTAAGTCACCACACCTTCGCGCACTTTTATGGCCTGGTTTGCTTGGCCTCTCGCTAAGCGCTTGCAGTTCACTCAGCTCGCTAGCTGGTGAGAGCTTTACTCTGGAAGGCGAGTTGCCCGCCAACTTCTCACTCAAGGCCCAGGCCCACTATGGCGTGGCTAATGGCTGTGACGGTCGCAGCCAAGCTAAATCATTCGAAAGTGGCTTCCAGAGTGATCCGCAGCAGTACCGCTTCACCATCCCGGTCAGCTATCGCGAAGGGCTGTGTGAAATGCGCTTGGCCAGAGTCGGGTTGTTTATCCATGGCCGTTACGGCGACAAGGACTGGCAGCAAACCTACGACAACGGCGATTTGGTGATCGTCGACAAACTCCCAGAGGGAGCGCCCACTTTTCAGTCCAACGGCACGCTCACCAAGCAAGCGGAATGCTCATGGTTGTTCAAGTTGAGTACAGCCAAGTCTCGCTTCGGGCAAATAGACAAAATTCTGACCTGCAAAAATGCTGGCGCACACCTAGTACATACCGAACTCTCAAACAAGGTTGTCAGCCTGAGCTTTCGGGAAAGTGCTGATGAAAGACCATATATGAACGGATTTTGGTTAAAAACCACTATTGGCTGGAAACCCTGCACTGGTCGCTGGGGAACAGAACTCGAAGAGCTCTGTACAGAGCCACCACAGTTCAAAACCTTCGAAATGAACGGGCGCGCATGTACCGTCTACCCAAATTGCACGGAGTAAGCAGCGATGAATCAATTAGTGCAAAGGCGCTTTATTAAAACCTTGCTACTTACAAGCATGCTAGTTGGTGGCAGTGCATGCAGTTCAATTAATGTAGCTGTGCCAGGTTCTGAAAATTTTACTTTGGCTGGTGAATTACCTGCTGATTTTTCTTCAAAAATCACCGCCACCTACAACCCCACTCAACGCGAAGGCTGCACGCGCACTTTTTATAGCTATGGGCTTGGCAAAGAAGTTACTGAACTCAATCGGCATTTCGCCATCTTCGAAACCGAGCGCAATCCTCAACCCCAGCAAATCAAGCAACAAATACCGCTGAGCTACAAGCTGGTGGGTTGCACGTTGCAGTTAGCTTCGGTTGATTTCAAGGTGGTGGGGCATTACGGCCCTGATCCGGTATTCGACAAGTTCCCTTCCGGTGGCGGTCTGAAGATCTACGACAAGCGCCCAGAGCAAGCACCGCGCTTTCCGGCAAACGGCACCTTGGAAGTTCGCGGGCTCTGTACTTGGCTATTTCAAATCAGCAGCGCGCTGGCCCGCAAAGGAGGGATTGCAAAGCTTCTTTTCTGCCACGCAGCCGACGAACAGTGGCAAGTCGCGGAAGAATTTTCAAAACGGCGCGGCATGGGGGTAGCAGTGGTTCGCAACGAACTACCAGGAAAAATCATCAGAATGGAATTCCGGGTAAATCCTGAAGAAGAACCGTCTCACGACGACACATGGGTCAAATTCCCTGAGGGCTGGAAACCTTGCCTACCCAAACCGGGCTGGCCTAATTGCCAGAAGCCTCCAGTTTTCAAGACCTTCAAAATTAAAGGTCGCGAATGCACCGTTTACCCAAATTGCACGGAGTGATCAGGGATGAGTGACTCGGCTAAAACCAACAAAGTTGAAGCACTGGAGTGTCCATTGCGTGGGCATTGGATCAGCTTCCGCTTGGTTGATGAGCATGGCAACGGGCTACCCTATGCAGGGTTGCCTTATGTATTGCACGACAGCCAAGGACAAAAGTTTGAGGGAAGCTTGGACAGCGATGGTTTTGCGCGAGTGGGGGGCTTTTATTGCGGCCCTGTAGTTCTCGACATTTCAGCTCTAGACGCTGGTGATTTAGACCCTTGGTACAAGGTTCTCACCATCAGAAAAGCCTACAAACTCCCACTCACTGCTCTGCAAGTAGCCGCCGAGCAGTCTCCCACCGGCCCTCGCCGTGCAGATGGAAAAACCTATCTGGCGGAAGAGCGCGCTATGCGAGAAAAGGCCCGCTTTCTTCGGGTTGAGGTCAGTGACTTTGCCGAAGTCACCTCGCATCTACCGCGCAGCAATAGCGCATGGCATCCACGGCCGTCCGTCACACTTAAACAGAGCGCGGGGCTGGCGAAAGAACAACTGGGTACTGCTCTAGCACCCAACCAGCACCATGTGCTGGAGGTCAAAGCCTTACGCGCTTATCGGCCATTACTTTCCCTAAGCAAAGAGTTCAATGCACTGGATGCTTATCAGTTTGCTCTGATGGCAACGCAATCCTATGGCCCCTTCAACCTGCCTCTTGACGAGGATCCGAAGGGCGAAGCAAAACCGCCCTATTCGGTTCCCGGCACCCTTGGCCATGTACTGGACACCACGCTGGCGCACTGCGCGGAGCCCGATACCTTTGGCGGCGCAACACCCTACCACCTGCTGACCGAGGAAGTGCCCTACTCCAAACGGCTGGAAATTGTGCCCCATGATAATGAGCACTATGCCGGCTTAAGTGAGGAGCGCAGTACACCGCAAGCCGTGCACTTTCTGCATCAGCCTGCAAATACCTTGCGCGGCACGCTCGGCGAGGCCCAGGCCTTTATCACCCATGATGACCGAATGGTGTTGATCGTTGCCCGCGGCACTCAGGAACTCGCCGACTGGGTACGCGACGTCAATGCCACTCAAGTGCCTAATGAGGCGGGTGAGGGCCAAGCCCATCATGGTTTTCAGGAGTCCTTTAAGGCTGTGCGCGATTTTGTGGTGCCCTATCTGGACGCCTTCCATAGAACGCAGAAGATCGTGGTCTGCGGCCATAGCCTGGGAGGGGCCATAGCGTTGTTAATGGCCGAATGGATAAGAAACAATTGGTCCGAAGACGTGCTGCTCTACACCTATGGCTCCCCACGCGCCGGCGACGAGGCATTTGTAAAAGGTGCCGGCGCACTGACTCACCACCGTATCGTCAACCACAACGACCTTATCCCCACCGTACCTGCTCCCTGGATGGACACCAAAGGGGCCATGCTATGGCCGGGTGCCGCCGCCTTGATCGGCGGCTCAACTGGCGTAGGTGCGCTGCTGTTTCTCGCTGGAATGTATAACTTCAGCGGTGACGACTATCAGCACCATGGCCAGCAATGGCACTTTATGCCGCTGCCGCAGGCCGGTGGACCACCGACGTCTGTACTTTGGAAGCCAGGCTGCGCCGGCATTGAGCAAGCCACTTGCGCCCGCTACAACTACCTAGCCCTAAAAGGTGATATGCCCGAACGCAATGGTCTGTCCGTCCTGGATCACACGATGCTCGGCGGCTATATCCCGGCGTGCCACGCCACATTGCTGCGCTGGCAGGAAAGCCTCAAACGCGGCGGCAGCACCCTCACCAATCTCGAACAGAAGTGGCTATCTGACGAAATCGAGACCTATGGCAAAAAGTTGCGCCGCTGGAAAAACGTCACTTGGTCGCAATACAAAAATGACCCACGTAATCGCTCCATCCCAACCTGGGATCTGCGCCGGAATTATCAAGAAGCCAAAGCAGCGATAGAAGAAGACGTCACAGTCGAAATCGACAAGCTGGATATGACGCTTCAGCGGCTGGCGCTGTTGGCGAAGCAACCGATTACGTCCAGCGCAGTGTACGGCCAAGCGAAGAATCACCTCGAGTTCGAAAAGCTGGTTGCTCACTGGCTAGCGCATAACGAAAACCGAAAGACACCCCAACTAGCACGGATACCAGGTCCTAGCAGGCACCAATATGCATGACTCTAGTGACTTCACCACTGCATACACACCAGGGGCATCGGTGAATGCCAGCACAACCTCAACGCTCACAGCTCCCAGTTTCGAGAACTCATCCGCCATTTTTATGAACCAGGTCACCTGACAAAGCTCTGTCTTGCATTTCAATGCCCGCCCACAAGCAGCACTTTGCCACTACAACGGTGACTACCGTTGCCATTCACGCTTTCAAGGAGGAAATCCGCGTGCCTAAACGCTATTACGCTCTCGCTCTTCTCGCAGCCCTATGCCTCTCCGCCTGCAGCGGTAATTACAAATTCAGCGACGACGAATACCGCCCGCTGGGCGACCCGCAAGCTCAAACCCGCGGCAACTGACCGCAAGGAGTAAAACACCATGGAACTGGTCTTCGATGTGGTCAGTGCACAGCAGTTCGTGCCAGGTCTATTGACCACCAAAACCTTCAAACAGGCCGGCGGCATTATTGGTCGGGCGGAGGAATGCGACTGGGTGATTCCGGATCGCAAGCGCGTGTTGTCCAGTCGGCATGCCGAGGTGAGCTATCGCAATGGCTCCTTCTTCCTGACCGATACCAGCAGCAACGGTATTCAGCTGAAAGACAGTGGCGCCAGCCTGCGCAAGGGCGAGGCCCAGCGTATCGAGCACGGCAGCGTGTATTGCTTCGGTGACTTTGAGCTGCGCGCGCGGCTGATTCAGGACCCAGCGCTGTTCGCCGGCGATATCGGCCGCTCGCAACCTGCCGGCAGCATCATTCCGGATGACGCCTTTCTCGATCTTGACCCTATGACTGCGCTCGATCAGCAGGAGCGTGTGTACGCTCAGGTCGATGACCTGACGGCCGTGTTGCAGCCGCACAACGTG
This sequence comes from Pseudomonas leptonychotis, assembly GCF_004920405.1. Classification (NCBI taxonomy): domain Bacteria; kingdom Pseudomonadati; phylum Pseudomonadota; class Gammaproteobacteria; order Pseudomonadales; family Pseudomonadaceae; genus Pseudomonas; species Pseudomonas leptonychotis. The sequence continues at coordinate 1,510,491 of NZ_RFLV01000001.1, forward strand.
CATGCCCAGCAACGCGACTACGCGCAGATCGATGAAGAAAACCTGCTGGTCCCGGAGCTGATTGCACCGCCGGTAATCACCCAGCCCAAGCCCGCGCCAGCACCGGTGCGCCTGCCGCCCACCTTCTGGGAAAAATTTGGCGAAGCACTCGGCGTTAAGCTGGATGACCTCGACGATGACGCCCGCGAAGCCTTGGCCTTGAATGCAGCCAAGCTGCTCAAGCAGAGCGTCGGCAGCTTGCAACAGAGCCTACGCACCCGCAGCGAGCTGAAAAACGAGCTGCGCCTGGCCCTGACCACGGTGCAAAGTGCCGGCAATAACCCACTGAAACACAGCACCGACAGCAGCGAGGCATTAACCACCTTGTTGCGCGGCGGCAAGGCTGGGCAACTCAGTGCCGAGCAAACCATCAGTCGCAGTTTCCGTGATTTGCAGGCGCATCAAGTGGCACTGCTGGCCGCCAGTCGCGCGGCCGTCAAGGGCATGTTCGAGCAGCTGTCACCGGAGCAACTGAGCCTGCGTTTCGAGCGCGAAGGCCGTAAGCCGCTGATCGCCACCGCTGGCAGTCGCTGGCGCGCCTACCGTCGCCTGCACAGTGCGCTGGAACAGAACGACGACTGGAGTGACCGCCTGTTCGCCCGTGACTTCGCCCACACCTATGAAGAACAGGTCCGCCTGATCGCCACCCTCAACACCGATGTTCAAGGATGATCACCATGCACCGCTTGCTTCCCCTGGCCCTGTTGGCCGCCCTACTCAGCCTGACCGGTTGCGCGGCACTGTCGCCCTATTCGGACATGACCAAGCTCGACCTGACCCTCAACGGCAGCGATGAGCTGAACCCGGACCTCAATGGCCGCCCTTCGCCGATTGTGCTGCGCCTGGTCGAGCTGAAGCACCCGGTGTCCTTTGAAACGGCCGATTTCTTCTCACTGTATCAACGCCCAAAAGAAGCTTTGTCTCCGGACATGGTGGTGCTCGAGGAGCTGGAACTGCGCCCCGGCGAGCAGCGCAAGCTGAAGCTCTCGGTACAGCCGGGCAGCCGCTATGTCGGTGTATTGGCCGCCTACCGCGACCTGCCGGAAAGCAACTGGCGCACAGTGATTTCGCTCAACGAGCAGGAGCACAACTACAGCGTCATCACCTTGGATGCCAAAGGTATTCAAGCCCCGGATAAAGCCGACAAGGATGAGGACTAAGCCATGGCCATGCATAAAGTGGTCTGGCAGGAAGGCATGCTGCTGCGCCCGCAGCACTTCCAGCAGAACGACCGTTACTACGATTACCAGCTGAAAACCCGCACGCAGAAGCTCGACAGCTACGCCTGGGGCTTTTTCGAGCTGGAGATCGACCGCCAGTTCCTCAACATGGGCAAGCTGGTGGTGAGCAAGGCCAGCGGCATCCTGCCCGACGGCACCCTGTTCGATATCGGCGCCGAGCGTGAGCCGCTGGCCCTCGACGTGCCGCCGAATACCGGCAACACCCCGGTGTACCTGGCCCTGCCATTGGTCACCGGCAACCATATCGAAAGCCGTCGCCCGGAACAGCAGGACGTACTGGCACGCTTTACCGCATTCGATGAAGAAGTGGCCGATTCCAACGCCGGCGACAGCGCATCGAGCCAGGTCAGCTGCGGCCGCCCGGATTTCCGCTTGCTGCTGGGTGAACACCAGAGCGACCAGGCCTACGTCAAACTGCAACTGTGCGATGTGCTCGACACCACCCCGGACGGGGTGATCAGCATTGACCCAGAGTTCATCCCCACTTACGTCAACTTCCAGGCTTCCGGCTACCTGCTCAGCTGCCTGAAAGAAGTGATCAGCATGCTCGCCCATCGCGGTGACATCCTCGCCGAGCGGATTCGCGCCACCGGCAAGGTCGGCGGCGCCGAAGTCGGCGACTTCATGATGCTGCAGCTGATCAACCGCTTTGAGCCTGTGCTGCGCCATTACCTGGGTATCGAGCAGGTGCACCCGGAGCAGATCTACCGCGAGTTGCTTGGCCTGCTTGGCGAGTTGGCGACCTTCTCCAGCGAAATCAAGCGCCCGCGCCTGGAAGGCCGTTACCTGCACAGCGACCAGGGCACCAGCTTCCGCAAACTGATGGATGCGATTCGCCAAGTGCTGTCGATGGTGCTGGAACAGCACGCCATCGAAATGCTCCTGCAACAGCGTCAGTACGGCATTCAGGTATCGCCGCTACACGACCACAAGTTGCTCGCCACCTCCACCTTCGTTCTCGCGGCCAGTGCCCAATGCGACTCGGAAGAGCTGCGCAACCGCCTGCCGGCGCACCTCAAGGTCGGCCCAGTGGAGCAGATTCGCCAGCTGGTCAACCTGCACCTGCCAGGCATCAAGGTCAAACCGATGCCCGTGGCGCCACGGCAGATCCCCTTCCACTCGGGCAAAACCTATTTCGCCCTGGAACTGGGCTCCGAAGACCTGGCGCAGCTGGAACGCTCCGGCGGCTTCGCTTTCCACGTGTCCGGCGAGTTCTCCGGGCTTGAGATGAAATTCTGGGCGATCAGGAACTGATATGACTACCAAGGAAATGGAATACGGTCAGGACGACAAAACCGTCATCCTCAACCGTAAAGGTGATGCCCCAGCGCACAGCCCGCTGACCGATTTTGCCGCACCGCCGAAGTTCGAACAGCTGGAAGAGCGGATGATCTACGCCGCGCGTTTGCGCCCGGCCGAGAGCTTCAATATCAGCCTCAATCCACTGGTTGCGGCCGCGGCTACTTTGCTTTCGGAAGTGGTGCGGCTCAAGCACAGCTTCGACAGTGAGGACATGCACGCGCTTAACCAGCGTCTGGCCAGCGCTATCAAGTTGTTCGAGCACCGCGCCCTGCACGAAGGCGCAGAAAGCAGCCAAGTGATGGCTGCCCGCTACGTGCTCTGCACCGTGGTCGATGAGGCCGTGGTGACCACCGCCTGGGGCAACGAGAGCGAGTGGTCGCAGATGAGCCTGCTGTCGAGCTTTCACAATGAAACCTTCGGTGGTGAGAAGTTCTTCCAACTGCTCGAGCGCCTGTCGCGCAACCCGGTCAAACACCTGCCGATGCTCGAGCTGATGTACCTGTGCCTATCGCTCGGCTTCGAGGGCAAGTACCGCGTACTGCCACGCGGCATGCTCGAACTGGAAGCAGTACGCGACAGCCTCTATCGGCAGATTCGGCAGATGCGCGGTGACGTGCCGCGCGAAGTCTCGCCGCACTGGCAAGGCCTGAAAGACACCCGCCGGCGCCTGGTGCGCATCGTGCCGTGGTGGCTGGTGGCATTGTTCACAGTGGTTTGCCTGGTGGTGATGTATGGCGGTTTCGCCTGGGTACTGGGCGAGCAACGCGAAACGATTTTGCAGCCGTACGAGCAACTTGACCCGTCCGCGGGTGCATTCATGGATGAGACGAAATGAAGAGTTTCTTCAGCAAATTAGCCAATTTTTTCCGCAAGACCTGGGTCTGGAGCCTGTGCCTGGTATTGGTGCTGGCCCTGCTGGTGTGGTTCGTCGGCCCGCTGTTGGCCGTCAGTGATTACAAGTTCTGGGAATCGGCCACCAGTCGCTTACTGAGCATCAGCCTGTTGTTCCTGATCTGGGGCCTGGCCATGGTATTCGCCAGCTGGAAGGCCACCGCCCACAAAAAGGCCGAAGAAGATGACGCCGACGCCCAAGAGCGCCTGCGCCGTGAAGGCCTGATCAATGAAGAACAGGTCGAACTGCGCCACCGCTTCAAACAAGCGCTGCACACGCTAAAACGCTCCAGCCTGTACCGCGGCCGCAGCGAAAAATGGCGCAGTGAATTGCCCTGGTACATGCTGCTCGGCCCACAAGGCAGCGGTAAAACCAGCCTGCTGGACTTCTCCGGCCTGGACTTCCCGCTCAACCGTGGCGACCAGCAACGCCTGACCAAGGACGTATCCGGCACGCGCTACGCCGACTGGTATTTTGCCGACCACGCCGTGTTGATCGACACCGCCGGGCGTTACCTGACCCAGCCTGACGCGGCCATCGACGGGCGCGCCTGGGAGACCCTGCTCGGCTTGCTACGCAAACGCCGCGCACGCCCGCTCAATGGTGTGCTGGTAAATATCCCCGTCGAGTATCTGCAAGGCGGCAGCGAAGTCGAACTGGAAAACCTCGCGCGGCAAACCCGTCAGCGTTTGCAGGATATTCATCAGCGCCTCGGCGCCGACGTGCCGGTGTACCTGGTGCTGAGCAAAGCCGACAAGGTGCTGGGCTTCGATGAGTTCTTCGATCAGCTGTCGCGCGAAGAGAGCGATCAAGTGCTCGGCGCCAGCTTCCGTAAGGAGCAAAACGCCACTGATGTGCAGGTGATTCGCCAGGAATTCGAAGAGCTGCTGCGTCGCCTTAACAGCCAAGTCATCCTGCGTATGCACCAGGAGCGCGACACCCAGCGCCGTGGTCGTATTCTCGATTTCCCGCACCAACTCGGTCTGCTGGGCGAACGTCTGTGCCTGTTCAGCGAACTGGCCTTCAGCGGCAACCGCTATCAGCGCGCCAGCCAGTTGCGTGGTTTTTACCTGACCAGCGCGCCGGAACTGAATGACCAGCTCGACCCGAGCACCAGCAGCATTGGCCGCAACCTAGGCTTGGCCAGCAGCGCGCTGCCGACCTTCCGCACGGGCCGTGCGCGCTTTATCAATCACCTGCTCAACCGCGTGATCTTCCCCGAGTCAGACCTTGCCGGGCTGGATCAAAAAGAAGTGCGCCGTATCGATTGGGGCCAACGCGCCATGTACGCCACCGCACTGGTGGTGCTCGGTGTATTCGGCGTGGTCTGGGCCGGTGGCTTCTCCGGTAACCACGGCCGCCTGGAACAACTGCGTGACCTCGCTCAACAATTGACCCAACAGCACGGCAGCCTCAGCGCTCAGGATGATGCCCTGCGCACCCTCAAGGCGCTGGATCATAGCTATGCAGCCACCCAGGTATTCCCGCCAGTGGATGAGGTGTCCTACCTGCAACGCGGCGGTCTTTACCAAGGTGAGAAAGTCGACCCAACGCTGCAGAACGCCTATCGCGGCGAGCTGGAAAACCTGCTGCTAAGCCGTGTAGGCCGCCAGCTGGAAGCCCAAGTCCGCGCCAACCTGGGTGACCGTGAGCGCCTGCTCAACAGCCTGCGCGCCTACCTCATGCTCAACCTCGAAGAGCGCCGCGACAAAGCCTTCCTGCAAGAGTGGTTGGCAGCCGATTGGTCGTTGCGTTACGCCGGCAACAGCGTCGGTCAGCGTGGCCTCAACGAGCATTTTGACCGCCTGCTGTCGGAGTCCTTTACGCCTTACTCGCTCAATGCGCCGCTGGTCGCCGAAGCGCGCAAGATCCTGCGCAGCGAATCGCTGGCCAACGTGGTTTATCGCATGCTCCGCGACCAGGCCCGCAGCCTGCCGGAATATCGCCTGAGCCAGAAACTCGGCCCACAAGCAGGGCTGTTCGCCGGCAGCGACTATGCCATTCCGGGCTTCTACACCCAGGTCGGTTACCAGAAAACCTTCACCGCCAAGGGTGCTGATCTGGTGCGCGAGCTGCTGCGCGATAACTGGGTTCTGGGCGAAGGCGACACCTTAAGCAGCAACGACCTCAGTCGCCTGCTGGTGGAGATGGAGCAGCTGTACTTCCGCGACTACGCCAATTACTGGGGCGAAGCCCTCGCCCAGCTGTCGCTGGACCCGATTGGTAGCGCCGGTCAGGGCGCTCTGCAACTGTCTGGCCTAACCGCCGCCAACTCGCCGTTGCTGCAACTGCTGGTAGAAGTGCGCGACAACACGCGCTTCAAAGGCATGGCCGAAGCAGCGGATGATGCCGGTGCCGCCGCGGATGCCTTGAAAGGCGCCAAAGGTAAGCTGGGCAAGGTTGCCAAACTGGCCAGCTCGGCCGCCGAACAAGCCCAAGCGGCCCTGGTGAAAAACCTGCCAGACACCGCGCGCAAAACTTTGGAACGCCGCTTCGAACCGCTGCACCGTTTGCTCGACGAAAACGGCGGTGCCGGGCCGGAACTGGCCACCACCCTGCAAGCTTTGGATGCGCTGCAACTGCAACTGGCTAGCCTGGCGCACGCCAGCGCCCCGGAACAGGCTGCATTCGAATTGGCCAAGGCACGCATGGGCGGCCAACGGGATGCCATCAACCAGGTGCGCAGCAGTGCCGCACGCCTGCCCCAGCCAATCGGCAACTGGCTCGGCCTGCTCGCCGAAGACAGCTGGATGCTGGTGCTCAACGACGCCTACCACTACCTCAACCAGCGCTATAAGAGCGAGCTGTACGCTGCTTATAAAGGCTCGTTGAAGCAGCGCTATCCGTTCAGCGCGCACAGCGAAAGTGACGTGGCGATTGCCGATTTCCGCGAGTTCTTTAAGGCTCAGGGGATTGCCGAGCGCTTCTTCGACAACTACCTGAAATCCTTCGTCAGCGGCACTGCGGGACAGTACCAACTGCGCCGCGTGGATGGCCGTGGTCTGCCGTTGTCGCGTGAGTTCCTGCTACAGATGAGCCATGCGCAAACCATTCGCCGCAGCTTCTTCGCCGAGAACCCCAACGAGCCGAAAGTGCTGTTCAAGCTGGAGCCTTACTCGCTGGATTCAAGCCTGGGCCGCGCCGACTTCCGCTTTGGCGACCAGCAGATGGAATACCGCCACGGTCCCATCGTGCAAACCGCGTTCAGCTGGCCGGCAGAAGCCAATGAAGGGCGCACCAGCTTGGTGGTCGAAGAGCTCGGCGGGCGTAAGGTCGGTATCGAGAAGAACACTGGCCCGTGGTCGCTGTTCCGCCTGCTTGACCTGATGAGCGTGGATTACCACAGCGGCCGTGACGTGCTGATGCTTAAGGCCGACCTCGGTGGCCTGCGCGCCAACTACTTGCTGCACAGTCAGCGCTCGCCCAATCCGTTTGACCTGGACCAGCTGCGCAGCTTCAAACTGCCGGCCACGCTCTGATGCAAGCAGTTGCCAACCTCTGGCGTAGCGCGGCGCGTACCGACACCGGCAAGGTGCGGGCGCGCAACGAGGATGCCTTTCTCGCCCTGCCGGAGCAGGGCCTGTGGGTGGTTGCCGACGGCATGGGTGGGCACCAAAACGGTGCCCTGGCCAGCCGCTTGATTGTCGAGCAGTTGGCCGAGCCCAGTGTGGGTGATTTGCCGCAGCGTCTGGATGAGCTGCGCAAACGCCTGCACACGCTCAACCGCCGCCTCGGCCAAGAACTGACGGTCACCGCCGCCCACCCGGACCCGGTGATCGGCAGCACGGTGGTGGCACTGTTGATCGAGGGCGACCGCGCCGCCTGCGTGTGGGCCGGCGACAGCCGCTGCTACTTGTGGCGCGGCAGTCGCTTGTATCAGCTCAGCCGTGACCACTCGTTGCTGCAGCAGCTGATCGATGAACAGCAACTGAGCCCAAGCGAGGCCGCTCGGCATCCAGCGGCGCACGCCCTGACTCGCGCGATTGGCGCCAGCGACGAACTTAAGTTAGAAATTCTCGAACTCGACGTGCTGCCCGGCGATGCGTTTCTACTGTGCAGTGACGGTCTCTACCAAGGCATGTCTGCCGATGCGCTGGGTGCGGCACTCAATCTGCCGTCACCCCAGCTGACGCTGAATCGCTTGTTCCAGCAAGTGCTCGACGGCCCGGCGCGAGACAACCTGAGCGCGGTGGTGATCCGCCGATGAGGAGAACTCAAGGATGAGTGAGCGTCTACTCGATGCAGCCTCGCTGGCCAGCACCCCAGCCAGCGACCTGACCTATTTCGCCTTGGCCGCGACTGCCGCCAAACCGGCCGCGCAAGCACCGCGCGAAGTACTCAGCGAGTTGCCGGAAGTACTCGGTGGCCGTTACAAAATCGAGCGCCTGCTCGGCGTCGGCGGCATGGGCGCGGTGTATCGCGCCCGCGACCTGCTACGTGAGCAGTTCGGCGACCCCGATCCTTACGTAGCGGTGAAAACCCTCAGCGATGACTTTGCTGAATACCCGGACGCCAACTCGCTGCTGTACAGCGAGTTCGCCCTTACCGCACGGCTCAATCATCCGCATGTGGTGCGTCTGTTTGGTTTTGAGGTGGATGTGCCGAGCCAGCGCGCCTTCCTCACTCTGGAGCTGCTCAAGGGTCTGACGCTCGATCAACTGCTGAGTGAGCGGCCCGACGGCCTGCCCTGGAGTGAGCTGCAGGAAATCGCCATCGCCCTGCTCGATGCCCTCAGCTATTCACACAGCCTCGGCGTGCTGCATGGCGACTTGAAACCCAGCAATGTGATGCTTGCCGAAGACGGCCTGCGCCTGTTCGATTATGGTCTCGGTCAGCCTGTGGAAGGTCTGCTGCCCGGCCTGCCACGCTTGTGTCGTAACCGCTTTACCGCCTGGACGCCACGCTACGCCGCGCTGGAATTGCTCGATGGCGCACCGCTCACCGCCGCCGCCGATGTCTATGCCCTGGCGTGTGTGCTGTATGAGCTGGCCAGCGGGCGCCATCCGTTCCGTCGCCAGAGCGCCAAACAGGCCAAGGCCATGGAGTTGGATAAGCAACTGCAACGTCCCGAGCAGTTACCGGCGCATTGTTGGCCGGCGCTGCATACCGCACTGGCCTTCGATGAAGCACAGCGCAGCATCACCAGCGCACAGTTGCTTGAAGTCTTTCGCCAGCCGCTACCCAGCCGCTGGCCACGCTGGTTGAAACGCAGCGGATAGTCATGCCGTACAGGCGTTGTGTGACACCAATGGATGATCTTTTTACAAGGAAGCGACGATGTTCAACCCGGCCAATGAAACTCACTTCAGTCTCACCATCGAGGGCCTTGAGCACGACCTGCAAGTGCTTGAGTTCAACGGCCGCGAAGCCATCAGCCAGCCCTATCGCTTCGAGGTTGAGCTGATCAGCGAGCAGCCTGAGCTTGATCTGCAAAGCCTGCTGCATCAGCCGGCCTTTCTCGCCTTTAGCCCAGACGGGCTGGGTATTCACGGCCTGATCTATCAGGTCGCCCAAGGCGAGGCCGGCAAACGCCTGACCCGCTATACGCTCAGCATCGTGCCGCAGCTGAGCTACCTGGCGCTGCGCACCAACCAGCGCATCTTCCAGCACCTCACGGTGCCGCAGATCGTCGCGCAAGTGCTGCAGGAGCACGGCATCCAGGCCAACGCCTATCAGTTCCAGCTCGGCCCGACTGTCTACCCGGAGCGCGATTATTGCGTGCAGTACGACGAGAGCGACCTGCACTTCGTCCAGCGCCTATGCGAGGAGGAAGGTATTCACTACCACTTCCAGCACAGCGCGCAGGGCCATGTGCTGGTCTTCGGTGACGACCAAAGCGCCTTCGGCAAACTCGGCCAGCCCACCGCCTACCTGCAAGACAACGGCATGACCGCCGATGAGCCGGTGATCAAACGCTTCGCCGTACGCCTGGAAACCCGCACCAGCCGCACCACCCGCCGCGATTACGACTTCGAGCAGCCGCGCTTGCTGATGGAGGCGGCGTTTAAGCAAGAGCGCGACCCCGAGGCCAAGCCACTGCCGGACCTGGAGGACTACGACTACCCCGGCCGGTTCGTCGACCGTACGCGCGGCAAGCATCTCAGCCAGCGCAATCTAGAACGCCACCGCGCCGACTACCGCCTGGCCGAAGGCCGGGGCGATCAGCCCAAACTCGTCAGCGGGCACTATCTCGAACTCTCTGACCACCCGCGTGGCGACTACAACGACCTCTGGCTGCTGCACGAGATTACTCACCAGGGCAAACAGCCACAGGTGTTGGAAGAGTCGGTCACCAGCCATACCGAAGCCAGCGATGGCTTCCAGCAGGGCTACCGCAACCACTTCAGCGCCACACCCTGGGACGTGCCTTTCCGCCCGCCTCTGGCCCATCCAAAACCCCGCGTATTGGGCAGCCAGACCGCCGTAGTCACCGGGCCCGCCGGTGAGGAAATCCATTGCGACGAATACGGCCGCATCAAAGTGCAGTTCTTCTGGGACCGTGAAGGCCAGGCCGATGACACCACCAGCTGCTGGCTGCGTGTGGCCTCCAGTTGGGCCGGCGATGCGTACGGCGGTATCGCCATTCCGCGTATTGGCATGGAAGTGCTGGTGACCTTTCTCGAAGGCGACCCCGATCAGCCGCTGGTTACCGGTTGCCTGTACCACGCCGAACACGTGGTGCCCTACGACCTGCCCGCGAACAAAACCCGCACCGTGTTCAAAACCCTCAGCACGCCGGGCGGTGGCGGCTACAACGAGCTGCGCATCGAAGACAAAAAAGGTGCCGAACAGATCTACCTACACGCCCAGCGCGACTGGGATGAAAACATCGAGCACGACCAGAAGATCCGCGTCGGCAACGAGCGCCACGACACCGTCGAAGCCAACAGCTACACCGAGCTCAAAGCCGAAGAAAACCTCACGGTGAAAACCGAACGCAAAGTCGAAGTCAAACCCGACGACCACCTGACCGTCGGGCAAAACCAACACATCAAACTCGGCACCGCGCAACTGACCAAAGCCGGCCGCGAAATCCACCTCAAGGCCGGGCAAAAGATGGTCATCGAAGCCGGCGTCGAGTTAACGATCAAAGCCGGCGGCAGCTTTATCAAACTCGACCCCGGCGGCATCACCCTCAGCGGCCCAATGGCCAAAATCAATGCGGGTGGTGCACCGGGTAAAGGCTCGGGCATCAAGATCAAACCACCGGTGCTGCCAGGTGCGGCGGATAGTGATAAGGCGGGGAATTTGTTGGATGAGGCGTTGCTTAATACATCAACTAAACCCAAGCCCGTTATTACCAAGGACTATCCGTTCTCTCTTTAACGTCAGGACGATAAACACTAAGGATTAGGTACTCGCAATGCTGATCAGCCCACCTTTCATTCCCCGCACAATAGCCGGGGAAAATGACGATGCGTTTATCAACCGCGCCATGCTCGGCGGCAGCCCAGGAGACGGCGCATTTCCTCTTAGCTTTGACTTGAATTGGCATGGCGGCATGCACCTTACCGCCCCCCGAGAAGGAACCTTCTCTCTCCCTGTAAGGGCGATTGCGGATGCCACCTTGGTCTATTTCCGTCAACCAACCGAAGAAGCCAGCGCGCCAGCGGATCATGGGCTGCGCTACCGTGATCAGTGGACCGATAACGGCTGTATCGTTCTCAAGCACGAGACAGAAATCGGTGAAGGTGCCCTCTCCACAGTAGTCTTCTACTCGGTCTATATGCACCTATCGAAGATCACACTAACCAATCCAACCAAGGGGCAGGCGGTCTATCGCAAGGACGCAATAGGAGAAGCTGGACGAATCTACGGCCAGAGCGAGCGCATTCACTTCGAAATCATTGCTGACCAGAGCCAGATCGCACACTTAGTTGGTCGCACCGAGAAAACGTTGAACCATCAAGCTGGCAACGGAAGAACAGACAGCTGCTGGGGAGACATGTACTTCTTTGTACCACCGGAAGTGCTGATCTATGAGGCCCCGCCCGCCAATCGGCGGCAAGCCGAGAATAGTGCTCCGGTTATCTATCGCTGCCCGGCCCTACCTGCTGGAGCAGCACCAGTGCAAGATAGTAGTTCTGCCGAAAATGGCAGGGAAACAGAACCCACTCCACTGGTTCAAGGCTACGAGTGGGCAGTGGCCAATCAACTCCAGGAAGGCATCTTCGTGCGTATGCGCTATGAGCGCGGCCAATGCACGCTGACCTCATTCCTGATGGGCGGGGAAGAGATTGGGGGGCATCAAGAAGAAACTGATTACGAATACAACCTGTATCGAACTGCAACCAACCTCTACCCCCAGCGTCCGAGCGCCGGTTACGAACTACTTCGCTTCGGCAGGGTTCTAGGACCAGACACACTGCAGCCTGCAGATGCAGCCCACTGGCGGCAAATAGCAGTTCCTAGCCAGGCAGGTGCAGCCGCCAGAACAGGGTGGGTAAACCTCAATGCTGCAACGGTCGCCAAGTTCAGTGACGCGGATTTCCCTCATTGGCAAGGCTGGCAATTGATCGACGACGACACCGACTCCGACAGCCACTGCCAGTCACCATTCATTCGCAGCCTGCTGCGCCTGGATGACGGCAAGGTGGTGTCCGATCAGGTAGATGCAGTGAGTATTGCGCTATCACCTAGCTATGCCAGCCTAGCGGAAGAAGAGAAGCTCAAACTCTCGGAGCGCTACGAACGTGAGCGCACACAAAACGAAGCGGCCTTACGAGATCCTGCCGCGCAAAAACAACTAAAGCGCTTTATCTGCAAATTCCCGAGTGAATGGACCAAGAACGATTTCGATACCCGCTATGGCTGGCTGAAAAAAGTAGCACCCGGCGGGTCGTTATCTGAGGAAAGCTATAACCGGCTACGCAAGCATCACCAAGAACTAGCATTTTGGGAGGATGCAGCGCTGGAAGGTATTGAGGCTAGGCACTGGCACTTTCCGCCCAGAGAACTAATTAGTTTGTTTAGAAAATGTGGATGGCTATCATCTAACGAATTCCGTCGAGTATATCCCAATGCCACGACAGAAAAAGTGCAGCTTTTCTTACCATATATCAACAAGACAACTTCTAAATATTTAATAGTCGACCAACTCCGTCGCGCTCACTTCTTTGGTCAAGCTGGGGTAGAAACTAATCAACTCAGATGGATGTCAGAGCTTTATAATGGAGACCCCTATACATACTTTAGGAGATATGAAAAAGCCAAGAATTTCGCGGGCTGGCTTGGCAATATAAAATGGAACGATGGAGGCAATTTCCGTGGCCGAGGAATGAAACAGTTGACTGGCCGTGATAACTACGCAAAATATTGGGTATATCGTGGCTGGATCGCGAATGGCTCTTTTACTGACGGTTGGTGGCGTAATCCTCGGTGGTGGGGAATTACAGGGGATACTGTTCCTGCTGCGCAGTACAATACCCTCCCAACTCAAAATGCGGTGGCGCTTGCACAGCTGGAGGCCGATATGCGACCACCACAAATAAATAATCCAGACAGAGTGAATACTGATCCACCAATATCAGTAGATACGGCGGGATGGTTTTGGGCAAAGAATAGGCTCATTAGCATCGCAGACACCAATAATGTTGCAGAAATGACGCGGCGGATTCGCGGAGATGGAGCCAATGTTGGTGTCAATACGCCCTGGCCAGAGGCGGCAAATTTCCCTCAGCGTCAAGAACTGACCGAGGAAATATTGGAGTATTTGGGAGATACCTACGCATGAAAATATTTTACTTTTTTCTCTCACTAATACTTAGCAATGCATCAGTTGCAGAGAATGAAGCTGCTCTTTTTCAGTGCAGGGAAGCGATTACAGAGGGCAAAAGATCATTAATATTATCGGCAGATAATATTAATTTTAGAATTCAAACATCACAGAGCACATGTGAATCACCTTTCGAATACCAGCGGCTGAAAAGTGACAGCGATAAATATTTGATTACATCATGGCCGACAAGTGAGGAGCTTGGTGTAAATGCTCAGCGCAAATTATACATGGCATCGACTGAGAGACCCGACGCAGAATATATTGGGTCAATTCCAGTCGCTGCTGAAATAGTGGCCGAGGGTAGGTACCGCAATATCTCGCAGGAGGGGGGGAGCATACATGAGACAATTTATTTCATGCGTGATGCACAATTATATATTGAAAAGCCGAGCAAAGAATTAGTCATTGCAAATACGGAATGCGTTTACCTCCAAGGGAATCATAATGACTGTAAGCGCATGACTGGAACCTTTGAAAATCCCATTTGCGTCTACAGTCATGATGGGGAAAAAACCTTGGCGGATATTTCGATTTGCTCGGAGCTTCTAAATTTCCAATAACTGATATTAGGGCAAATAGAACCGGGTAACTAAAGGGGTCGATGTTATTTATTTTGAACAGCTTAGGTCTTCGGCTGCTAGATAATTCACTCAGCCCCCTTTAATGATCAATTTACTAATGCTCCGATCATCAAGCCTTGATTGCGAGGAACGCACAGAATTAAGGGCCATCCTCAGAGAGGAATCCTCGGCCAAGGGAATCCTTACACTATGAAGCACAAGCTGTGTGCCACGCTGCTTTCTCTTGCGCTAACCACCACCATACATGCGCAAACGTACACCGCCGCAGCCAATAGGGCTGAAATCACTGAGACCTACCGAGCGGATATGAGCACCGGCCAGTTGACGATCAGCTGGAGAAAAGAAGCCAAGGTCTTCGCAGACATCGTTGGTTACTCAGGCCAGAGCTCCAGAACCCTTGTCTCGTTCAACGGTGCTCCCGCACTGACCTACGAAAACACCGCATCGAGCACGTCTTTCGAGGTGTTCTACACCCTCTCGCTCAAAGACCAAGTCCCGGTCATAGATTGTGTGTACGGCAATATCCGCAACGCGCAGAACGGCGTATCCATCCGCAAGGCTGTGTGCAATCTGAATAAGCCACTGTCGAGCGAGTACCAGGATCTGATTTTCGCCTACTCAGACAAGTGGATCGAGGCCTCCAACGCGGTTTCTCTACAGTCCGTGTTGGTCGAGCCTTTCCAGCCAGCCGAGGCGCCCCTTGGCCGCCTGGGTGAGGTCGATGTGGCATTGCGCTACAACACGGTCGACGAGCTGATGTCGGCGGCTCCCAAGACCATCGCGACAGCGGGAGAGAAAACCCATGAAGTGAGCAGCGACAACGCTTATTTCGTGTATGACGCGGACGGCACTACTCCGCTGGCGCTGGACGTGGAGATGGATCCCGCCAAACACGTGCTGAAACGCCTGACATCGACGGAGCTGCTGCGCGCCATCGGGGCCAACTGAAACCAGTATCAGCTGAAGCGCAAGATGTGCCGGAAGAACACCGGCACATAACCGTTACAGATCGCTTTCCTCCACAACCCGCACCACATCCGCCTCCAACGCATACGCCGCATCCGCCAGCTCGTTGTTGACCTGTTCGACCTGCAGCGTGCCGCTGACCCACAGCGGTGCGTAGATGTCTTCCAGCTCAATGCCTTTGGGGTAGCGCACCAAAACCAGCTGATTCGGTGGCGGCGGTGGGACGTGGATGCAGGCGCCGGGGTATGGCACCAGGAAGAACAGCGTGCTGCGGCCTTGGCTGTTGGTTTCCAGCGGCACGGGGTAGCCGCCAAGACGCAGGGTTTTGCCATCCAGCGCAGCAACGGTATTGGTGGAGTACATCACCGCTGGCAAGTTTTTGTCCTGCTGCTTGAGGCCGCCGGGGTTGTAGAACTCGCTGTCTTGCTCGGAGCCTTGATGGTCGATTTCCGGCATGGCTTCCAATGCCGCCCGATCTTGCGGCGGCATCAATTCAAGCCAATCGGTTTCCGGCAACTCGGCGCAGGCCAGGGTGCTTATAAACAACAGTGGCAACAGCAGGTAGCGCATTAGTTGGCTCACATAACGATTGGATGAGGGCTTATCAGTCCTTTTTCACCGCCGCATAAATAACCAGCAACACCACTGCGCCGATCACCGCGCCGATAAAACCCGCGGTTTCGCCGGCCTGATAGATACCCAGCGCTTGACCGCCATAGGTTGCGGCGATAGAGCCGCCGACGCCGAGCAGGATGGTCATGATCCAGCCCATGCTGTCGTTGCCAGGCTTGAGAAAACGAGCCAGCAAGCCAACGATCAGGCCGATAAAAATAGTGCCGATGATGCTCATGCGATTCACTCCAAGTCAGTTGCGGGTCAGCCATAGTGGCGTTAGGCAATCAGACGGGAATCCGCCAGCAAGGTTCAATCTGACGCCACCGCATAGGCGGCGTCAGATTGTGCTCAACCCTTGGCGATCAGCGCTTCGACCACGGCAATCTGCTTGTCCAGCGTGGCGCGATCCACGCAGCGCAGGGTGGCGTGGCCAACCTTGCGCCCAGCCTTGAAGGCTTTGCCGTAGTGATGCAGGTGGCAGTCGTCGATGGCAATAACCTGCTCCACCGGCGGCACGCTGCCGAGGAAGTTGAGCATGGCGCTCTCGCCGATCTTGGCGGTCGAGCCCAGCGGCAAACCGGCAACGGCGCGCAGGTGGTTTTCGAACTGGCTGCACTCGGCGCCTTCGATGGTCCAGTGCCCGGAGTTGTGCACGCGTGGGGCAATTTCGTTGGCTTTCAGGCCACCATCGACTTCAAAGAACTCGAAGGCCAGCACGCCGACGTAATCGAGCTTGGTCAGCACGCGGCCAACGTAGTCCTCGGCCAGCGCCTGCAACGGATGATCGGTGCTGGCAATGGACAGCGCCAGCACGCCGCTGTCGTGGCGGTTATGCACCAGCGGGTAGAAGCGCGTTTCGCCATCACGGGCACGCACCGCCACCAGCGACACCTCACCCGTGAAGGGCACGAAGCCTTCCAGCAAGCACGGCACGCTACCCAGCTCGGCGAAGGCGCCAGTCACGTCTTCGGGCTTGCGCATCACCTTCTGGCCCTTGCCGTCGTAACCCAGGGTGCGGGTCTTCATCACGGCCGGTAAACCGATGCTTGCCACGGCTGCGTCGAGGTCAGCCTGCGACTGGATATCGGCGAAATCCGGGGTGGGAATGCCCAGGTCCTTGAACATGGACTTTTCAAACCAGCGATCACGAGCGATGCGCAGGGCTTCGGCGCTCGGATAGACCGGCACGAACTGCGAGAGGAAGGCCACGGTCTCGGCCGGCACACTTTCGAACTCGAAGGTCACCAAGTCGACTTCATCGGCCAGCTGACGCAGGTGATCCTGGTCGCCATAATCGGCGCGGATATGCTCGCCCAACGCTTGCGCGCAGGCATCCGGAGCAGGATCGAGGAAGGCGAAGTTCATCCCCAGCGGGGTGCCTGCCAGGGCCAACATGCGACCCAGTTGGCCGCCACCGATTACGCCGATTTTCATGGGTTAAGCCTCACGCGGGTCCGGATTTTCCAACACGGTTTCAGTCTGCTCCTGACGGAACTGCTTGAGCGCCGTGTGGAATTGCGGGTGCTGGTGGCCGAGGATGCTCGCGGCGAGTAGCGCGGCGTTGACCGCACCGGCCTTGCCGATGGCCAGGGTAGCGACCGGAATGCCAGCCGGCATCTGCACGATCGACAGCAGCGAATCGACACCCGAGAGGACGGCCGATTGAACCGGCACGCCAAGCACCGGCAAATGAGTCTTCGCCGCACACATACCCGGCAGGTGCGCCGCGCCGCCAGCGCCGGCGATGATCACCTGAATGCCGCGTTCGTCAGCTTGCTCGGCATACTGGAACAACAGGTCCGGGGTGCGGTGGGCGGAAACCACCTTCACTTCGTACGGAATGCCCAGCTTGTCCAGCATATCGGCGGTGTGGCTAAGGGTGGACCAATCGGACTTGGAGCCCATGATCACGCCAACCAGTGCGCTCATCGTCGTGCCTCTTCTCAATTGCGCCCGCAGGCGCGGCAAAAACCAACAAGCCACGCGGGAAAACCGGCGTGGCTTGTGTGCGATTTTCAGCCGGTGCGACCGGCCAAAGGCCGCGCAGTATACCGTAAAGCCCCGGCAGGCGGGCACCCGCGCCAACCGTTTGTCGAAGGGCATGCTGCCGCCCTGCAGATTGATCTAAACAGCCCGAACACAGGCACCACGAGCAGACCTGGCGCACAAATCGCGGCCAATGGCCTGGCTATACTGGGCGTTCTTTTAATTACCCAGGACACCACCATGACAAGGCTGTCACTGCTACTCGCCGCTTCACTGCTCACCCTCAACGCCAGCGCCCTCGAACTGGCTAAATACCCGCAAGTATTCGATGCAGGCAAAGGCATCAGCGTGATCGTTGCACCCAGCAGCGACGGTGAGCAGGCACTGATCCAGGTCAGCGGCATCAACCACCCGCTGGATGAGGTGGTGCTACTTACCGCTATCAAGGACCGCGGCAACGACGACCGCGACTACACCACCACCCTCGATGGCAGCGCCTACAACATGCTGATCAAGCGTCAGGGCTGGGGTGGCGAGCGATATCAGCTGTACCTGCCGAGCACCGACGGCTTCGAGCTGGGCTTCGATGAAACCAAGAGCAAAGAAACCAAACCTGCCAGCCTGCTGGCACTCTACGAGCAGCAGAAGAAAAAGGGCATTCAGGACAAGCTGAGCAGCTTCGACCGGGAAAAGCGCGTGGCCGACTTCACCCAGCAGCTGCAGCAGATCGACCAGGACGCCTCGAAGGCCTGCGGCACCCCGCTGGTCACGAAGGTTGAGTGGAGCGCCATCGACGACGACAAACTCAAACGTCTCAGCGTGCCGAGCTTCTGCGGAGAAGTGGCCAGCCAGCTGGCCAGCTTGTGCCAGAACGGTGATGAGCAAAAGGCTGTCGCCAAGGGCCTGAAAACCGTGCAGTGCAGCTTTGCGCAGAAGCTCAAGCTGCGCGAAAACGATGCGACCCTGAGCTTTACCACCCACGAGAAAGCACCCAATCAGGGCGACTTTATCAACGCATTTCTGCGTAATCGCTAAATTCGGCTAGACCGCAGCGTCCCGGATAGCCCTGGACAGCTGCGGTGCCGCGGCATAGTTCTTGCGTCATTCAGGCATTCTGAACTGCTGCGGTTGCCCCGATGTTGCACGCCCACCTGACTACCCTGCATGTGGTTTCGCTAATCCTGGAAATTTTTGCCACACAACCCGAACTGACCGAGCAGTTATTGGCTGGCAGCGGCATTGCTGCGGCTGACCTGGACTGCGCCGACACGCGCATCACCCGCACCCAGGAGTTGCAGGTTTGCGCCAACGCGCTGCAGCTGCGCAGTGATCTGGGCCTGGAGCTGGGCCGGCGCATGCATGTGTCGGCCTATGGCATGGTCGGTTACGCCGCGCTCTCCAGTGCCACCTTTGGTGACGCCTGGCGGCTGATGCTGCAATACCCGGCCCTGCTCGGCACGTACTTCAAGCTGGATATGCACCTCGAGGGTGAGCTGGCCTGGGTTAGCGCCAGCGACTACCAGCACAGCCCGGCGCTGGAAGTGTTCAACCTGGAAATGTGCCTGGCCTCGCTCAAACTGATCAGCGACGACCTGCTCGGCCAGCCTCTAACGCTTAGCGCCGCGCAGTTTCGCTATGCAGAGCCGGAGTACAGCGCGCGCTACCCGCATAACTTCGCCTGCCCACTGCAGTTCGATGCCGCGCGCAACGCTTTCGCCTTTCCCGCCAGCTGGCTACAGCAACCACTGCCGTTGGCCGATGCGGTAACCCACCGCGAAATGCTCGAACGCTGCCGCAAGCAGAATAGCGAGTTCAACACCCGTCAAGCCTGGCTCGCACGCATCCGCCAGCTACTGGCCGAACAGCTCACTGCACCACCCGGCCTGGAGCAGCTGGCACAACAGATGCACTGCTCGCCACGCTCCCTGCGCCGTCACTTGCAGGAGCTCGGCACGCACTACCAAGAGCTGCTCGACGAGTTGCGCTTCGAGCGGGCAAAAACCCTGCTCGGCCAGGAAGACTGGCCAATTTGCCGGATTGCCGAATACCTCGGTTTTAGTGAAACCGCCAGTTTCCGCCATGCCTTCCAGCGCTGGAGCGGCGTGCCGCCGAGCCGTTTTCGCGCTTAAGTACATGGCGCAGAGAAGTAGGGTGGATGACGCCTTACCCATCCACCAAGCCATGGCAAAGCCGGTGGATGAAAAGAGCGCCATCCACCCTACAGCCTGCCCCCGCTCCAGCCGTGATCGGGTTTTGTGGGAGGGGCTTCAGCCGCGACAACCGCTTTTAAACAGCTCGCCGCTAAAGCGCCTCCCACGGAGCTCCGCCCATGGCCGCCGATTTTGGCCACTTCGATCCCCTTTTGGCCGTTGTCAGCGTTCAACCGCAGCGCATTAGCTGCGAACAATGGTGGCCAGAACAACAACGCCTGGGAGCCACCCGCATGCTGACCTTTTACAGCGACGACCATCACCTGCACCACGGCAGCTGCGAGCTGATCGACGGCCAACTGATGCCGTGTTTCGAGAAGCCGCAACGCGCTGACCATATTCTGCAGCGGGTTAAAGATCGGCAGCTTGGCGACATCCTCGCGCCGACAGACTTCGGCCGCGCACCGATTGAGCGCATCCACAGCGCCGCCTACCTGGATTTTTTCAAAGGAGCCTGGGATCGCTGGCAAGCGCAAAATGGCACTGGTGATCTGCTGCCATTCACCTGGCCAGCGCGCACTTTGCGCCCAGTAATCCCCACCGACCTGCATGGCCAGCTCGGCTATTACAGCTTCGACGGCGGCGCACCGATTACCGCTGGTACTTGGCAAGCGGCTTATAGCGCCGCGCAAGTCGCACTCAGCGCCCAGCAGGAAATCTCAAATGGCGCACACAGTGCCTTCGCCCTGTGCCGCCCACCGGGTCACCACGCTGCAGGCGAGTTGATGGGTGGCTACTGCTACCTGAACAACGCCGCCATCTCCGCCCAGGCATTCCTCGATCAGGGCAAACAGCGCGTGGCTATCCTCGATGTCGATTACCACCACGGCAACGGCACGCAAGACATTTTCTATACGCGGGGTGACGTGCTGTTCACCTCGATCCACGGCGACCCAGCCGAGGAATTCCCGTTCTTTCTTGGCTACAGCGATGAACGTGGTGAAGGAGCAGGTGAAGGCTGCAACTTTAACTACCCGTTACCCATGGGCAGCCCGTGGGCTGTGTGGAGCGCGGCGCTGGATGAAGCCTGTCAGCGCATTGCCGAATTTGATGCCGAGATCATCGTCGTCTCGTTGGGCGTGGACACCTTCAAGGATGACCCCATCTCCCAATTCAAACTCGACAGCCCGGATTATCTGGCCATCGGCAAGCGCATCGCCGCCCTGGGCAAACCGACACTGTTTGTCATGGAAGGCGGCTATGCCGTCGAGGCCATTGGCGTCAACGCAGTGAATGTTCTGGAAGGCTTCGAGGGCGCTTAAACCCTCCTTAAATGACCCACGGGTGACCACCATGAAAATAATCAAAACCCTGTTCACCACCGCCATCTGCGGTGCAACCTTATTGACCGGCGCAGCGCAGGCCGAAACCGCAGCACCACAGCGCGAACTGCGCGTGTACAACTGGGCCGACTACATGCTGCCCTCGGTACCCAAGGACTTTGCCGCCAACAGCGGCATCAAGCTGACCTGGGACATCTTCGACACCAACGAAGGCCTGGAAGCCAAGCTGCTTACCGGCAACTCGGGTTACGACCTGGTGGTGCCGACCAACACCTTCCTCGAAAACGAAATCAAAGCCGGCGTGTTCCAAAAACTGGATAAAACCCAGCTGCCCAACTGGAAAAACCTCGACCCCGGCCTGCTGGAATTGATGACCGCCAACGACCCCGGTAACCAATACGCAGTGCCCTACATGTACGGCACCGTGCTGATCGGTTTCAACCCGGACAAAGTCAAAGAAGTGCTCGGCGCTGATGCACCGGTGGACAGCTGGGACCTGATCTTCAAAGAAGAGAACATCAGCAAGCTCAAGCAGTGCGGCGTGGCCATGCTCGACTCGCCGGGCGAGATTCTGCCCATTGCCCTGCACTACCTGGGTCTGGACCCGAATAGCACCAAGCCGGATGACTACAAAAAAGCCACCGAGCTGATGCTGAAAATCCGCCCCTACGTCGCCTACTTCCACTCAGCCAAGTACATGACCGATATCGCCAACGGCAACATCTGCGTGGCCATCGGCTACTCCGGCAGCTTCTACCAGTTCGCCAACCGCGCCAAAGAAGCCGGCAACGGCGTGGTGGTCGACTGGCGCTTGCCGAAGGAGGGCGCACCGCTGTGGTTCGACTCCTTCGCCATTCCGAAAAGCGCACAGAACGTTGCTGAGGCCCATGAGTTCCTCAACAACCTGCTCGACCCAAACGTGGTGGCGCCAATCAGCGACTTTCTCGGCTACCCCAACCCGAACAAGGCCGCCATGCCACTGGTGGGCACAGAGATCCGCGACAACCCCGGCCTGACTCCAACCAGCGAGGCACAAAAGACCCTCTACGTGCTGCAACCGCTGCCGCAGAAAGTCGAACGCATACGCACTCGCGCCTGGACCACCATCAAGTCCGGCACCTGATGAGCCCATACTAGTTGGCGTTAGTTAGAGCTCTTAGAGCTCTTGTGGGTCTTGAGAGCTAGAGCCCTGCAAGGCGAAAACAGGCAAGGAGGCGGAGTGTACTGCTGTACATGAGCACTCCGAGCCTGTTTTTAACGCCGCAGAGCCGACGCGCAGCAGATCCTAAAAAGGCTCTAAGCACCGACCTCGCCACTCTCTAGCTTGCGCCACAGCAGCCGCACCGAGGCTTTGCGCACCAGCGCGCAGCGGTACAGGCGAATCTCCAGCGGCACCTGCCATTGCTCGCCGCCACACACCACCAGCTCGCCCCTCGCTAACTCCCCCGTCACCGATAAACGCGGCACCCAGGCCACGCCCATCCCTTGCAGGGCCATGCTTTTCAGGCTGTCGGCCATCGCCGTTTCATACACGGTGGTCGAGCGCAGCACGCGCTGACGAAGCAGCAGGTTGACTGATCGGCCGAGGAACGCTCCGGCTGTATAGGCCAGCAGTGGCACACTCTGACCACTTTCTAGATCGAACAACGGCTGGCGATCCTCATCGACCGCGCACACCGGCAACATCTCGGTACGGCCCAAGTGCAGCGAAGGGAAAATCTCCGGATCCATCTGCAACGCAGCATCCGGGTCGTAGTAGGCAAGAATCAGATCGCAGGCCCCTTCACGCAGCGAATGCACCGCTTCACCGACGTTGGTGGCGACCAGCCGGGTGGTCAGCGGCAAACCCTCGCGGCGCAGACGGGCGATCCACTCGGGGAAAAAACCCAGAGTCAGTGAGTGCGCTGCGGCGATCTGCATCACCTCACCCTGCTGGCCTTCGAGGTTATGCAGATGGCGCACCACCTCACCCAGCTGCTCGACCATGCTCCTTGCCGTGACTAAAAACAGCTGGCCGGACTCGGTCAGCTCGACCGGTGTGCAGCTGCGATTTACCAGGGTAAGGCCGAGCATGTTTTCCAGGCTGCGAATCCGCCGGCTGAACGCCGGCTGAGTAACGAAGCGCTTTTGCGCCGCCTGGGAAAAACTGCGGGTGGCAGCCAGGGTAACGAAGTCTTCCAGCCATTTACTTTCAAGGTTCATCGTCGCTCCTGTTTTTGTAGGGTGGATGACGCTCTTTTCATCCACCGCCCAGCCGGCATTCAGTTGTGATGGATGGGTAATGCGTCATCCACCCTATGCGCTGCGCAGCCGATGTCCGAGCCAGGCATTGTGGGAGGCGCTTTAGCGGCGACGATCGCGGCTGAAGCCCCTCCCACAAGTTATCTGCACGTCCGAGCGCAAGCGGACGTCACACCGACATTATGCCGATTATGCATGACCCAGCGTTTAACAGCATTGGCCAGCATCAGGCCACAGCCCCTAATCTACGGCACATCGCGGCACAAGTCGCATTCTCAGAGACCGTAACCATCATGTCCCCTGTTGCATCATCGCGCATCGAAAAAGACCTGCTCGGCACCCTCGACGTTCCTGCTGACGCCTATTACGGCATCCAGACCCTGCGCGCAGTGCAGAACTTTCGCCTGTCCGGCGTGACGCTGTCGCACTACCCAAAATTGGTCGTAGCTCTGGCCATGGTCAAGCAGGCCGCCGCCGATGCCAACCGCGAACTGGGCCATCTGTCTGCCGCCAAGCACACCGCGATCAGCACCGCTTGCGCACGCATCATTCAGGGCGAGTTTCACGATCAATTCGTGGTCGACATGATTCAGGGCGGCGCCGGCACCTCGACCAACATGAACGCCAACGAGGTGATCGCCAACGTCGCCCTGGAAGCCATGGGTTTCGAGAAAGGTGACTACAAGCAGCTGCACCCGAACAACGACGTGAACATGGCGCAGTCGACCAACGACGCCTACCCGACCGCCATTCGCCTCGGCCTGCTGCTGGGCCACGACAGCCTGCTCACCGCGCTGGACAAGCTGATCCAATCGCTGTCGAAGAAGCACCTGGAGTTCAGCCATGTGCTGAAGATGGGTCGCACTCAGCTGCAAGACGCCGTACCGATGACCCTCGGCCAGGAATTCCGCGCCTTCGCTACCACCCTCAGCGAAGACCTGCAGCACCTCAAACTGCTCGCCCCGACCCTGCTTACCGAAGTGAATCTGGGCGGTACCGCGATCGGCACCGGCATCAACGCCGACCCGCAGTATCAGCTGATGGCAGTCAAGCGTTTGGCCATCATCAGCGGCCAGCCGCTGACCCCCGCCGCCGACCTGATCGAAGCCACCTCGGACATGGGCGCCTTCGTGCTGTTCTCCGGCATGCTCAAGCGCACCGCAGTGAAGATGTCGAAGATGTGCAACGACCTGCGCCTGCTCTCCAGTGGCCCGCGCACCGGCATCAATGAAATCAACCTGCCGGCGCGTCAGCCAGGCAGCTCGATCATGCCCGGCAAGGTCAACCCGGTGATCCCGGAAGCGGTTAATCAGGTGGCCTTTGAAGTGATCGGTAACGACCTGGCGCTGACCATGGCCGCCGAAGGTGGCCAGCTGCAGCTCAACGTCATGGAGCCGCTGATCGCCTACAAGATCTTCGACTCGATCCGCCTGCTCACCCGCGCCATGGATATGCTGCGCGAGCTGTGTATCGACGGCATCACCGCCAACGAAGCGCGCTGCCGTGAATTGATGGAAAACTCCATCGGCCTGATCACCGCACTCAATCCTTACATCGGCTACGAGAACGCCACCCGCATCGCCAAGGTGGCGCTGGAAAGTGGTCGCAGCGTGCTGGAATTGGTACGCGAGGAGAAGCTGCTGGGCGACGCCGAGCTCGCCGATATCCTGCGCCCCGAGAACATGATCGCCCCGCGCCTGGTGCCGCTCAGCGCTTAACCCATATCGACCAAGAGGCGCCCCCACGCCTCTTTTCCTCAGGGATGGCCTCGGCCATCCCTTTTTTATGCCGCTGGCATGAACAAGCCTCTTCCTCAAGCCGCATTCCGGCAAACTCAATGGAATCCAACAGCATAACGATGGTCTGCCTTTACTAGCGCTTGGGTTTTGCGACCTTGAGAAACGCTGCAGGCGCGCCATTGCTGACGACCGTTGGCTCGCCTGGCTCGCCTGGTTCGCCTTAAACGACGCGAATAAGGCCCTCTAGACAATCTGCCGGTACAGGAGAAACGTCATGGACTCAGATAAGCCAAAACAAGCCACGCTGTATCGCATGGTGATGAAGAACCACCTCTGCCCTTATGGCCTCAAGTCGAAGGATTTGCTCAAGCGTAAAGGCTTCGACGTAGACGACCGCCACCTGACAACGCGCGCGGAAACCGACGCCTTCCAGAACCAACACAACGTAGATACAACACCGCAGACATGGATCGGCGGCCAACGCATCGGTGGCTACGATGCCTTGCGTAAACATTTCGGTGAGCCGGTAAAAGGGCCGGATGAAACCAGCTATACGCCCGTCTTTGCCATCTTCGCTGTTTCACTGTTGATGGCATTGGCCATGAGCTGGGCGGCGTATGGCAGCCTATTAACGGTGCGTGCGCTGGAATGGTTTATCGCCGTGGCCATGTGTGTGCTGGCCATCCAGAAATTGCAGGACGTCGAGAGTTTTTCGACCATGTTCCTCAACTACGATTTGCTGGCGCGCAGATGGGTACGCTATGGCTATCTTTATCCGTTCGGCGAGGGGCTGGCGGGGGTACTGATGATTTCAGGTGCGCTGGTTTGGCTTGCCGCACCCGTGGCGTTGTTTATCGGTTCAGTGGGCGCGGTTTCAGTGATCAAAGCCGTGTATCTCGACAAGCGTGAACTCAAATGCGCCTGTGTCGGCGGTAGCAGTAAGGTGCCGCTGGGTTTTGTATCCTTGACGGAAAACCTGATGATGGTCGCCATGGGAGCGTGGATGCTGGCCAAAGCTTTATAAGCACCCGCTGCTCCGCTGGCCACCCATCCCGCTCCTGCTCTGCGCATCCGCGTAGGCTAGGTGATGTTCCACCGCCCTATTCGGAGTCGCCTGCAATGAAACGCCGCACCCGCACGCCGCGCCACACGCTACTGGTACTCGCACTGCTCGTTGGCTTATTGCCCGGCGAGCACATTTTGGCTCAAGCGGAAGATGCGCCCGCCGCGCCCGAATCGGTGGTGAACATCGACGCCGAGGCGGCAGAAAGCGATGAGAAGATCAGGTCGCGCATCGAGAATATTTTTGCCGAACTGGAACCGCTGCGCGAAGTCAGTGTGTATGTCGGCGAAGGCGTGGTCATTCTGCGCGGCGAGGTCGCCAACGAAGTCGCCGCGCAGCAAGCCGAGCGCCTCGCCAGCCGACTCGCCGGAGTGGTCACGGTAACCGACGAGATGAGCCGCACGCTGGCCGTGGCCGATAACGTGCGGCCGGTGCTCGAACGCTTGCGTACACAAAGCCTGAATTTTATAAAAGCGCTGCCATTGATTGGTCTCGCGCTGCTGGTTTTAACCGTCTTTATCCTGCTCGGTAACTTCCTCGCCGGCCGGCAATTTTTGTGGCGAAAAATAGCGCCCAATCCCTTTTTAGCCGACCTAATGGCCCAAGCCACACGCGTGGTCATTCTGCTGCTGGGGATTATTCTGGCGCTCAATCTGCTCGGCGCGGCGGCGGTTATCACCACCATCCTCGGCGGTGCCGGGGTGATCGGCCTGGCCATCGGCTTTGCCGTGCGCGACACAGTGGAGAACTATATTTCCAGCGTGATGCTGAGCCTGCGCCAGCCGTTTCGGGCCAAGGACCACGTGGTTATCAATGACCTTGAAGGCATCGTCGTGCGCCTCACTTCGCGCGCGACCATCTTGATGACCCTCGACGGTAACCACATGCGCATCCCCAATGCGGCCGTGTTCAAAGGCATCATCCTCAATTACTCGACCAACCCGGAACGACGCTTTGAGTTCGAACTCGGCGTCGATGCCGAAGACGATCCGGTGGCCGGGATGAAAGCCGGATTGGACGCCATTCGCACCCTCGATTTCATCCTGCAAGACCCCGAGCCCGACGCGCTGATCAACACCGTCGGCGACTCCAACATCGTGCTGACTTTTTATGCTTGGATCGATCAACGTGAAACCAACTTCGGTAAAGCACGCAGCCTGGCCATTCGCGCCGCTATGCGCGCGCTGGAAGAACAAGGCTTCACCTTGCCAGAACCGATTTACCGTTTGCGCTTCGATCCCGAGGTCAACACCGCGCTGTTTAGCGCGCTGGATGGCAAAAACGCTGGCGTCACACCGCTGGCTAGCGGCGAGGACAAAAATGACTCTGCTGCGACCCGAGTTAAGCGCGGCGATGCGGTGCTTGATGTCACCCCGGACAAACACCTGGAGCAAAAAGTCGACGCGGAAATTCGCTCTGACCAGGGCAATGACCTGCTGGATAAAGATGTGCCGCATGAGTAGTTCGCGTAAGGCGAGCGCGACTTAACGCCCGCATTGAGCAGCACGCATGGGGTGGAGCTGGCGCGGCTTCGACTGCGCAGGAGGTAGGGCCGCCCCGCTCCCGGCGGGCCTGCGGCATTCACCACCTCCCTGTGGATCGCGAAGCAGGATTCCCGAGCCGAAAGCCCTCCCACTAAAGCCCACGCTACAGGCTCCAAGCGCGGCGTAGTGCCTCCAACGCCTCGGCAATCTGCGCCTCGGGCACCGCGGCAAAGCCCAGCACCAGCCCAGCTCGGTCATCCACAGCGATGCTGCTGTCGGGCAGCCAGTAACTGCTCAAACCATTCAACTCCACGCCGACGCGTTCAGCAACGGCGACCAGTTCGCGCTCACGGACCAGGCTGTCGACCCGCACACACAAGTGCAGACCGGCCTCCACCAACGGCAGCGGTGCGCAACCCGGCACTTGATCAGGCCAACCGGCTAGCAAGGCATCGCGCCGACTACGCGCGGCGGTGCGCATACGGCGGATATGCCGCTGAAAGTGCCCAGCGGCGATAAACTCGGCCATCACTGCCTGGGTACCAATCTCCGAGTGACGCATGTCCACCGCGCGACGCTGGGCAAAGGCTTCGGCAAGCGCCGGCGGCAGCACCAGATAACCCAAACGCAGCGCCGGAAAAGCGATCTTGCAGAAGGTGCCGACGTAGAGCACCCGGCCCTGACGATCGAGGGCCGCCAGCGGCGCCAATGGCGTACCGCTGTAACGGTATTCGCCGTCGTAATCGTCTTCGATGATCAGGCCGTCATTGCGCTCGGCCCATTCCAACAGCTCCAAACGCCGCGCCAACGACAGGGTGACGCCGGTTGGATACTGGTGCGACGGCGTCAGATAGACCAGCCGACAACCCTCGATCTGCGCCAGCGCCGCGGTGTCCAATCCATCAGCATCCACCGCCACGCCGCACAACTGCGCACCGGCCACCGCCAACGCATGGCCGGCGGCGCGGTAGCCGGGGTTCTCCACCGCCACGCGCTCGCCCGGCGCCACCAGTAACTGTGCGCACAGGCTGATGGCTTGCTGGGCGCCGCTGGTGACCACGATCTGCGCCGGGTCGCAATGCAAACCACGGCTGTTGCGCAGGTAAGCGGCGATCAGCTCACGCAGTTGCCAGTCGCCGGCCGGGTCGCCATAACCTAAGCGCGCCGGCGATGGTTTACGCCAGAAGCGCGCCGACAAACGTGCCCAGGTCTCGAACGGAAACAGATCAAACGCCGGCACGCCGACGCGAAACGCCCTTGGCGGGCCGCTCAAGGGCGGGCTCAAGTGATGCTGTTGCAAGCGCGCCAGTGCCGCGCTCTGCGTTACCGGCTCAACCGCCAGCGGCGTCGGTCGACTGACCGCACTGAGCTCGGCGACGTAAGTACCGTCACCAATCCGCCCTTCGACATAGCCCTCGGCGTAGAGCTGGTCGAAGGCGCGGGTCACGGTATTACGGGAAATAGCCAATAACTGCGCCAGGTCGCGGCTGGCCGGTAAGCGCGTGCGGCTTTGCAGGCGACCATCGAGAATGCGCTCGCGCAATGCCTGATACAGCTGACGCGCCAAGCCCTGACGCGGATCGAGGTGGATCCCGGAGAGGTCGACTGGCAAGGGCGGTGCAGACGAGGCAGGCATATAAATTGGCTCTACTAAAGTCACATTAAATGGATCTTACAACAGACCAATAGCCGTTCTAGCATGGCTCCATCACGTCAGAACCTGTTTACGGTCTCGCGAGCTAGAGCGAGACAAGGCAAAAACAGCCGAAGAAGCGCAGTTTACGAGCTGTAAATGAGCATTCTGAGGCTGTTTTTAACGCCGTATCGCCGACGCGCAGCAGACCGTAAACAGGTTCTCAGGAGACTCGCCATGTACACACCCGCCGCCTTCCGCCAGGACGACCTCGCCGCACTGCACCAGCAGATGCGCGCCAGCCGTTTGCCCACGCTGATCAGCCACGGCAGCCAAGGCTTGCTCGCCAGCCACCTGCCGCTATTGCTGGAACCTGACGAAGGTGAATACGGCACGCTGTACGGCCACTTCGCCCGCGCCAATCCGCAGTGGCGCGACCTCGCCGAAGGCAGCGAGGCGCTGGTGATTTTTCAGGGTGCCGAGGCGTATATCAGCCCGTCGTGGTACGCCGCCAAAGCCGAGCACGGCAAGGTGGTGCCCACCTGGAACTACATCGCCGTGCACGCCTACGGCCAAGCCGAGGTGTTTGATGACGCCGAGCGCCTGCTGCAACTGGTCAGCCGCCTCAGCGCGCTGCACGAAGCCGAGCGCCCGCAACCCTGGGCGGTAAGCGATGCGCCGCGTGAGTACATCGACAGCATGCTGCGCGCCATCGTCGGCTTCGCCCTGCCGATTCAGCGCCTGGAAGGTAAATGGAAGCTCGGCCAGAACCGCAGCCAGGCTGACCAAACCGGCGTGCGCGAGGGGCTGGCCGCCAGCAGCGAGGCACGCGACCGCGAACTGGTCGCGCAGATGCAACACGATCAACTCGCCAAGGAGGCTTTATGAACATTGAAATTCGCCCAATCAGCGCCGCTGACCACGCCGCGTGGCTGCCATTGTGGCAGGGCTACCAGCGCTTCTATAAAGCCGAGATTGCCGAGGCCACCAGCGCCATGACGTGGCAGCGCTTTCTCGACCCGGCCGAACCGATGCACGCCGCCCTCGCCTGGCACAACGGGCGCGCCGTGGGCCTGGTGCATTACATCTTCCACCGCTCGTGCTGGACGACTGGCGACTACTGCTACCTGCAAGACCTGTTCGTTACCGATGACCTACGCGGCGCCGGCATCGGTCGCCAATTGATCGAGCATGTCTATGCCCAAGCCCGCGCCGCCGGCGCAGCGCGGGTGCATTGGCTGACCCACGAGAGCAACAGCGACGCCATGCAGCTGTATGAACGCATCGCCGAGCGCTCCGGCTTTGTGCAATATCGCCAACTGCTTTGAATAGGAGCACGTCATGAGCCTGACCCCACCCCTCCGCTGGCAAGCCGTGAGCGCACCCAGCCGCGACACCCTGCAAGGCCGCAGCGTGCGCCTTGAAGGCTTGAACCCCGCGCGCCATGGCG
Organism: Pseudomonas leptonychotis; assembly: GCF_004920405.1. Classification (NCBI taxonomy): domain Bacteria; kingdom Pseudomonadati; phylum Pseudomonadota; class Gammaproteobacteria; order Pseudomonadales; family Pseudomonadaceae; genus Pseudomonas; species Pseudomonas leptonychotis. The sequence continues at coordinate 1,540,994 of NZ_RFLV01000001.1, forward strand.
ACGGCTTGTGGCAAGCACTGCAAGGCCCGGACAGTGATCCACTGCTGTGGGATTACATGTCTTACGGCCCCTTCAACGAACGCGCCGCCTTCGACGCCTGGCTCACCCGCAATGCCGCCAGCCAAGATCCATTGTTCTTCGCTGTGGTCGAACAAAGCAGTGGCCAGGTACAAGGCGTGCTCAGCTACCTGAGCATCGCCGTGGAGCATGGCAGCATCGAAATCGGTCACGTCTGCTTCGGCCATGTGATGCAACGCAGTGTGCAGGCCACCGAGGTGATCTACCTGCTGGCCAAGCACGCCTTCAACAACGGCTACCGCCGCCTGGAATGGAAGTGCAACAACGACAACGCCCGCTCCAAGCGCGCCGCCGAGCGCTTTGGCTTTAGCTACGAAGGGTTATTCCGTCAGCATCGGGTGTTCAAGGACCGTAACCGCGATACCGCCTGGTATTCGATCATCGACAGCGAATGGCCGGCATTGGCCGCTGGTTATGAGCGCTGGCTGGCGTTGGATAACTTCGATGCAAAGGGGCAGCAAAAAATGCGCCTGGAGCAGCTGCGCGGCTAAACGATTTTACTCGATCTCGAACAGGCCGTTACGGATCTGCGCGCCGCTGAGGCGCTGACGAATGTCGGCGTCGATACGCGGATCATCCGGGCTGTAGAGCATCACCTGGCGGTAGGCGTTGACTCGATTGATGTCGCTGCCGAGAAACTCCCAGACCACTCGGGTGCACGCGGGGGTGCGCAGGTCGCCGCTGGACACCCCGGTTTTCAGGCCATTAAGCCGACTGATGCGGCTTTTAAAGCTGGGGATCAGTATGGTCTGGGTCATCTCGTTGCCGGTCAGCGACTCGTAGTCGAGCAAAAACAGCCGGTCTTGCAGGTAAAACGCCGCGCCCAGGTAACGACAGCGCACCCAGTCTTCGGCCTTGCCGCTGTCAGCACGCGACGGCTCCTGACGCTCCTGGCGCTCGAACAGAAAGCTACCGCGCTCCTCGCGCAGTTGTACCAACGACAGCAGAATCTGCCCCGGCACCGACATGCAGTTGGAATATTCGAAATAGTAACCGCAGTAGCGCGACAGACTGCTGGAGTACTCACTCAGCGGCTGCAACAACTCCAACAAGGGATCGCCCAAGGCTCGCGTTTCCGGGCTACCACTGCGCGCCCCCACCAGGTCGGCGAACTGCTCGGCCGGCAGGCTCAGCTCATACGCCTCGACACCGAAGAAATCGCAGATACGCTTGAGGTTGTAGGCCGTTGGCCGGCTCTGCCCGCTGAGGTACTTGTTGAACTGGGCGCGATTGATCGTGAGCTTGCGACACACTTCGGCAATTGACCGGTAGTGGCTGCATAACAGCTTGAGGTTGACCCCGAGATGATCGGACATGGCGCATGTTCCTGGTGATGCGAGCGGCGCGATTCTAGCATCAACTCGCATCAGATCGCCGCCACCTGCGAAATTGCACGACGAACGTATCTGTCCAAATATTCGGCCCCAGCCATATTTCCTTCACAGAACAACAAGAGAGACCTGCTGCCATGCTCGATATTCTCAACGACCTGATCTGGAGCAAACTCCTGATCGTGATGCTGATCGGCCTTGGTCTGTACTTCACCATCGCCTCGCGTTTCGTGCAATTTCGCTACTTCGGCAGCATGTTCCGCATCTTCGCCGAAGCCTTCCAGCGTCAGCCCGGTCAGCTCAGTTCGTTCCAGGCGCTGATGCTCTCAGTGGCCGGCCGTGTGGGTGCCGGCAACATCGCCGGTGTATCCGTAGCCATCATGCTCGGCGGCCCCGGTGCGATCTTCTGGATGTGGGTCGTAGCACTGGTCGGCATGGCCACCAGCTATTTCGAGTGCTCCCTGGCGCAGTTGTACAAACGCCGCGAAGACGACGGCACCTATCGCGGTGGCCCGGCCTTCTACATCCAGCACGGTCTCGGCCAGCGCTGGTTGGGCATCGTGGTTTCGATCCTGCTGCTGGTGACCTTCGGCTTCGGCTTCAATGCCGTGCAGTCCTACACCGTGGCCAGCTCGATGCATGACACCTTCGGCATGCCGACCTATGTCAGCGGCCTGATCCTCACGGCGGTGATCGGCCTGATCATCTTCGGCGGCATCAAGCGCATCGCCAAGTTCGCTGACGTGCTGGTACCGGTGATGGCGTTTGCCTATATCACCATGGCCATCTTCGTAATTGGCAGCAATGCTGACGCCATCCCCGCCACCTTTAAACTGATCTTCAACAGCGCCTTCGGCCTGGAGCCAGCATTTGCCGGTGGTATTGGCGCCGCGATCATCATGGGCGTGAAGCGTGGTCTGTTCTCCAACGAAGCCGGTCTGGGCAGTGCGCCTAACGTGGCCGCTGTCGCCCAGGTCAAGCACCCGGTCGCCCAAGGCATCGTGCAGTCGCTCAGCGTGTTTATCGACACCATCATCCTGTGCAGCTGCACCGCGCTGATCATCCTGTTGTCGGGCGTCTATCAGCCAGGCATGGATATCTCGGGCGTAGTGCTGACCCAGACCGCCGTAGCCAGCGTGGTTGGCGAATGGGGCCGTGTGTTCGTCACGATCGCCCTGCTGATGTTCGTGTTCACCACCCTGATCTACAACTACTACCTGGGTGAAAACGCCCTGGGCTTCTTCAGCAAGAAGCGCGCGCCGGTCTTGGTCTACCGCGTGTTGGTAATCGCTCTGGTACTCTGGGGCTCGGTTCAGGATCTGGGCACCGTATTCGCCTTCGCGGACGTGACTATGGGCCTGCTGGCGATTGCCAACCTGATTGCCCTGGCGCTGCTGTTCAAGGTAGGCCTGCGCCTGATGCGCGACTACGACAGCCAGATCAAAGCCGGTGTTGAGTCGCCCGTATTCGACGCAAAGAACTTCGCCGATCTGGATCTCGACCCAGCAGCCTGGCCAGCTCAGGCAGCCAGTGCCCCGAGCAACCAGGCAGAAATCGGTAACAGCGTGCACCAGCGCTAATCCGCTGAGTACGCGTTGACAAACAGGGGGCTAAGCCCCCTGTTTGCTTATAAGAACAATGAAAACAGGGAGACCCCTGATGGGCTGCAAAAAACTCCTGGTGCTCTACACCGGTGGCACCATCGGTATGCAAATGAGCGCCACAGGCCTGGCCCCTGCGTCCGGCTTCGAAGCACGTCTACGCAACCAGCAACGGCTGGAAGCTCAGCCCCTGCCACAATGGTCTTTTGCCGAACTGCTGCCACCCATCGACAGCGCCAATATGAACCAGCACAACTGGCTGGCGATGGTCGCGGCAATTCGCGCTGGAGTTGAACAGGATGACTGCGACGCAGTGTTACTGCTGCACGGCACCGACACCTTGGCTTACAGCGCCGCGGCCCTGAGCTTTTTGCTGCTCGGCTTGCCGGTGCCGGTGGTACTCAGCGGTTCGATGCTGCCGGCAGGCGCCGAAGGCAGCGATGCCTGGGGCAACCTGTTCGGCGCCATGCGCGTACTGCACGCGGGTGTTACACCCGGCGTGCACCTGTATTTCAATGGCGCGCTGCTGCATGGCGCGCGGGTCAGCAAGCTGCGCAGTGATGCCTTCGACGCCTTTCAAGTACTGCCACGTCAGCGTCAGAGTCCTCGGGCTGAAGACATCCCAGCGAGCATCGACTACCGCCAGCTACGCCAACCGGTCAACCTCGCCGTACTGCCAGTCTATCCCGGCATCCAGGCCAGCCATGTGCGCGCCCTGCTCGACAGCGGCGTGCAGGGCTTGCTGCTGGAATGCTACGGCAGTGGCACCGGGCCGGCCGATGATGCCGAGCTGCTCAGCGTACTCAAGGCTGCCCATGAGCGTGGTGTGGTATTAGCCGCGATCAGCCAGTGCCCACAGGGCCATGTCGAATTCGGCGTATATGCCGCCGGCAGCCAACTGGCCAGCGCCGGACTGATTTCCGCTGGTGGCATGACCCGTGAAGCGGCCTTGGGCAAGCTGTTCGCCCTGCTCGGCGCAGGCCTGAGCCAGGCCGATGTGAAACACTGGTTCGCCTTAGATGTCTGCGGTGAACGCGCCGATTGAAGGCTGTGCCCTTGCAGCTAGGCTGTAAGGGCTTTACTCAACCAACGAGGTTGCAGCATGCCCATTCGTATTCCCGTCGAAATCCGCCCGATAACAGACGCCGACCATGCCGCCTGGCTGCCGCTGTGGCAGGGGTATCAACGCTTCTACATGACCGAGATAGCGGCCGCGACCAGCGACAGCACCTGGCAGCGCTTTCTTGATCCCGCCGAGCCGATGCACGCGGCGCTGGCCTGGCATGAGGATCAGGCCATCGGTCTGGTGCACTGGATCTACCACCGCTCGACCTGGACTGTTGGCGACTACTGCTACCTGCAGGACCTGTTTATCGCCAAGGATGTGCGCAGCAGCGGCGCAGGCCGCAAGTTGATCGAGCACGTTTACCAGCAAGCCAAAGCCCAAGGTTGCGCACGCACCTACTGGCTGACCCACGAGAGCAATAGCCGCGCCATGCTGCTGTATGAGCGGATTGCCGAGCGCTCGGGGTTTGTCCAGTACCGCAAACTGCTGTAAGAACCTGCTTACGATCTACTGCGCGTCGGCCCTGCTGCGTTGAAAACAGGCTCTTCGCCAGCTGACCCTCTGGTCAGCAAATCTGCTCAGCGGTCTTGCACCGGGCCGATCACGCAGCTATCTTCTGCGCCACGCCCGGCAACTAAGCCGCTCGCGCACCTGGATCAGCAGACAGGGTAAACACTGAGCTGGCTAACCTGAACCCACCTTCAGAGGAGCCAACTCAATGGCTGCTACACGTATCTGGATCAAAAACCCTCTCGCTATTTTTACCGCCAACAACCTCGACGCCGCCGGCGGCTTGGTGATTGAAGACGGCGTGATCAGCGAACTGCTCAAGGCCGGCCAGCAGCCGTCCCAGCCCTGCGATCAGACCTTCGATGCCCGCGAGCATGTGGTACTGCCGGGGTTGATCAACACCCATCACCACTTCTATCAAACCCTCACCCGCGCCTGGGGCCCGGTGGTTAACCAGCCACTCTTCCCCTGGCTGAAAACCCTGTACCCGGTGTGGGCACGCCTGACTCCAGAGAAACTGGCCCTGGCCAGTAAAGTGGCATTGGCCGAACTGCTGCTGTCCGGTTGCAGCACCGCTGCGGATCATCACTACCTGTTCCCCGGCGGCCTGGAAAACGCCATCGACGTACAGGTCGAGGCCGTCCGCGAACTGGGCATGCGCGCCATGCTCACCCGCGGTTCCATGAGCCTGGGGGAGGCCGACGGTGGCCTGCCGCCACAGCAGACCGTGCAGCAAGGTGAGGTGATTCTGGCTGACAGCCAGCGCCTGATTCAGCAGTACCACCAGCGCGGCGACGGCGCACAAATCCAGATCGCTCTGGCGCCCTGCTCACCCTTCTCGGTGACCCAGGAAATCATGCGTCAGAGTGCCGAGCTGGCTGAAGAGTTGGACGTACGCCTACACACTCACCTGGCCGAAACCCTCGACGAAGAAGACTTCTGCCTACAGCGCTTCGGCCTGCGCACCGTGGATTATCTGGACAGCGTCGGCTGGCTCAGCTCGCGCACCTGGCTGGCCCACGGCATTCACTTCAACCCGGATGAAATCGTCCGCCTCGGCGCGGCCGGCACCGGCATCTGTCATTGCCCAAGCTCGAACATGCGCCTGGCCTCCGGCATCTGCCCAACCCTCGACCTCGAAGCTGCCGGCGCACCCATCGGCCTCGGCGTCGACGGTTCGGCCTCCAACGATGCCTCGAATATGATCCTCGAAGCGCGTCAGGCCCTGTATATCCAGCGCCTGCGTTACGGCGCCGAGAAGATCACCCCGGAACTGGTACTGGGTTGGGCCAGCAAGGGCTCGGCCAAACTTCTGGGCCGTAGCGACATCGGCGAACTGGCGGTGGGCAAACAGGCTGACCTGGGCTTCTTCAAGCTCGATGAGCTGCGCTTCTCCGGCAGCCATGATCCGATCTCCGCCCTGCTGTTGTGCGGCGCCGACAAAGCCGACCGGATGATGGTCGGCGGCCAATGGCGTGTGATCGACGGGCAGATCGAAGGCCTGGATGTGGCCAAACTGATCGCCGATCACCGCCAGGCAGCTAAGGAGCTGATTGCCGGTTAATCCATCACCCAGGCACGAGCCAGGTGCCAAACACCAGGCAAAAAAAGACCGGCTCAGGCCGGTCTTTTTTATCGCGCAGATCAGTGCCACAGGCCCTTGATTTGACCCAGTGTGAGGCCATTGATCAGGCAATGATTGGGGTTACCCGGCTGCCGATCCTTGATCACATGACCACCCTTGTTGACCACCGTGGTGGTGGTGCCGCTCATATAGGCACCCCAGACACGCGTGGTATCCGTGGCGACCAGAGCGGCAGCCGTCTGGCTGCCCTTACTGGCACACAGAACAGAAACGCCCTGCAGACGACCGTTGCTGTCCTGGTCCTCCTTGTCGTAGTTGACGCTCGTGTTAGCGGCGCCGCCACGCACGATCAGCACGCCTGTACCGACTTCTTCGGCCTGTGCCGCCGATACGCTACCTGCGCACAACGCGATGAACAGGATGCAGGCGCCGAGTTTTTTGTGGCTATTGAGGAAATTTTGCATGGTTGCATGCCCTCCATGGGCTAAGCGATTCGAGGGCCGAGCAGCACGCTCTACCCCCGAGTGGATGTCACATGGCGATATCGTTGGCGTGTGTCTGGCCGGGCCAGACTCCGGTCATCTCGATCTCACGTTGGCCGGTCAGCCACTGGCCAAGCGGGTTCGGCCACTTGAAGCTGTACTTGTCGCTGTTGATCACACCCTTGAAGTTGATGTCGGCGACGATATTGGTGGCGTTCAATGGGATATTGCCGATGGTCTTGGACAGGCCGCCGCTCAACGAGAACGACTGGTGCTGCGGGCCTTGCGGCGTGTCGTAGCTCAGCTTGATATCGGTGATGTAGGTGCAGCCTGGTTTGTTGTTGAACAGGATCTGTAAGGCCCCCAACCGAGTAATCCAGTTAGGAATCAGCAGGTTGCCGTCGTAGGAGGCGAAGGTGTAGGCAATCGGCACCGAGCCATTGGCCAAGCTATTCGGGGCGGCGGGCCAGAGGTGCTGGTCGATCTGCTTGGTTTCTTTGGAGGACACAAACGAGCCCTTGCCGTTGGCCCCGGCCAGCATGTCCTGCACGGCACCCACTGAGCCTGAAATAGCGAAGGACGAGCTTTTGTCCTGAGAGCCGACATTCAAGCCGCTGTTGGCGTAGATCACGCTGGTGACAACGCCAAAACCCTGAGCGATATTGCCGCCGCTGCCCATGCTCACGGCAGACGCTTGCTTGGCGAGCCAGGTCAAGGTTTCCGCTTTGCTCAATACGGTGAGGTCGCTGATAAAGCTCTCGCTGGAAATACCGAACTCCGAGGCCATCGAGCCGACATTGGCGAACTCCCAGGTGATTTCCGTACCAGCGGTGATCTTGATACCCGTCTCCGGATCAGTGGCCGAGCCATCCAGGTTAACGCTGGCTTGGCTGCGCTTGACGTTGCTGGAAGAAAGCTTCCACTGGTTAGGCACCCCACGGCTGCTGATGGCGATACCCGGTGTAGCCTCCTGCACCAGGGTGAAGTCCCCACTATCCGGAGACACAATACCGACTGCGCCGACCTTGAACTTGGGGTCGAGGGTCCAATTACCCCAGTAAGCAGGACGCCCGGCGCGCAGAAGATCGGTAAACGTACGATTCCAATTCATGACTGTAATCCTTGCAGTTATCTAAATGGAGTGCGCAGCAACTTATGTCGCCGCACGTACGCCGAATAAGGCAACTCACCTGCAGCCCTGAAGAGCCCGTAGAGTTAGTCGACAATTAAACTCTGGCGATTAATTAAATAACGGGCTATTGGGCAAATTCGGTATATATGGGGAAGTCTTTCCATCTCGGTTTATTACTTGGCACGCTCTAACCTGCGACCCTCTCTGCTGCATCAGAAAGGATTCGCAACGTGCTTACGCCACGTGAGTTTCAGGCCCTATCGCTTATCGCCAAAGGCTGCACAGACCGTGATATATCAACACAGTTATGCGTATCCCTGAGCACCGCCAGAAAACACCGCGAGCACTTACACGATAAACTTTCATTAAATAAGTCAGCACAGCTGGCTATTTATTACCTGGAGAACTTCGCAGCACCTGAACCCACTAATAAAGAACAACTACAAAACACTAAATTAAGTGCACGAGAGTTACAGATCGTGCAGTTATTTGCCCAAGGAATGAGCGATAAGGAAGTTGCCCGCGAACTTGCCATCAGCGACCTGACCGTGCGCAAGCACCGCGGCAATATGCAAGACAAGTTGGCCGCCTCGAATATTTGCGGATTGCTCTATGCGCTGGTGGCGCGTGGCTGGCTGGAGCTGCCGCTGAAGGGGCAGGTGAGCACTGGCTGACCACGCAACTGATCGGGTAAACCGCACCCCGGTTGGACAAGGCTACAGCTGGCTGCTTAGTTGATTATTCGGGCCAGCGGTAACTGTGAAGGCCCTCGCCCGCCTCCCTGCCTGGAGCAACCGCATGAACACTTTGCCCATCCCCATGGTTTTATTGGCCGTCAGCGGCATGGCCCATGCCGCCAATCTGCCGCCATTCGACGTCACCTGCACGACCGACCTCAACGTGCGAGCCGAAGCCAACGGCTCGGTCTATGTCAACGACAAGCCGATTGTGTTGCACAAGCTCAGCGAACAGTTTTTTGAGGCCAAGGGTGAAGGCATAACCCTCTCCATCAGCCTGAATGCCGCCGGTTCGCCCACGGTGTCCTACACCGGTAAACAGGGTGCCAACGGCGTCTGCGAAAAGACCGAGGCGGTCGAGCAGGAACAAGCGCCGGCAACGGATGAGCCCTCGACGCCCAAGGCCGATTAATCCAGCGTAGCGCGCGTCATGCCGGCGAAAGGCGTCGCGGCATGACGCGCGCGGCACTCATCAGAATACCGACCAACCAATCCGCTCACTTAGCAGTTCGAGCGCTTTGATGCCGGCCAGGGAGTTACCCGCGCCATTGAGCTCAGGCGACCACACGCACACGCTGAAACGCCCCGGCACCACCGCAACGATGCCGCCGCCCACACCACTCTTGCCCGGTAAGCCGACGCGATAGGCAAAGTTACCGGCCTCGTCATACAACCCGCTGGTGGCCATGATCGCGTTGACCTGCTTGCTCTGCTTGGCGCTGAGAATTTGCTGCCCACTGTGTTTGCAGAAACCATCGTTGGCCAGGAAGCAGAACGCTCGCGCCAAATCGGCGCAACTCATGCGCAGCGCGCAGTAATTGAAATAACTGCGCAGCACCGCCTCCACGTCGTTGTGAAAATTGCCGAAGGACTGCATCAAGTAGGCTGCCGCCGCATTGCGCGCGCGGTGCATATATTCCGATTCGGCCACTTTGCTATCCACCAACAGCTCAGGATTGCCGGCCAACCGCCGCACGAAGTCACGCATCGACAGCGCCGGCGCGGCAAAGCGCGACTGGTTGATATCGCAAATCACCAGGGCACCGGCATTGATAAACGGATTACGCGGACGACCACGCTCGAACTCTAACTGCACCAGCGAGTTGAAAGGCTGACCGGAGGGTTCATGGCCGAGGCGCTGCCAGATATCTTCACCAGAATGCTGAATGGCCTGCACCAGGCTGAACACCTTGGAGATGCTCTGTATGGAAAACGCCGTATCGGCATCGCCGGCGCAAAACAGTTCGCCGTCGTTGCTGTACACCGCAATGCCCAGTTGCTTGGCCGGGACATCGGCCAGCGCCGGAATGTAATCGGCCACCTTGCCCTGACCAATGAGCGGGCGCACCTCATCGAGAATTTCATTCAACAGCGCTTGCATGCTTAGGTCCACAGCCGCGCCCAGACATCCGGGCTCTGTCGGCTAGACGCTTGCGAAGGAGCGCTGATCACAGTCCATTGCGCAAACGCTGCAGAAACATTCTCGCTGCAGGCAAAACCGAAAAAACTGGGTATATTTGCGCCCCCGCGCAGCTGGCCAATGGCCAGATCGGCGCCTGCTCGTGAATGTTCACGGATGACCATAAGGATCGACACGCATGTCCATACTCCGCCTTAGCGCACTCTTGTTCATAACTCTGGCCAGCGTAGGCTGCTCCACCGGCGCCTGGTTCAAACTGCCGGAGAACAGCACCCTGGTGATTAACGAGCGGCCGGCGAAGAACAATCAGGGCCTGGTCCGCAGCCGTCCCTTTTCCTGGGGTGCCAGTGCGGGTATTCCCTACCGCATCGAAGACAGCCAGGCCAATACCATCCGCTCGGGGAAATTGAAAAGTCGCTTTCGAGTGGCCTCGATCTTCTGGCCGCCGGTCGGCATTGCCTACTGGCCTATGGGCTTCGGTCAGCGCTGTTTTGATCTGACCGGCGAAGTGCCACAGACCTGCACCTATCAAGATCTGCTGGAACTGCGCACGGCGCACCGCCTGAGCCGCTAGAACTTCTCCGGACGCAGCACTTCCACCTGAGCCAGGTAACAGACCATGGCGAAGTTGGCGTAGTAACGCGCCTGCAGATGCTCGGCGATGCGCTCGGCCACATCGCGGGCGCAGATGATCTCCAGGCGAATATTGCCTTCGGTTTCCCAGCCGGCGCTGCGTACGCCGCGGCCACCACTGCCGCGGGCGTCGGAAATGGTCCAGCCGGGGGCACCGAGGGTGTGCAAGTCAGCCACCAATTTTTTCTCCAGCGCCGCTTCGCAGATCACGGTAAGCAGGGTGCGCATGTGTGCGTTCATATCAGAGCCCCCAGGCAATAAGCTGTTCAGCCAGCATCAGGTACAGCGGGATGCCCAGCAGAATGTTGAACGGAAAGGTGATACCCAAGGACGCGGTCAGCGACAACGAAGGGTTAGCCTCGGGCAACGCCAGGCGCAACGCCGCCGGCACCGCGATATAGGACGCCGACGCGGCGAGCGTGGCGAGTACCGCCGTTCCGCCCAGGCTCAACCCCATAAAGCGCGCCAGTAACGCACCAATCAAGGCACCCAACAGCGGCATCAGCAAGGCAAAGCCAAGTAGACGCAAGCCAAACTGTTTCAGCGCACCGAGCTGGCCGGAAGCAATCAGGCCCATCTCCAGCAGGAAGAACGCCAACACCGGCTTGAACATGCTGGTGTACAGCGGCTCCAGCGGCTTGATCGCTTCTTTGCCGGCGATGGCACCGATGATCAAACCGCCAAGCAACAACATGATGCTCTTGCCGAGGAAGATCTCCCGGCCCAGCTCGCCCCAATCGGTATCGCGTGCCAGACCTTTGGCCAGAAGAATACCGACCAATATCGCGGGAATTTCCAGAATCGCCACAAACAGCGGCATATAGCTCTCGAACTCAATGCCCTTGGCCAGCATGTAGGCCACCACCACGGCAAAGGTACCGGCGCTGACGGAGCCATAGTGCGCGGCCACAGCGGCGGCGTTGACTCGGTCAAAGCCCAGGCCGCGTAGCACAGCAAACGCCAACAGTGGCAAGACCACGCCGAGCCCCAGCACCAGCGCCGCCTGACCGAGTAACTGCCAACTGGCTTGTTCAGCCAGCTCCACGCCGCCGTGCAGACCAATGGCCAGCAGCAGCATGATGGATAAGGTTTCATAGAGCGCTGGCGGTAGCTTCAACTCGCTTTTCAGCAAGCCGGCAGCCAGGCCGAACACAAAAAACAGTACAACCGGGTCCAGACTCACAGCGCATACCCCCTATCGATTTACCTGTAGATAGACGTTTGTGGCGTCACATCCCCTGCATAAAAGGTCATGCCCCTCCGCAAGCTGTGCTGATGCTCGTGGCCTTGCGCCCAACCCGGCTCTCAACTGGCAGCCAAGCAGTGCGCAACGGGGCATAACCGAAAAAAAGGGAGCCATTAGGCTCCCCGGGGACTCAGGCACGTGGCCCAAAACCCTTGCCAGGCGCAGATCCCACGCCGGCGATGTAAAAAGAAGCCCCAAAAAAGCTCTTCAAATGCCTGTTCAAACAGCCGGGGCTTCTGAGGTTAACCATCGATTTCCACCAACACATCACCCGGGTTGACCCGATCGCCCTTGGCCACGTGTACCGCAGTCACGCTACCGGCAATCGGCGCCTGTATTTCAGTTTCCATCTTCATCGCTTCGCTGATCAGTACCGCCTGACCCGCCTTGACCGTGTCACCCACCTTGACCAGTACATCGACAATATTGCCCGGCATGCTGGTGCTGACATCGCCCGGCGCGCTGGCCTGCTTGCGCTTGCCTGAACTGCCGGCGACAAAATCATTCAGCGGCTCGAACACCACTTCTTCCGGCATGCCATCGATGGACAGGTAGAAGTGACGCTTGCCATCGCTCTTCACGCCGACGCCGGTGATGTCCACGCGGTAGCTTTCGCCGTGCACATCGACCACGAATTCGGTGGGCACGCCTTCACCGCCCGCAGCCGCCACACCGCCGGCTTCTGGAATCGGCAACAGCACTTCTGGGGTCAGGGTGCCGGCGGCGCGTTCTTCGAGGAACTTGCGCCCGATGTCGGGGAACATGGCGTAAGTCAGCACGTCTTCTTCGGATTTCGCCAGGCTGCCGACTTCCTCGCGCAATTTGGCCATTTCCGGCTTGAGCAGATCCGCCGGGCGCACTTCAATCACTTCTTCGCTGCCGATTGCCTGCTTGCGTAGCTGCTCGTTGACCTTGCCTGGCGCCAGGCCATAACGGCCTTGCAGGTAGAGTTTCACCTCGTTGGTGATGGTCTTGTAACGCTCACCGGCCAGCACATTGAACACCGCTTGGGTGCCGACGATTTGCGAGGTCGGCGTGACCAGCGGCGGGAAGCCGAGGTCTTCACGCACCCGTGGGATTTCCGCAAAAACTTCATTAATGCGGCTGAGCGCGCCCTGCTCTTTGAGCTGGTTGGCTAGATTGGACATCATCCCGCCCGGCACCTGATTGACCTGCACACGGGTGTCGACGGCAGTGAATTCACTTTCGTACTGGTGGTACTTCTTGCGCACCGCATGGAAGTACAAGCCAATCTCCTGAATCAGGGCCAGGTCCAGGCCGGTGTCGTAGGGGCTGCCCTTGAGCGCCGCGACCATCGACTCGGTGCCCGGATGACTGGTGCCCCAGGCCATGCTGGAGATGGCGGTGTCGATGTGATCGGCACCGGCCTCAATTGCTTTGAGCTGGCACATGGCACCCAGGCCGGCGGTGTCGTGGCTGTGGATAAACACCGGCAGATCGACCTCGGCCTTCAGCGCTTTGACCAGGTCATAGGCCGCGTAGGGGGTGAGCAGGCCGGCCATGTCCTTGATCGCCACGGAGTCGATGCCCATGGCCTGCATGGCCTTGGCCTGCTTCACGTAGGCCTCGACCGTATGCACCGGGCTGACGGTGTAGCTCAAGGTGCCTTGGGCATGCTTGCCGGCCGCCTTTACCGCTTCGATCGAGACGCGCAGGTTACGCACATCGTTCATCGCGTCGAAGATGCGGAACACGTCGATGCCGTTGACCGCCGCCTTGGCCACGAAGGCTTTGACCACATCGTCGCTGTAGTGGCGGTAGCCGAGCAGGTTCTGCCCGCGCAGGAGCATCTGCAGGCGGGTATTGGGCAGCGCCGCCTTGAGCTTGCGCAGGCGCTCCCAGGGGTCTTCCTTGAGGAAGCGGATACAGGCATCGAAGGTCGCGCCACCCCAGACTTCCAGCGACCAATAGCCAACCTGGTCGAGCTTGTCGCAGATCGGCAACATGTCCTCGGTGCGCATGCGCGTGGCCAGCAACGACTGGTGGGCGTCGCGCAGAACGGTATCGGAAACGGTGATTTTTTTAGGCGAAACAGGCGTGCTCATATTCTGATTCTTCCCTTACAGGCCAGCGTGGGCAGCAATGGCGGTGGCGATGGCGATGGCCAGGTGCGACGGATTACGCTTGATTGAGTACTCGGTCAGCTCCGGGTGCGCCTCGACGAAGCTGGTGTTGAACTGACCGCTGCGAAATTCCGGGTTACGCAAAATTTCCTGGTAATAAGCGGCGGTGGTCTTCACCCCTTGCACGCGCATGTCATCCAGGGCGCGCAGGCCACGGGCCAAGGCTTCTTCCCAGGTCAGCGCCCAGACCACCAGCTTCAGGCACATGGAATCGTAGTACGGCGGAATGGTGTAGCCGGTGTAGATCGCCGTGTCGGTGCGCACGCCGGGGCCGCCGGGGGCGTAGTAGCGGGTGATCTTGCCGAACGAGGGCAGGAAGTTGTTCTTTGGGTCCTCGGCATTGATGCGGAACTGCAAGGCGAAGCCACGGTGAATGATGTCTTCTTGCTTGACCGACAGCTCTAAACCCGAGGCGATGCGAATTTGCTCGCGGACGATGTCGATGCCGGTGATTTCCTCGGTGATGGTGTGCTCCACCTGCACCCGGGTGTTCATCTCCATAAAGTACAGCTCGCCATCCTCGGCCAGCAGGAATTCCACGGTACCGGCGTTTTCGTAGCCCACCGCCTTGGCCGCACGCACCGACAGGTCACCAATATAGGCACGCTGCTCAGGCGTCAGCTGCGGGCTTGGAGCGATTTCGATCAGCTTCTGGTTACGCCGCTGGATCGAGCAGTCACGCTCAAACAGGTGCACCACATTGCCGAAGCTGTCTCCGAGGATCTGCGCCTCGATGTGCTTGGGATTGACGATGCATTTTTCCAGAAACACCTCGGCGCGGCCGAAGGCCTTGGTCGCCTCGGAGATCACGCGGGGGAAGGCTTGTTCTAACTCTTCACGGCTGTTGCAACGGCGAATGCCGCGTCCACCGCCGCCGTTGGTAGCCTTGAGCATTACCGGGTAACCGATGCGGTCACCCTCGCTCAACGCTTCATGCAGGTCCGCCACGTTGCCTTCAGTGCCGGGGGTGCAGGGTACGCCGGCGGCGATCATGCTGCGCCGCGCCTCGGTCTTGTCACCCATACGGCGGATCACTTCGGCCGACGGCCCGATAAACTTGATCCCACGCTCGGCGCAAATATCGGCCAGCTCGGCGTTCTCAGACAAAAAACCATAGCCGGGGTGCAGCGCATCACAGCCGGTCTCCACCGCCAGATTGACCAGCTTGCGCGGGTTCAGATAACCGGCCAGCGGATCGGCACCAATACCGTGAGCCTCGTCGGCACGCTTGACGTGCAATGCCTGACGGTCAGCATCGGAGTAGACGGCCACCGAGCGAATATTCATTTCGGCACAGGCGCGCACAATGCGCACTGCAATCTCACCGCGATTGGCTATTAGTATTTTCTTGATCACGAGCCAGCACCCTCGATCACGTGAGCAGGCAACCGACAGAAGCGGTCGACGTATGACCGCAGCAGCAAAAGCGGTCAGGCAGTTAAGCTACGCCGGCTTATTGATTAACCAAAATCAATAATTATTGGGTTAGGTATAAGCAAAGACTTATAGTTGCGCACAAAGCCTGCCACCACAAAGGTAAAAATCATGCGTAAGTCATTGCTACGTATGACATTTAGACAAATACAGATATTCCGCTCGGTGTGCAGCAACCTCTCTTACAGCCGCGCGGCAGAAGAAATGTCGCTCAGCCAACCCGCCGTCAGCCTGCAAATTCGCCAGCTGGAAGAATTACTCGGCCAGCCGCTGTTCGATTACGTCGGCAAGAAGCTGTACCTCACCGAAGCAGCCGAGGCCCTGCAGCGCGCCAGTGCCGATATTTTCGGCCGCTTGGAAAGCCTCGACATGCAGCTGGCCGACCTACAAGGCTCGCTGCAAGGGCAGCTCAGCTTGGCGGTCGAATCCAGCGCCAAGTACTTCGTTCCGCACCTGTTCGCCGCTTTTCGCCAGCATTACCCAGAAGTCAATTTACACCTGGTGGTGACCAATCATGCCCAAGCCCTCAAACGCCTGAACGCCAATCGTGATGACCTGCTGATCATGTCGCGGGTGCCCACGGACATGAACCTGGAATTTCTGCCCTTTCTTAACAACCCGATCATCGCCGTCGCCCCACCCGATCACCCCCTGTGCAGCCAAGGCCCATTGAGCCTGCAGGACCTGACCGCCTTCCCCCTACTGATCCGCGAAGCCGGCTCCGGCACACGCCAGGCCTGCGAAGAGTATTGCCACCAAAAACGCGCGCACTTTGCTCACACCCTGGAAGTCGGCTCCATGGAAGGACAATGCGAAGGGGTCATCGCCGGTCTCGGCCTCGCTTTGCTGCCGCGCCACGCCGTGCGCCGCGAGCTGGACTGCGGCGCCCTGCGCGAACTGCCGGTGAGCGAGTTGCCGCTATTGCGCAGCTGGTGCCTGCTGCACCCGCGCGGCAAATACCTGTCGCCGGTGGCACAGGCCTTCTTCGCCTTTGTGCGCGATCAGCGCAGCCTGATCAACGCCTTGGCCAAGCGTTTTTCCGAGCCCGGCGGCGACACTACTCCCAGGCATATAGCCAGCCCACCGCACTGACGCGCCCCGCGCTGAAGGCCACCAGCAACTGATCATGCTGGCCGCGCCAGTGATAGCTCCACAGCAGCGGCCCCGCACTTCCCTGCCAATCCGTGCGGCGCTGCCAATCGGCGTAGTCCGCCTGATCGACCGCTACCTTGGCGTCAGGCTCGCCCAACAGCGCCAGCACAGCCGACGCATCGCCGCGCGCAGCCAGCACTTCAGCAGCCAGCTCCTGCATCAGCTGATGCTTGCGGCCTTGCCAGGCATCCAGATCCTGCCGCCACTCGCCACCGGCAAAATGCCCCTTCGCCTGGCGCAGCTGCGCCCACTCGGCCGCCATCACGCGCGCCCGATCAGCGCCTACCTGCGGCTCGGCGCCACCTGCGGCACAGCCCAGAACCTGCGCGAGAACCAGCAGCAGCATGCTGACCCGCCATTTGTTGATCCCTTGCATAAATCCCTCCACACAGGGTTTCGACACATAGCCAGACGCCATCATTTAAGCGGGCAGTGAGCTGGTTATATGCGGTGAAAATACGAAAAACGACAGCGATCTACGAAGAAATTGACAGGTCTAAAAGCGCCTTCTAAGTTCCTTTGCACTCTTGTACCAGATCGGCCTGCCTCTCATAACACGATGTTCAGCGGCATGCAGTAGCGCCAACGCATTCGGCAGCAAGAGCTTCCACTGCCACATATCACTCGCCCTCCACAAGGGGGCAAAAAACACACCGTTCCTTATCGGGGGCGGATAAATAATAAGTGAAGGATAGGAATCTCAAGAATGAGAAAGCGGAAGTTAACCCTCGCCATCAGTGCCAGCATCACCGCGCTTTGCATGCTCAACACGGTTCAGGCACACGCCAACCCCCAAGAAGACTTTATGTTGCTAGAGCAGGAAAAAGCCGCCAACCAGGTGTACAAGGCGTTTTTCCCTAACGAAGACATTGCCCGCAAAGCGGCCATCAGCTTCCACGGTCAGTTGCTTGAGTCGCATTACAAGCAAGGCTACCTGATCATGGAGCTGACCGAGGAAGAGCAGGAGAAACTCGCAGCCTTTGGTTTCACCTTCGAAGTGGCCAGCGAATTTATTGCCAAGCGCAATGAAGTCCTCACCCTGATCCAGAATCGCCTGCAACAGCGCAGCCTGAAAAGCGCCACAGCGATGAGCGACGCAAGCCTGGCCAGCATCCCCGGCTACGCCTGCTATGAAACCCTGGAGAGTACCTACAGTGTGGCCAGCGGCATGGCCAGTCAGTTCCCCGGCATTGCCCAATGGCTGTTGGTTGGCCAGACCTGGGAAAAGCTCAACGGTCAGGGCGGACACGACATCGGCGTGCTCAAGCTGACCAACAAAGCCATTACCGGCAATAAGCCCAAGCTGTTTATCAACAGCGCCATCCACGCCCGCGAATACACCACCGCCCCGCTGGTGCTGGACTTCGCCCGCTGGCTGGTCAACGGCTACGGCACCGATGCTGACGCCACCTGGATTCTCGATCACCACGAGGTCCATCTGATGCTGCAGACCAACCCGGACGGTCGCAAGAAAGCCGAAACAGGTCTGTCCTGGCGCAAGAATGCCAACCAAAATTACTGCGGCGCCAACAGCAACAGCCGCGGCGCCGACCTCAACCGCAACTTCAGCTTCGGCTGGAACAGCACCAACGGCCAAGGCTCAAGCGGCAGTGCCTGCAATGACACTTACCGCGGCCCCAGTGCGGGCTCCGAGCCGGAAATCCAGGCCCTTGAAAGCTATGTGCGCAGCCTCTGGCCCGATCGTCGCGGCCCCGGCAAGAATGATGCGGCGCCGAGCGACACCAGCGGCATCCACCTGGATATCCACAGTTACAGCGAACTGGTGCTCTGGCCCTGGGGTGATACCAGCCAGGCGGCGCCCAATGGCACCGCGCTGCAGACCCTGGGCCGCAAGTTCGCCTTGTTCAATGGCTACGCGCCGCAACAGTCCATCGGCCTTTACCCCACCGACGGCACCAGTGACGGGATCAGCTATGGCGAGCTGGGGGTAGCGGCTTACACCTTCGAGCTGGGCACGCAGTTCTTCCAGAGCTGCACGGTCTACCAGAACACCATCAAGCCGAAGAACCTGCCCGCCCTGATCTACGCGGCCAAGGTTGTTCGTACCCCCTACACAACCCCCGGCGGTCCGGACATCAGCAACCTGGCACTAAGTGGCAATGCGTCCAGCGGCGTGCCAGCCGGCACCCTAGTGACCCTGAGTGCCACCGCGAGTGACCTGGGTTTCAGCACCCGCAATGGCACCGAACCCACGCAAAATGTCACCGCGGCCGAGTACTACATCGACAAAGCACCCTGGGAGTCAGGGGCGCAGGCCATGCCTTTGCAGCCACTGGACGGCAGCTTCAACGGCAAGACCGAGGGCCTGACCGGCAACATCGCCACCACGGGGCTGCTGCCTGGCAAGCACACGGTCTATGTCCGCGCGCGCGATGCGTCCGGCACCTGGGGCGCACTGTCAGCCGCGTTTCTGGTGATCGGTTCGGGCCCGGTGCAGCCAAACTACTGCAGCGCGGCCAGCGGCAATGCCAACGATGAGTGGATCAGCCAGGTCAGCCTCGGCAGCTTCTCTCGCAGCTCAGGCGCCAGCACCTACAGCGACTTCACCGAAGCGCGCATTGGTCAGGCGGTTAACCTGCAACGTGGCAGCAACAGCCTGCGCCTGACGCCACAGTTTGCCGGCTCTGTGTACAACGAGTACTGGAAGGTCTGGGTCGACCTGAACAAAGACGGTGACTTCACCGACGCAGGTGAGGAACTGTTCACCTCCACGCGCGCGCTCAGCACGGTGGTGAATGGCAACCTGGTAATTCCCGCAGGTGCCGCCACCGGAAAAACCCGCCTGCGTGTAGCCATGCGCTACAACACCGCACCCGTGCCGTGTGGCACCTTCAATTACGGTGAAGTGGAGGATTACACCGTCAATATCGAGTAGGACCTAGCCGCCTGGCGCCGTTACCGACGGCTCCAGGCGCATTACCTAGCAGCGCATATTCAACGCGCGCTTGCTGCGTTTGCAGCCTGCAGGCTGTGCAAATAACGCGTTGCAAGCAACTCCGGAAAGTCGATCAACTCATGCTGCAACTGACGCGCTTCGGCATGCGCTTCGATGGCGCGACGGTATTCCATGCGGCGCTGGTCAAGCAGCTTACGCCGCGTTTTGGCATCGCTGTTTTCGTGAGGCTGCGCTTTATCCAAATAGCCAGACATAGGGTAAAACTCCCAAGCTGAATAACGGGAGTTCTAGCTTCGGCCTCGGATATGACGCTTTGATGGCCGCGCAATAACGCAGTGATGACATCACACAAACAAAACCAACGGGGCGGGCTGTAGATTGCGCGACGCGCTGATTACGTCTGACGCTGGCGGAGCGCCGTTCAGTCTTCGATATTTTTATGTGATTTAGGCGACAACCGCAGGCTGCGCAAGCTGCGCTTGACGCTCTTCAGGTGGTTGACCAAGCCCGGTCCACGGGCCATGGCCACGCCCATGGCGAGCACGTCGATCACCACCAGGTGGGCGATACGCGAGGTCAGCGGGGTGTAAATCTCGGTGTCTTCCTGCACATCGATGGCCAGGTTGACCGTGGCCAGATCCGCCAGCGGTGTCTGGCTCGGGCATAGGGTAATCAAGGTCGCGCCGGTTTCACGCACCAGGTTGGCAGTGATCAGCAGGTCCTTGGAGCGCCCGGACTGCGAGATACAAATCGCCACGTCGGTAGGTTTGAGCGTCACCGCACTCATCGCTTGCATGTGCGGGTCGGAATAGGCGGCGGCCGTTAACAGCAGACGGAAGAATTTGTGCTGAGCATCCGCCGCTACTGCGCCGGATGCGCCAAAGCCATAGAACTCCACACGCTGAGCGTTGCTGATGGCCGCGATGGCCTGCTGCAAGGCCTGGGTGTCGAGCTTCTCGCGCACCTCGATCAAGGTATGCAGGGTGGTGTCGAAGATCTTCAGGCTGAAATCTGCCACCGAATCATCTTCATGAATGGCGAACTGACCGAAACTGGCGCCGGCGGCCAGGCTTTGCGCCAACTTGAGTTTGAGGTCCTGAAAACCGGTGCACCCAATCGCCCGACAGAAGCGCACGATGGTTGGCTCACTGATGCCGACGTTGTGCGCCAGTTCAGCCATGGAGCTGTGCATGACCGACGCCGGGTCGAGCAGAACATGATCCGCAACTTTGAGTTCCGATTTGCGGAGTAGATGACGCGACTGGGCAATGTGCTGCAACAGGTTCACAGGTTTAGGCTCGACATTTGGCTAACGAATCCATCTAGCACGCCGCATCAAAGCCATGACTCGGTTATGATCGACGCACGACGGGTTGTAGTGGTTTTGTAGTTATACTACATGGCCGCCGCCCCCGCACTGCTAAACCGAGTCGGAGTTCCCACCTTGAGCATTCCCTGCGACATGCTGGTGTTTGGCGGCACCGGCGATCTGGCCCTACATAAACTGCTGCCAGCGCTCTACCACCTGCATCGCGCCGGTCGTCTGCATGGCGATACGCGGATTCTTGCCCTGGCCCGCAGCGCCCATAGCCGCAGCGCCTTCCAAGCCCTCACCGAACGCCACTGCCGGGCCCAGGTGGCCCGCAGCGATTTTGACAACGGCACTTGGGCCAGCTTCGCCGCACGCCTCGATTACTTCGCCATGGATGCCAGCCAAAGCGCCGACTTCGGCCGCCTCAGCAAGCGTTTGGGCGATGACCCTGAGCGGGTGCGTATCTACTACCTGGCCACCGCGCCGGACCTGTTTGAAGACATCGCCTCGCACCTTAAAGTCGCCAACTTGGCCGGTTCCAAAGCGCGCATCGTGCTGGAAAAACCGATTGGCCACTCGCTCGAATCAGCCCAGGCGATCAATGCCGCCATCGGCGCGGTGTTCGACGAGTCGCGGGTGTTCCGTATCGATCACTACCTGGGCAAGGAAACCGTACAGAACCTGATGGCGCTGCGCTTTGCCAACGCGCTGTTCGAGCCCGTGTGGCGCGCCGGGCATATCGATCACGTGCAGATCAGCGTGTGCGAAACCCTTGGCGTGGAAAACCGCGGCGCCTACTACGAAAAAGCCGGCGCCATGCGCGACATGATCCAGAACCACTTGCTGCAGTTGCTCTGCCTGGTGGCGATGGAAGCGCCGGTGCGCTTCGACGCCGAATCGGTGCGCAACGAAAAAGTGAAAATTCTCGAAGCGCTCAAGCCGATCTCCGGGCTCGACGTGCAAGACAAGACCGTACGCGGGCAGTACGCCGCTGGCAAAATCGGCGGCCAGGAAGTGCCGGCCTATTACTTCGAAAAGAACGTCGACAACGACAGCGACACCGAAACTTTTGTCGCCGTGCAGGCGGAAATCGATAACTGGCGCTGGGCCGGCGTACCGTTCTACCTACGCACCGGCAAACGTCTGGGGCATAAAACCTCGGAAATCCTGATTCAGTTCAAGCCCGTACCGCACCAACTGTTTGGCGGTGGCGAAGCCAATCGCCTGCTGATTCGCTTGCAACCGGAAGAGCGCATCAGCCTGCAATTAATGGGCAAAAGCCCCGGCAAGGGCATGCACCTGCAACCGGTGGAACTCGACCTCAACCTGGCTAATGCCTTCCACAAACAACGCCGCTGGGACGCTTATGAGCGCCTGCTGCTGGATGTTATCGAAGGCGACTCGACTCTGTTTATGCGCCGCGATGAAGTGGAGGCGGCCTGGAGTTGGGTCGACCCGATCATCAAAGGCTGGCACCAGCACTACCAGAGCCCGCGCCCCTACCCGGCCGGCAGCGATGGCCCGGAACAGGCCAGCAACCTGCTCGAACGCCACGAACGGCAGTGGATGGAATAGCGGCCGCGATCTAGGCCCACTGCTGCTCAAAAACCTGCAGCACGGCTTCCGGCAGCTGCTTGCGCAAACCATCGCCACTGATCAACAGCAGCAGTGGCAACAGCCTGCGCAGGGTCGCCGGTTGCAACCCCGCACAAACATCCGCCTGCCGCGCCAGCGACAAGCCCCCCAGCACCTGAGCGGCCACCGGCAGGTTGCGATCCAGCACTGCCGCCTCGGTAAGCTTGCACAGGTAGCCGGTGGAAAAACTGCGCAGGCTCTCGCTGATCAGCGGCATGTCGACGATATGCCGGGCAATCTGCAGTACATGGTCGACATCATTGATGCCATAAATCAGCACCTTGATCTGCTTGGCCGACAGGCACTCGGCATACAGCGCGGCCGTGGCAAACGCACCATCGACGCAGAGCTGGCGCGCCACCTCCAGGTGCAGGCTGTCTGGCAGGCCCAGGTAGGTGTCGAGAAT
The DNA here is from genome assembly GCF_004920405.1 of Pseudomonas leptonychotis. Classification (NCBI taxonomy): domain Bacteria; kingdom Pseudomonadati; phylum Pseudomonadota; class Gammaproteobacteria; order Pseudomonadales; family Pseudomonadaceae; genus Pseudomonas; species Pseudomonas leptonychotis. Next base: position 1,563,815 of record NZ_RFLV01000001.1, read on the forward strand.
TAACCGTGGGTCGAGGTGCGTGGTTACTGCCGCCGCAAACTCGATGGGCATGGCCATGATCAGCTCTCGCAACTGCCCAGGCGGCATATGCGGCGCCAGCAGCGCGGCTTTCTCCGCCCCCAGTTGCTGCACCAGCCCCAGCTTGACGCTCAACGGGGCCATTGCCTGTGACGCCAACAACAGACGCAGGCCGACACTCAGGCTCGCGGGTTTGCGCATACGCACCTCTTACTCAATCCGGACAGGCCCGCAGGATTACCCGCGCAAAGCACAAAGGCAGCCATCTTTGCTCCGGTTGAGCGCCTGCCGGGCAAGCAACACAAGGCGCAGGCAGGAATCGAGAGCCTCCAACAGGGACAACGGCCGTTAAACCGGCGACTTATGCCACGCGTGATACCGGCCGAGCAGCGCGCCAGAAATACAGCAGCACGATGGGCAGTGCCAGCAAGCCCATTACACCGGCACTGATAAACAGATTGGCAAAGCCCAGCTGCTCAGCCAGCCAACCGCTGGTAGCCCCCACCAGCCCGGCCAGCAGCAGCTGCACACTGGCCTGCAGGGTAAAGTCCGCGCCCTCATGCTCGGGCCGGCACTGGCGCATCATCACCGCGAACAGCGCCACCGTGGACATGCCATCGGCGGTCTGCTCAAACAACGCGACCAGATAGACCAAACCAATGCTGCCGCCGGCATTCACCAGTACGGCCATGGCGGCGATCCCACAGGCCTGCAACAGACCGAACAGCAACAGCGCGCGCAGCGCGCCGATGCGCGCATACAGCAGGCCGCCGAGAAACGCGCCGGCAATTCCGGCCAGGCTGCTGATCAAGGTCAATTGGCCCAGCTCGGCATTGCTCCAGCCCTGGTCCACCAGCATCGGCTTGATCATCGGTGAGCCCAGCGCATCACCCAGCTTGAAGCTCAGCAGCACCGCCAACCAGAACAGCATGCCGGGTTGCAGCAACAAACCACGGTAATGCCGCAGCAACAGCCCCGGCCCGGCAGGCTCGGCCTGTGCCGGCTGAAACGGCAGCTCGCGCCGCTCGTTAAAGCGCCAGATCGGCAGCGTCATCAACACCAGCAACACCGCCACCAACGCCAGGCTCAGGTGCCAGCCGAAGGTATCCATCGCCAATAGCAAACCACTGCCGCTGACCAGCATGCCGATCTTGTACCCGCCGACTTGCAGGCTATTGCCCAGCCCGCGCCAGCGCTCCGGCAACAGGCGTACGGCCAAGCCATCGGTGGCAATATCTTGGGTCGAGGCCGCCAGGTTGATCAGCAGCAAACCGATCAGCAGCAGAAATTGGCTGTCGAATAGCCGCTCGGGATCCATCAGCGCCAAGCTCGCAATCACCGCAATAACGCCCATCTGCAACGGCAAGATCCAGCCCCGGTGATGCCCCAGCCGTGGCGATGCCAGGCGGTCCACCCACGGCGCCCAGAGCACCTTGAGCAGCCAGGGCAGCGCCAGCAACTTTAATAGGCCGATCAGCGCCAGATCGACGCCATGCTGGCGCAGCAATACCGGCAGCGAATGCGCCATCAGCCCCGAGGGCAAACCTTGAGCGCAGTACAGCGAAGCCAGCAGGATCAGCGTGGCATTGGCCGGGCGAGCAGCGGGGGCGGCAGAAGTGGGCTGCATCTAAGGCATCCTGCGAGTCAGCAAAAGCGCGACAGTAGCGGGCAGGTGGGCGCCAGACAAGCCGCTCGCCAGCCGCCGCCTAAAACTTGTCGCCCTGCTCGCGCAGCAGTTGGGCGAACTGCTCAGCCGGCACGGGCTTGCTGATCAGGTAACCCTGAATTTCGTCGCAGCGCTGGCTCTTGAGAAAGTCCATCTGCGCCTGGGTTTCCACACCCTCGGCCACCACCTTGAGTTCCAGGCTGTGGGCCATGGCAATGATCGCGCGGGTGATGGCGGCGTCCTCGCTGCCGGGGGTGAGGTCGCGGATAAAGGTCTGGTCGATCTTCACGTAGTCGACGGGGAAGCGCTTGAGGTAGCTGAGCGAGGAATAGCCGGTGCCAAAGTCATCAATCGCCAGCTTAATCCCCAGCTCGCGCAGCTGACGGAAGGTACTGATGACGCTTTCCACGTTATCGAGCAGCTGACTTTCGGTCAGTTCCAATTCAAGAAACTGTGGTGCCAATCCCGTTTCATCGAGCACCTGGCGTACCAGGCTAAGCAGGTTGCCCTGGCGCAACTGATGCACCGAGAGGTTTACCGACACGCGAATTTGCGCCAGACCTTGCGCTTGCCAGGCATACGCTTGCTTACACGCCTGACGCAGGACAAATTCGCCAATCGCGCCGATCAACCCGGTTTCTTCGGCCAGGCCGATAAAGTCGCTCGGCGGCACCAGGCCCAGCTCGGGATGACGCCAGCGCACCAGCGCTTCGGCAGCATTGAGGCTGTCGTCGGCCAGGCATAACTTGGGCTGGTAGAACACCTCCAGCTGGCCTTCCTGGATGCCTTTGCGCAGCTGGTTTTCCAGTTGCAGGCGCTCCAGGGTGCAGGCCTGCAGGTTATCAGTGAAAAACTGGAAGGTATTACCGCCCAGGTGCTTGGCATGTTGCATGGCCATGTTGGCCTGGCTGACCAGCGCAGAAATTTCCCGCGCATTGTCCGGCAGCAAGCTGATGCCCACCGAGGCGCTGACGACCAGTTCATGCCCGCCCAAGGTCATCGGCATGCGCAGTTTGCTGAGCAAACGGCTGGCCAAGCGCGCCAGGCTGGAAAGACTGCCGTAAGAGTCGATGAGAATGGCGAACTCGTCACCCGACAACCGCGCCAAGGTATCCGCTTCCGGTACCGTTTGGGTCAGGCGGCGGCTGACCTGGCGCAGCAACTGATCCGCCACTTCATGGCCGAGGCTGTCGTTGAGCAGCTTGAAGCGGTCCAGATCGACATGCAGCAACGCGATACTACGGCCGCTCTGGCGTGCCCGCTGGCTGGCTTCGTGTAACCGCTCCTTGAACAGACTGCGATTGGCCAGGCCGGTCAGCTCGTCATAGTGCGAGAGGTAGCGCAAACGCTCTTCCGCCTCACGCCGCGAGGACAAATCGGCGAAAAACCCGACAATGTGGCTAACGTTATCCCGCGAATCGCGCACCACATTGAGCTGCAGCCACTGTGGATAGAGCTCACCGTTCTTGCGCGTTTCAATCAATTCGCCACGCCAGCTGCCGCTGTGCTCCAGCTCCAGGCGGATCATCTGGTACTGCCGGCGGCTGTCACCACTGTTGATCAGGCTGATCACGCTTTTGCCGACCACTTCATCCTGGCGATAGCCGGTGACGTCACTGAAGGCTTGGTTGACCGATAACAGACGGTAGTCCGGATCAAGAATCACGATGCCTTCACTGGCGGCCTCAAACACTGTGGCGGCCAGTTGTTGCTGTTGCTCCTGAACCTTGCGCGCGCTGATGTCGCGGCGGGTGCCGAGCATGCGCATGACCCGGCCTTCTGCGTCGCGTTCAACCGCACGGCCACGGTCTTCGATCCACACCCAGTGGCCGTTGGCGTGTTTGATACGGTATTCGACCTGGTAGTCCTCGCTGCGCCCTTTCATGTGCTCGACCAGCGCGCGACGCAGCACCGACAGATCATCCGGGTGCAGGCGCGGCTTGAGGTCGCGCAGCATGACCTTTACCTCATCCGGCTCCAGACCAAATATTTCCTTGAGCCGCGAGTGGTGCACTTCATCGCTCTGCAGGTCCCAGTCCCACAGGCCCAGCTCGCTGGCCTCAATGGCCAGGGTCAGGCGTGCACGGCTCTTAGTCAGGGCATAGGTGGTTTCATCCAGCTCCAGGGTGCGCTCGGCCACACGCATTTCCAGCTCACCATGGGCGCTGCGCAGCTCGCGCTCGGCGCGGCGGCGTTGTTCTACTTCATGCGCCAACTCGCCGTTGAGACCTTCGGCCTGCTGTTTGGCGTGCTCCAGATTACTGATCAGCGCCTGATTGTGAAAACGCTGCAGCAGGCTGCGCTGCACCAGCCGGTTGACTTGCCAGGCCACCACCAGCAGGGACAACAGCAAAATGCTGCCAAGCAGGCCCCAGCCGCGCTGTACGGGATTATCACTGAGCAGCAGGTAACCCACCGAGGGCAGCAGGCAGGGCAAGGCGAAGGTCAGGAAGGCGCTGAAACTGATGGCATAAGCCACGCTGGCAGAAAGAATCGCTGCGCCAATCAAGCCATAGATCAGCGCCTGCAGATAAAACACATCCGCCGGCACCAGAGCGATGACGGCAAACGCCAAGGTCAACCCGGAAGCCCCAGCACCGAGCAGAAATAGACGGCGCCAATGGCGTTCGGCCTGTCGGCTAGGCAAGGCTTTGTTAAAGGCCCGCACCTGCACCAGGCGCAATACGGCGAGGATCACCAGCCAGATCGACCAGCCGATCAACAACAACGGCGACAGCAGGCCCCACAACAGGAAGGCACACACCACCCCGCTGAGCAGCATAAACAGGGTCGGCACCTGCGAGCCCTGGTAGAGCATGCGGGTGCGTTCGGCAGCTATATCAGTCGCAAACAGCTGAGCCACTTCCCGAGAGGACGTTGGCGTAGGGCCACTTGCGGGCGCAAATAAAGTCGATGCGGTCATAGGCGATTTTCTTGTAATGATTGCCTAAACGTCGGCGCAGCATACGCGAGCTAGACGCATCGCCCAAGCAGGACGTGCGCCAATTCACACCATCGAGAACAAACCTTCGACCAGTGCAGTCAGCACCTACCTGTGCCCGTCGAGCTGACTTGCCGGTCGTCTATTACGCACCCTGGCCCGCGTTCGAATCGGCTCCCGTTTGCCCTGCCTGACGCAGCCCCCTAGAATGCCGCGATGCAAAATGACCCCGAACTCCTGATTGCCTCTCTTAATGATGCCCAACGCCAGGCTGTAGCCGCGCGCGTGGGCCGCCAACTGGTGCTGGCCGGTGCTGGCTCCGGTAAAACCCGCGTGCTGGTGCACCGTATCGCCTGGTTGATCCAGATCGAGAACGCTTCGCCACACAGCATCTTATCGGTGACCTTCACCAACAAGGCCGCTGCCGAAATGCGCCACCGCATCGAGCAGATGCTCGGCGTGAGCCCAGCCGGCATGTGGGTCGGCACCTTCCACGGTTTGGCCCATCGCCTGCTGCGTGCGCACTGGCAGGAAGCCGGGCTGGCGGAAAACTTTCAGATTCTTGATTCCGATGACCAGCAGCGCATCGTCAAGCGGGTGATCCGCGAGCTGGGCTTGGATGAGCAGCGCTGGCCGCCCAAGCAGGCGCAGTGGTTTATCAACGGGCAAAAAGACGAAGGCCTGCGACCGAAGAATATTCAGCCCGGCGGCGACCTGTTCCTCGCCACCATGCTGAAAATCTATGAGGGCTACGAAGCCGCCTGCGCGCGCGCCGGAGTGATCGACTTTTCCGAGCTGCTGCTGCGTGCGCTCGATTTGTGGCGCGACAAGCCGGGCCTGCTGGAGCATTACCAGCGGCGCTTCCGCCATGTGCTGGTCGACGAATTCCAAGACACCAACGCCGTGCAGTACGCCTGGCTGCGCCTGCTCGCCAAGGGCGGTGACAGCATGATGGTGGTCGGGGACGACGATCAGTCGATCTATGGCTGGCGCGGGGCGAAAATCGAGAATATCCAGCAGTTTTCCACTGACTTTGCCGATGCCGAGATGATCCGCCTGGAGCAGAACTACCGCTCCACGGCCGGCATCCTTAAAGCCGCTAACGCGCTGATCGCCAATAACCAGGGGCGTCTCGGTAAAGAGTTGTGGACCGAAGACGACGACGGCGAGCCGATCAACCTGTACTCGGCCTTCAATGAACACGACGAAGCGCGCTATGTGGTCGAGACGATTGAAGATGCCCTGCGCAAGGACGGCCTCAAGCGCAGCGAAATCGCCATTCTCTACCGCTCCAACGCCCAGTCGCGGGTACTTGAAGAGGCCCTGCTGCGCGAAAAAGTGCCCTACCGCATCTATGGCGGCCAGCGCTTCTTCGAACGCGCCGAAATCAAGAACGCCATGGCCTACCTGCGCCTGCTCGACGGCCGCGGCAACGACGCGGCGCTGGAGCGGGTGATCAACGTGCCGGCGCGTGGCATTGGCGAGAAGAGCATCGAGGCGATCCGCGAATACGCCCGTGCCCATGAGGTGTCGATGTGGGGCGCCATCAACCTGATGGTCGCTGCCAAAACGCTGCCGGCTCGCGCCTCGGGTGCCCTGGCCGGGTTTATCGAGTTGATCAACAACCTGTCGGCCAAAGCGCAGGACATGTCTCTGCACCTGATGACCCAGACGGTGATCGAGCAGAGCGGCCTGATCGCTTATCACAAGGCCGAGAAAGGCGAAAAAGCCCAGGCGCGCATCGAAAACCTGGAAGAGCTGGTCAGCGCCGCGCGCACCTTCGACAACAACGAAGACGACGAGCTGAGCCCGCTGCAAGCCTTCTTAAGCCACGCCTCGCTGGAAGCCGGCGACACCCAAGCGGCAGAAAATGAAGACAGCATCCAGCTGATGACCCTGCACAGCGCCAAGGGCCTGGAGTTTCCCCAGGTGTTTCTGGTGGGCATGGAAGAAGGTCTGTTCCCGCACAAGATGAGCCTGGAAGAACCCGGCCGCCTTGAGGAGGAACGCCGCCTGGCTTACGTCGGTATCACCCGCGCCATGAGCAAGCTGGTCATCACCTACGCCGAAACCCGGCGCCTGTATGGCACCGAGACCTACAACAAGGTGTCGCGTTTCGTCCGCGAAATTCCGCCGCAACTGATTCAGGAAGTGCGCCTGTCCAACAGCGTCAGCCGGCCGTTCGGCGCAGTGAGTCGCAACGTGGGCGGCGCCAGCAACGACAGTCACCTGTTCGCCGGCAGCGCCGTGCCGGACACCGGTTTTAACCTCGGCCAGCGCGTGCAACATTCACTGTTTGGCGAAGGCACCATCCTCAACTTCGAAGGCAGCGGTGCGCAGGCGCGGGTGCAGGTGAATTTCGAGAGTGAAGGCAGCAAGTGGCTGATGCTGAGTTACGCCAAGCTGCAAGCGCTGTAAAAGCCGTCCCTGTAGGGTGGATGACGCTGCACCCATCCGCCAACTGCGAGGGTGGATGAAAAAAGCGTGATCCACCCGACCCCTGTGATCGACCGTTTTTTCAAATAATAAGGAAGCCCTAATGATCCGTCGCCCTCTGCTGCTTGCCAGCGTCCTGCTCGCCGCCCTCGGCCTGAGCGCTTGCAAGGAAGAACCTGCCGCCACGCCTGCCGCAGAGTCGCCTGCCGCAGAAAGCTTCCAGTGGAAAATGGTCACCGCCTGGCCGAAAAACTACCCCGGTCTGGGCACCGCCGCCGAGCGTCTCGCCGAGCGGGTCAAGACCATGAGCAACGGCCGCCTGACGATCAAAGTCTATGCCGGTGGCGAGCTGGTGCCGCCATTGGAAGTGTTCGATGCAGTGTCACGCGGCACCGCGGAGCTGGGTCATGGCGCGGCGTATTACTGGAAGGGCAAGGTGCCGGCCGCACAATTTTTCACCGCCGTACCCTTTGGTCTATCGACCAGCGAGATGAATGCCTGGCTGAGCAAGGGCGGCGGCCAAGCCCTGTGGGACGAAGCCTATGCACCCTTTGGTGTAAAGCCATTGGCAGTGGGCAATACCGGCATGCAGATGGGCGGTTGGTACAACAAGGAAATCAACTCGCTGGATGACCTCAAAGGCTTAAAAATCCGCATGCCAGGCCTGGGCGGCGAAGTGCTGAGCAAACTTGGCGCCACCACCGTTAACCTGCCGGGCGGTGAAGTGTTCACGGCCCTGCAAACCAACGCCATCGATGCCACTGACTGGGTCAGCCCTTACAACGACCTGGCCTTCGGCCTGCACAAGGCGGCTAAGTTCTACTACTACCCCGGCTGGCAGGAGCCGCAGGCGGTACTCGAACTGCTGATCAACCAGAAGGCGCTCGACAGCCTGCCGGCCGACCTGCAGGCGATCCTTACTGAAGCCACCCGCGCCGCTAACCAAGACATGCTCGACGATTACGTCTACCACAACGCCATGGCGCTCGATCAGTTGAAGCAGGAAGGCACCCTACTCAAGCGCTTCCCCGATGACGTGCTGGACGCCATGCGCCGCGAAAGCACCGTGGTACTGGGTGAGCTGGCCGCACAGAGCGAGCTGAATGGTCGCATCTGGGCCTCGATGCAAGCGTTCCAAGCCCAGGTCAGCCAGATGCACCAGCTGTCGGAGAAAGAACTCTACAACTGGCGCTAAACCCCAGCCGTAGGATGGGTTGAGAGCAGCGATACCCATCACCACAGATGGCCTGATCCAACCCCCGGCGCGATACGGCCGGCCACAGGTAAAAGCCGGAAACATTCTAGGTCTAGCCAGTCACAGCCTCGCCGGGCAAGATGCCGCGCGTAGATCCAATCATCAAGAGACAGCTAACTATGCAGCGTTTTCTCAGTGTCGCCCTGGCCATGTGCCTTAGCCTGGGTCTTACCATGAGCTTCGAAGCCGAGGCCAAGCGTCTGGGCGGCGGTAAATCTTTCGGCTCCGCACCGAGCCATCAGGCGCGTCAGGCGCCCACCCAGCAATCCGCGGCACCGGCTACAGCCGGTCGCCAGCCCGCTGCAGCTAGCGGTGCCTCACGCTGGTTAGGCCCATTGGCTGGCTTGGCCGCCGGTGGCCTGCTGGCCTCGATGTTTATGGGTGACGGCTTTGAAGGCCTGCAGATCATGGACATGCTGATTTTCGGCCTGATCGCCTTCCTGCTGTTCCGTTTCCTCGCCGCCCGTCGCCAGCAAGCCAACCCGGCTACAGCTAACGGCGCACCGATGCAGCGTGAAGCAGCGAGCCCAGCAGCCCCAATCTTTGGCGGCAGCAGCGCTGCAGCCATCAAGCCCGTGATCAACGCGCCGGCCTGGTTCAACGAGCAGAGCTTTATCAGCGCCGGTCGTGAGCACTTCCTCAGCTTGCAACAGCACTGGGATGCCAACGAGATGAGCCAGATCGCCGAGTTCGTCACCCCGCAGCTGCTTGAGTTCCTCAGCCGCGAGCGGGCCGACCTGGGTGATGGCTTCCAGTCCACCTACGTTGACAACCTCGATGTGCAATTGGATGGCGTCGATGATCTCAGCGACAAAGCCGTCGCGACCCTGACCTTCACCGGTGTGGCCAAAACCTCGCGGTTTGACCAGGGTGAAGTGTTCAGCGAAAGCTGGCGCATGGAGCGTGCGGCCGGTGACAACCAGCCATGGCTGGTTGCCGGTATCCGCCAGAACGGCTAATACCTGTTGTAATAAAAAGCCCGGGCTTGCCCGGGTTTTTTGTGCCCATCATTCAGCCAACTGATGCGCTAGCGCCCGATACACTCAAGGAGCAAGCTGCATCCTTCATAGAAGACCCACCACGAGGACTGAACAATGATCGGATACACAACAGTCGGCACCACTGACATGGAAAAAGCCAAGGCCTTTTACACCCCTTTGCTCGCCGAAATGGGCGCCAAGATTGTGATGGATATGGGCCGTATCGCCTTTTATGGCGTCGCCAAAGGCCAGCCGATGTTTGCCATATGCCTACCCTATGACAAGCAAGCACCCACTCCCGGTAACGGCAACATGCTGGCCTTGGCCGCCGGCTCCCGCGAAGGGGTAGATAAACTCTACGCCAAAGCTATCGAGCTGGGCGCAAGCGACGAAGGCGCACCCGGCGAACGCATACCGGGCTTTTATGGCGGCTACTTCCGCGATCTGGATGGCAACAAGTTGGCCTTTTACCATATGGGCTAATGCATCAGCCCGGATCAACCGCAGTACCCGGTGGCTTGGCTACCGGGGTAGGCTGCTGGGCCTTGTCTTTCCAGGCCTGAATTTCCTCACTGCGCTGACGGCTGTTGAGCTGGGCGCGATCAATCGCCTCCTCATAATGCGCCAGCCAGCTACGTGAGCCCGGCAGCATATTGGCCAGGTCGCGCATCCCCACCTTCAGCCCTTGCATGACCTGTTGATAATCGCGCTCTTGAGCCTGCAACACCTTGCTCACCTCGGCGAGACTGTCGGGGTTTTCTGCGCGGTCGAACATGCCCGTGAGCTGCGACGCTTGCTGACTGACCAGCAGTTCTTCCTGGTTGTTCAACGCGGTCTGTTGCACCGCCAGCTGCCGCTCAAGCTTTAGCAGCTGTTTTTCCAGCGCTTGAATACGCGGCCCATCGTCAGTGCTGAATGTGCTGTAGATATTCAGCCCGATCGATACCAGCATCAGGCTACCCAGCAC